>NZ_BAABGS010000018.1:0-322293 GCF_039541695.1 Chelativorans composti | reverse complement strand
GGACTATCTGCTCGTCGCTGTATCGCGTCTTCTTCATATGCCTCTCACTCTCTGAGAGGCCATTGTCTCAAGTTACCTTGGATCGAAAAAGCCGGGACAGGTCAGTAGCATCAAAAAGTTTCGTAGAATCAAGTAGTTCATTTGAAAAATCAATTGCCGACCATCTTTCAAGTCTTAGTGCCGAAATTCTCGATTCTCTAAGAATCAAAACGCGACTTGCGTTACCAAAAGACCTTACGCCAATTTTCCAACGTTTAGATTTTCTCGGCGGCGAAAAGTCTATTTCACTTGATAGCAGGGGAGATGGAATAAAGGTAAGACACATACCATTGATTTTGAAATTTATTTCAGAAAAAAAACGATCTCTACAGCGGCAGGGAGCCGCACCTTATAGTTTTATTTGGGCTTACGAGGAGCCAGAGAATAATCTTGAGTTTGGAAATGCAATTGAGTTGGCTGCTCAATTTTCGTCATTTTCTCAGAATGTCGCGCAAATACTACTTACTACACACTCACCGGTTTTTTATGATCTAAAAAATACAGAGAATAGGAATGTTGTATGCTGCCATGTTTATCGGGAAAATGACGAGCGGGGGACAACTGCAACTACGCAGATTAACGATCTGGACGACAGAATGGGAACTGTCGCCATCTTGGCGCCGAGAGTGCAGGACTTGATTCGCA
The DNA here is from genome assembly GCF_039541695.1 of Chelativorans composti. NCBI lineage: Bacteria > Pseudomonadati > Pseudomonadota > Alphaproteobacteria > Hyphomicrobiales > Phyllobacteriaceae > Chelativorans > Chelativorans composti. The sequence continues at coordinate 321,609 of NZ_BAABGS010000018.1, read as the reverse complement.
ATGTGCGTGAACAGGCGGAGGCCAGCCTCCGGGCCCAAGAGCTGGCGAAACAAAATCGACCTAAGATCTTTGTAGAAGGTGAAAGTGATAAGATTGTACTGGAACGCTGCGTCAAAGCTTTTTATCCGGACTGTTCCAGTTTGGTTGATTTTGAGACGAAAGAGAGTGGGGGAGGTCACGAATTTGTCATCGACATGTTGCGCGGTTGGCGTGCGCACCACAAGCACCATCCCCAAAGACCACGAGCCGCTGGCATCCTTGATCTCGATGCTAATGAACAAAGGAAAGCCTGGAATAGAACGGAAGGGGTGATTTCTTCGGCGAAGTGCTTTTGTTACCCTAAACCTCCTCATATTATCCCAATATTGCAGGCCCATTACCGTTTACAGATAACTCTGGAACATCTTTATGATGAGGAGATTTGGGAATGGGCTGACTCCCAAGGTATGCTTGAGAGTCGCACACCAAGGGAACTGCTCGAAATATATCCAGAGGAACGTCTAGTAGCTCTTGTTCAAGGCGATGACTTTAGTCCCAGAATCTCTGGAAGGAAGGAAATTTTTGTCCGAAAAAAGTTCCGACTAGGAACGAAAGTTGATGTCGCAAGGCATGTGAGCAGGTTTAAAGATGAAGATGTTCATGCTCGAATGTGCTTCATGAAGCCATTCCTCTTTGAGGTGCTTAGTTATTTGGGTGTTCTTGGCGGAAACCATGAGAAAAATACCCCACCTGACGATACAGAAGCCGAGGCGGCGGAGCTACGTACGGCTGTAACGCAAGAGGCTTAGGCGCCGAGTTTCCCAACCCTCCCCGCTTTCCACGCCAGCGCCGCCCAGCCGGCGATCATCAACACGCCGCCGACGGGCGTGATGGCGCCGAGCCAGCGGGGAGCGCCGAGCGCCATGGCATAGAGGGTGCCGGAGAAGATCGCCGCACCCAGCACAAACAGCCAGCCGGGCAGGCGTCCCCACGCCTGGCCGGAAAGGCCGAGCGCCAGCACCGCCAGCGCGTGCCACATGTGATACTGCACACCGGTCTGCCACCAGGCGAGTTCCTGCGGGCCGACATGCGCGCGCAGCCCATGGGCTCCGTAAGCGCCCAGCGCAACCGCAAGTCCGCCCATCACCGCACCTGTGACCACCAGCTTCTTCCCGGCCATGCCCGACCCCTTTCCGTGTTGCCTTCCGCGCCATGATGGCTGCAGGGCTCAATGCACGCGGAAGGTAGACAATGCCTTGATCAGGAACAAGACAAGGGCGCTGCCCGGCCGCGGACGTGTGAGATGGACGCGGGAAACAAGAAAGCCCGCGCGAGGCGGGCTTTCAAGAAGGTCATTTCGGGTTTCCCCCGTACCGCTGTTGTCGGTCCCGGTCGGGAGGAAGGCCCCGGCCGGACGCGGAGCGCGTCAAAGGTCGCGGGCTTTCAGAGTGCGCCGTGCCGTTCGCCTGCCTTCCTGGACGGCTCGCTCCCCGGCAAGTCGGGGTGTGGTGAAGCGGTCGCTTCAGAAACTCGAGCGAAACGCCGGACCGCGTCAGCGCGTGCCGCCGCGGCGCAACGCCGGCTTCGGCATGCGGCGCGGGCGCGGCGTAACAGGCTGTGAAGCAGCTTCTTCCGCCTCCCTCGCCTCGCGGGCAGCGCGCAGGCGGGCTGTCTTGGCCTCGCGGGCTGCCACCTCCTGCTCGATGATCTCGCGCGCAACGCGCGTGGTCGTGTCCTGGCGTGTCTCGAAGCGGTTGGGCTTGGGGGTGAAAACTTGATCGATGAGCGTCTGGCTCATGGGTTCCTCCTCGGGAGTTTCTTGCGGGTTCAGAGGGAAAGCGGGGTTCGGTGTTCGCGGATCCGGGCGGTCCGGCACGGAAAGCCGGGTCCTCTCTTTAGACCGTTGTTTGCTGTCGCGGTCCCGGACGGAAAACCGGTGCCCACTTTTCCTGGGACCGATGTTTTGTTCATCGCGGTCCCGGACGGAAAACCGGTATCCACTTTTCCTGGGACCGCTTGGAAAAAGAAAAAAGGCCGGGGCGGACCCGACCTTCTTCCTTCAGATGGCGGTCCGGCGCAGAGCGCCTCGTCCGCCCTTCCAAACTGTTTGTCGCATTCCCGCTGCCGGACAGATCCGGCAGTGAAATGCGACGGGCGCCTAAAGGCTGCTGCCAGTACATCCGTGGTCAGCGGGCCGAAGCGCCAAACTTCGGTATAACCGGGGCCGGCAGGACGGGCATACGCCCGCCGGAATGCGGCTGTTTACGCGAGCTGCAGGTTCTGGGCGGCGAGCTTGCCGTTGCGGACGTCCCGCACGACCTCGAAGCTCAGCTGCTGGCCTTCGCGCAGTGTGCTCATGCCAGAGCGCTCAACCGCGGAAATGTGGACGAAGACGTCCGGCTGGCCGCCGCCAACCTCGATAAAGCCGTAGCCGCGGGTCTCGTTGAAGAACTTAACTGTTCCGGTGTTCATGATGCATCCCCTTCAATCGGATGTAGGTTCCCGCGCCCGGCACCGCGCCGGACGTTCGAGGAGTCGAAATTGAGAAGGAAGATCAGAGACGCGCCCGTGGGCGCCAATCCAAGTTCATCAACAAGTTCGATGACCTCTATCTAGGCGGCCATTGCGGCGAATACAAGGCGTGGGCGAAAATTATTTCAACAGGCGCGCATCGGTTGCGAATCGGCGATTCGGCGTGCCCCGCCAGACCTCCATCTCTCGTTACCCCGAACGACCGCGATGCGCATTCGTAAGAACCCGGGAACGAAACGCCCCCCCCTGGGGCAATCGGGAAAAGCGTGACCCGCTTCACCCCGCGCAGAATCAGCTGCCGGGGAAAATCCCAGTGTCCGGGAAGAGCCTGGACGCTTAGCCTGAGGGCGGGAAAGAGCAGCCTTTCGGCCGCAGGGAAAGGCCCCATGCCAAAAGCACGAAAGCCGCGCTAAGCGCGGCTTTTCGTGAGAGAAACTGGAGCGGGCGATGGGATTCGAACCCACGACCCCAACCTTGGCAAGGTTGTGCTCTACCCCTGAGCTACACCCGCTTTCGCAACACCGTCCGGCGCTGCAGGTGGCGCCTATATGGCTGAACTCCGGTCCGAATGCAACAGGGAAAATGCAGATTTTTTGGATGACATGTGAATGAGTTGCCGCACCCCCGCTTTCGGGCCAGCAACGGCAAGGCTTTCGCTTGCCAGAAAGCCCGCCGTTTGCCTAAAAACCCCGGATAAACAAGCGCGAGGGGACAATGCCGAAAACACCTGACGAGCTGATGCAGTTCCTCGAATCCCTGGGGATAACCGTAACCACCTACACGCACCCCCCAGTGTTTTCCGTCAGCGAATCACACGGCATCTCCGCGCAAATCCCCGGCGCGCACACGAAGAACCTGTTTCTCCGCGACCGGAAGGACCGGCATTTCCTGGTCGTCGTCGAGCAGGATGCCGTGGTGGACCTCAAGCAGCTGCATCATGTGATCGGCGCTTCCGGGCGGCTTTCCTTCGGCAAACCGGAAAAGATGATGGAGCTGCTCGGCGTGATTCCCGGTTCGGTGACCGTCTTCGGACTCATCAACGACACGAATCACGAGGTGACGGTGATTCTTGATTCGCACCTCATGGAGAGCGACATCATCACCGGCCATCCGTTGCACAACGCGGCGACGACGACGATTCAGCGCGACGACCTGCTGCGCTTTATCCGCGCAACGGGACACGAGCCTATGATCTTGAAAGTTTCGCAATGATCGCCACATCAAACTGCGGGCCTGCGGCCCGGGATGGGTGGACATCAAAGAGCTGGTGAAAGGGCAAGAATGAGCGACTGGAACAATCCTTATGCTGGCGGCTACGCCAATGGCGGAACGACCCAGACGAACGTGACGTTTGGCGCCGGGTCCGGCGGTGCGGCCGGTTTCTCTGCCCCATCCGAGGCCGAGCTGATCAAGGACACGACGACCGCCGCCTTCGCCGCGGACGTGATTCGCGAATCGCGCAACCAGCCCGTGCTGGTCGACTTCTGGGCGCCCTGGTGCGGCCCGTGCCGCCAGCTTGCGCCGGCGCTCGAAAAGGTGGTGCGCGAGGCACGCGGCCGCGTGAAGCTCGTGAAGCTCAACATCGACGAACATCCCGCCATTCCGGGCCAGCTCGGCATCCAGTCCATCCCTGCCGTGATCGCCTTCAAGGACGGCCAGCCGGTTGATGGCTTCATGGGCGCCGTTCCGGAAAGCCAGATCCGCGAGTTCATCAACCGCGTGGCGCAGGGCGGCGGCGGGCGTATCGAGGAGGCCCTGGCGGCAGCCGCCGAGGCGCGCGGCGCCGGCGACACCCAGACCGCCGCACAAATCTACGCCGCCATCCTGCAGCAGGATCCCGAAAACGTGGACGCGCTGTCGGCCATGGCCGACATGCTGTTCGAGGCCGGGCAGACCGACCGCGCCAAACAGGTTCTGGAGCGCATTCCCGCAGACAAGGCCGATGTTCCGGCCGTCGCTGCGGTGCGCGCCAAGATCGCGCTCATGGAAGAGGTGGCGAAGTTGGGCGACCCGGCTGAACTGGAGCGGCGTCTGGCGGAGAACCCGAGCGACCATCAGGCCCGGTTCGACCTGGCGCTGATCTGCAATGCGCGCGGCCAGCGCGACGCGGCGACCGATCACCTGCTCGCCATCGTGAAGGCTGACCGCACGTGGAACGACGACGGCGCGCGCAAGAAGCTGCTTGAGCTGTTCGAGGCCTGGGGCGTGACAGACAAGGCAACGATTGCCGGCCGCCGGAAGCTTTCCTCGCTGCTGTTCGCCTGATTCGCGGAACGGAGATTGGTGCGGACCGCCGCTGCGGCCGCCCTCCTCCACTGCGGCCAGGCTTCGGTGTGCATCTCGTTCCGCTTCAGGGGGTGCCAGTTCCGCTCAACACGGCTTGCGGTTCCTAGGCAGTTTCCGAGCGTCTGCAAGCCCTTCTCGCTTCGTGGCCCACGGAGATGACCGGCAAGCCGGTCCATGCGGGGCAGGCTGTTGCCTGAAACTTTGAACGGTCCTGTCCCGCTCGAACGAAGATCCTGGCAGCGATGGTTGCGGGAACCGCGCCGGTTGATTCCTGCCTCTGACAGAAACCTGGTCTGCAGCTTCGCGGAGCCGCCGGAGTGCGCGTCGCGGCTCCGATGGGACAAGCTAGCCACTTCCCCTGCCGCCGCGCTCCGCTTATTTGTGCCGAAGCATCCCCGGTTTGAGGCTGCTATGATTGCAGGCAGACAAAGGCCGGAGCGTTCCGCCCTGAACCGTCCGTGAGGTCATGCCGATGGAAGGCGCCCGCTCAAACAGGAATTCGGTCGATCCAAAGCTGCTCGAGCTGCTCGTCTGCCCGCTCACCAAGGGCCCGCTGGAGTGGGATCCGGAGCGGCAGGAGCTCATCTCGCGTCGCGCCCGCCTGGCTTATCCCGTGCGGGATGGCGTGCCGGTGATGCTGCCTTCCGAAGCGCGCGAGTTGCAGGACAACGAGTGAGCCGATCGCGCACGTGCTGACGGCGAGACGGAGCGCACGCCGTGCAGGCAGGCTCGACGCATGCCGTGCAGACAGGACACGACGCAAGCCGTTCGGGCCGAACGGAGGCGCGAAACGAGCGGGCGGGAATTCGGCGCTCGCTTTTCCCTCCCCGCCAGGCACGTTCCTGCCTGCGCCTGTGCGACCGGGAAGCCCTTTCCCGGTGCTTCGCGCACCCTCCTCATGCCAGCGCCTCGCCACGGTTCACCGGAAGGCGTCCTGCCGCCCCCCCCCTCAAACTGTTCCCATGCTTCCCCGCCCCGGCGCGGTTCAGGAGCGCAAGAACCGCTTCAATGAAAATTCCTCCCCTTCGGCATGACCGATGATACGCCGTCTGGCTTGCCCGGACCGGAAGCTGTGCAGGAAGCCGGGTCGGCGGATCTGGTCCAGCGGATCTCCTGCTGCCCCTCCTCCGCGGTCAGAAGATTGAGCCACGGGTTCAGGTTCTCGATCCGCTCGGCTATCACGTGGATGACGCCGGAGACGTTCTGCAGGCGGCCGGTGACGCGGATGAGGCGGGCCCCCAGCACCTCGGCCCGGAAGCGCTCGAAGACTTGGGTGCGGACGACGATGTTGGCCACACCCGTCTCGTCCTCAATGGTCATGAAGATGATGCCCTTCGACGTGCCTGGGCGCTGGCGGATGAGGACAAGGCCCGCCACCGACAGGCGCTCGCCGTTCCGCCTGGCTCGCAACACGGCGCTGGGGACGACGCGGCTGCGCGCCAGCCGCTCACGCAGGAAGGAGACGGGGTGGGCCTTGAGAGAAAGGCTTAAGGAGCGGTAGTCGCTCACCACGTGTTCGCCGGGGCGCATGGCGGGCAGGCTCACCTCCGGCTCAGCCTCGAACAGACCGACCTCACGCCGGTCGAGCAATGGCAGGCGGTCCGCCGCGCGGGTCTCGTCCAGCGCGTGGACGGCCCAGAGGGCGGCGCGGCGGTCGAGCCCGAGCGAGCGGAAGGCATCCGCCTCGGCGAGGCGGGCGATCACGCTCTTTGGCAGGCCGGAGCGCAGCCAGAGATCGCGCACGGAGGTGTAGCCGCGGCCGCGCCGGACAACGAGCTGTTCCATGTCCGCCTCAGAGAGGCCCTTGATCTGGCGGAAGCCAAGACGCACCGCATGGGCGGAGCGGATGACGGAACGCATCGGCCGGTGCTGCCGAGCCATGCGGCCCGGATCGAAGGGGGCCGGCTCCAGCGTCGAATCCCAGAAGGAAAAGTTGATGTCCGGCTCGCGAACCTCGACGCCGTGTTCGCGCGCGTCGCGGACAATCTGGGCCGGCGCGTAGAAGCCCATCGGCTGGGAGTTGAGCAGTGCCGTACAGAAGATGTCCGGATAATAGGCCTTGAACCAGGCGGAGGCGTAAACCAGGAGGGCGAAGGAAGCGGCATGGCTCTCCGGGAAACCATATTCGCCGAAGCCCTCGAGCTGACGGAAACAGCGCTCGGCGAAGTCGCGCGGGTAGCCCTTGCGGACCATGCTCTCGATGAGTTTTTCCCGATAGTGCTTGACCGCGCCGGTGCGACGGAAGGTGGCCATTGCGCGGCGCAGCTGGTCCGCCTCGCTGGAGGAGAAGCCGCCCGCGACGATGGCGATCTTCATGGCCTGTTCCTGAAACAGGGGGACACCCAAGGTCTTGCCCAGAATCGCCCGCAGTTCCTCGTTGTGGTACTCCGGTTTCTCCCGCCCCTCGCGCCGGCGCAGGTAGGGATGCACCATGTCGCCCTGGATGGGGCCGGGGCGGACGATCGCCACCTCGATGACCAGGTCGTAGAAAGTCTGCGGCCGAAGCCGCGGCAGCATGGACATCTGCGCGCGAGATTCCACCTGGAAGACGCCGATCGTATCGGCGCGGGAGATCATGTCGTAGACCGGCTTCTGTTCCTGCGGCAGGGTGGCGAGCGTATAGGGGCGGCCGTGCGCGTCGCGCGGGCCGTAATGGGCTTCCAGCAGATCGAAGCAGCGGCGCAGGCAGGAGAGCATTCCGAGCGCCAGGATGTCGACCTTGAGCAGGCCGACATTGTCGAGGTCGTCCTTGTCCCATTCGATCATCTTGCGCTCCGCCATCGCGGTCTTGACGATGGGAACGATCTCGTCGAGCCGGTCGCGCGTGATGACGAAGCCGCCGACATGCTGGGTGAGATGGCGGGGGAAGCCCATTATCTCGTTGGCGCGGTCGAACACGTGGCGGGTGAGCGGGTCGGACTGGTCGAGCCCGGCGGCCTTCGCCTCCTGCTCGCCCACCGGATGCCTGGACCAGCCCCAGATGGAGCCCGAGAGTGCGTTCACCACGTCCTCGGAGAGGCCCATGGCCTTCGCCACCTCGCGGGCGGCCGAGCGGCCGCGATAGGTGATGACGGCCGCGGCGAGCGCCGTGTTCTTCTCGCTGTACTTCCGGTAGATGTAGGCAATCACCTCATCGCGCCGGTCGTGCTCGAAATCGACGTCGATATCCGGCGGCTCGTTGCGCTCCTCGGAGATGAAGCGCTCAAGCAGATGGTCCATGATGTCGGGGCCAACCTCGGTGATGCCGAGGCAGTAGCAAACCAGCGAATTGGCGGCCGAACCGCGCCCCTGGCAGAGGATGCCCTGGCTGCGGGCGAATCGGATAATGTCGTAGACCGTCAGGAAATAACGCGCGTAGCTCTTCTTCCGGATGAGCGCGAGTTCCTTGCGGATGAGCGCCTCGTGCTGCGGCGCGAGGCCGCCGGGAAAGCGCCGCTTCACCCCCTCCCAGGTGAGGCGCTCCAGCTCCTCCTCGGCGGTGAGGCCGCTTTCGGAGACCTCGTCGGGATAGTTGTGCTGCAATTCATCAAGCGAAAAGGAGAGGGTTGCGGCAAAGCGCAGGGTCTCCTCCAGCGCGTGGGGGCAGTCGCGGAACAGGCGCCGCATGACCTCCAACGACTTCAGATACCGCTCGGCATTGGCCTCCAGCGCGAAGCCAGCGCGGTGGATGGTGGTCTTGAGGCGGATGGCGGTGAGCACATCCTGCAGCGGGCGGCGGGACTTCTCATGGTAGAGCACGTCGTTGGTAGCCATGAGAGGCAGGCGGGCGGCCTCCGCCAGTGCTGCTGCCTGGGCGAGTCGCCAACGGTCGTCCCCCCGGAATTGCGGCGCCACAGCGAGCCAGACCGAGCGGCCGAAAGCCGCCCGCAGCTCGTGCAGAAAGGCGAGGGTCTCCGCCGCCGGGAGGGCGAGCTCCGGCAGGACGGCGAGCGACAGGTTCGCGCCCCATTGCAGGAGATCCTGCCGGTAGAGGACGGGCGCGCCCTTGCTCGCCTCGTCGCGGAGATTGGCCTGGGTCAGCATGCGGCAGAGATGTGCCCATCCTTTCCTGTCCTGCGGATAGGCGAGGATATCCGGCGTGCCGTCGGCAAAGACCAGACGACTGCCGGGGTGATAGGCGATGCCGCAGGCCTGCGCCTGCTTCCAGGCGCGCACGACACCGGCCACGGTATTGCGATCCACAAGGCCCACGGCGCTGTAGCCCAGCTCATGGGCGGCCAGCACCAGCTCCTCCGGACGAGAGGCGCCGCGCAGGAAGGAGAAATTCGACTGGATGCCGAATTCCGCATAGCGCGGGCCTTGCGCGGCCCCGGGGCTTCCGACCGGCGCGCTCATGGGAAGAGCCCGTGCATGAACCAGCGGGGGTTGGCCCCACCGTCATAGATGCCCTCGCGGAACAGCCAGAAGCGGCGGCCCTCCGTGTCCTCGACGCGGAAATAGTCGCGCGGCAGGGTGCCTGCGGGCATGCGCCACCACTCCGGCTCGATGCGCTCCGGCCCCTCGGCGCGGACGACGCGGTAGAGCGCCTTGCGCCAGCGGAAGGAGAAGGGCGGGCCCTCGGGCACCTCGGCGGCGGCCTCGACCGGCTCCGGCCGCAGAAGCAGGCGGAGCGGGCGCAGCAGCGCGGCCGGCACCGCATCGAACTGGGTATCGGGTTTGAGAACTGCGCTGCCGGCGGTGGCGTAGCGGGCGGCGGACGGGGATTCCACCCAGACGCGGAAGGCGACGAAGCGGCCCTCGCGCTCAGGCATGTGGCTCTCCTCCGGTGAGGGCATCAGCACGGCGCTGTCGCCCAGGCGGGCGCGGAGCCGGTCGACCACGAGAGCGAAGCGCTCCTCGCCGGCCGAAGCCGGATCGCCATGGAGGTCTTCCTGCTTCTCAACGAAGGGGGCCGTCGAAGCCGCAGCGAGGCGGACAAGCTCAAAGCCTTCGCCGGGATCGAGACTGTTCTCGAGGACGGCGAACTTCTCCGCGAAAAGCGTACCGATGGCCTGCGGATCGCGCAGGGGGCGCGAGGTGCTGACAGCGATGCGCGTGACGGCGCCATCCATGCGGAACAGGGAAAGCGTGAGCTGGCGCGCACCCTCACCCCGACGCTCGAGGTCCTGCTTCAGCCGCCCGGCCAGCAGAAGCAGGAGGGACTGGATGTCCTCAACCAGGCTGACGGGCTCGGCGAGCCGCCGCTCGACGGACAGGGGCGGAACCGGAAAACGGGGCGAGATGGCCTCCTCGACAGTGCCCAGCGCCTGATCGAGACGGGTGACCAGAAGCTGGCCGAAGCGGCGCGCCAGCGGTCCGCGCGGAGCATCGAGCAGAGCGCCGACGCGGCGCAGGCCCACGCTTTCCAGCTTCGCGACCGTCTCCGGCGGAATCCGCAGCGCGGCAAGCGGCATGGGCGCAAGCGCATCGCGCTCGCCGCCCGGGGGGATGTTAGCGGAAGGACCCAAGTGGTTCGGACCTTCACAGAAATCCCGACCTGCCCTACCCCCTTGTTTTTCCGCGGTTCCGGACGGAAAAGCAGCACCCACTTTTCCTGGAACCATGCCTTGTTTGCCTGTCGCGGTTCCGGACGGAAAAGCGGTTCCCACTTTTCCTGGAACCGCTTTTGCCACAAACCGCGCCGCGGCCCAGGCCATGCCCTGCGTCGAGGCAAGGGCAGCACGGGCGTCGAAGCCCTGCCGGGTGAGGTGGCGCAGCAGAACGCGCAGAAGGGCATTCTCGCCGCTGAACAGATGGGCGCAGCCGCTGATGTCGAGCATCAGGCCGTCGCTGCCGTCGAGCGCGACAAGCGGCGTGAAGTGATCGCACCAGTCGGCGAGACGGCAGAGCAGGCGGTGGTCGGCTTCCGGATCGGCTTCCAGAACCTCGATGGAGGGGTGCATGGCGCGGGCGTCGGCGATGCCCATACCGGGGCGCAGGCCCAGCGCTTCCGCCGTCTCGTTGAGAGCGGCGATGCGCTGGGTGTTGTTCTCGCGGTGGCTTAACACCAGCGGCGGAACTTCAGCCTGCCTTCCGGCCTGACGCCAGCCCGTGCCATGGCGCTGGCGCAAGATGCGGTCCGTCGAAAGATGCGGCAGCCAGACCGCCAGCATCCGCCGCACGCTCCTCGCCTGCGTGAAGAGGTCTTCCCCGAACGGGCTGTCGTTCCTGAAAGCTAAGGTCATGGGCGTTCCATTCCAGCACGAAGGTGCCTTCCTTTCCGGTGCGGCTGCGCGTGAGAGTGACGGCGAAGGCGGGCGGACCGATGGAGCGCGAAACCGGGCCGGAAAACGTCCCCCGCAGGGACGAGGCGGCCGCCCCTACCTCAAAGCGGGTGGTGGCCGCGGTGGGCTGCGCCTTGCCGCCGTGGCGGATCAGGAAAAGGGGATAGCCCGCCGCCCGCGCGCGCAGACTCAGCCTGCGGGTGGCCGTGAGATCCAGCCGGGCGGGATTGCCATGCAGCTCCAGCAGGATAGCGGCGAAACGGTTCTGCACGGCAGCCTCCTCGGCCGCCCACAGGGCATCCTCGATGCGTTTCGGATGGACGAGCAGAAGCCGGTCCGGCGCGATGCCGAAGAGACGGGTGAAGCCCGTCGCATAGGGAAGCCCCGCCTCCATGAAAAAATGGGAGAGGCCGATCCAGAGCAGCGGCAGCTGCCCGTCCCTGCCGGCGAGCGCGGCCAGGGCCAGCGCGAAACCCGCCACCGCAGCGGCATCGCGGGTCTGGCGGCCGATGATTTCCGTCAGCGCAGCGCGGGGCAAGCCGCCGCCCAGCGCCATGTCGAGCCCCGCCACGCCCAGCCGGATGCGACCGGAATCCGGCGCATGGCGGCGGACCAGCAGTCCGGCTTCGGACGTTTCCGGCGCACCCGCCTGCACGCCTGCCATCTCCGGCGCGTCCCCCGTCCCCGGCGAGGACACAATCAAGTCCCTGCCCTCGCGCAGACCGCCACCCTCCAGCCGTTCGGGCTGGGTGCCTTCAATCCGCGCAATCTGCCGGCGCAGGGACAAAAGCAGGTCCTGCGCCATGGCCGGGGGTGCCATGGTCGTTCACTCTCTCATTCGCTGCGGGCATCCCGGCCTACCAATGCCGGACGTGGCCCAGGCTTGTTTTCGCTGTTTCGGACAGGGAGCGGTCCCAAACGTTTCCGAACCGTTCCGTTTGTTCACGTTATGTTCTTATGGATTCCAGAGGTCCGGCCCCGAGTCAAGCAGCACGTGCAGAGAGAAGGAGGATAGACCCGCGCGGCCTTACGCAGTAAGGAGACTGCAGATCGGGGATACTTCCGGCCGAGGCCCTGGCCTTTGCGAGAATCCTTCCCCAAATAGACTTTTACCACAGTCTCGTGAAACACTCGCAACCTGCAACAGAAAACGCTATATGCGGGCAAAGGATAAAAAATGGCACGCATATATAGAACAAGGTCCTGGCACGACCAGCTTTCCCCATCGCTTGAAGAACTCGAACTGCTGGCGATGGAAATCTATGCGAATCTGCCGGAACAGTTCCGCAAGCTGACCGGAGACATCGTGATTCAGGTTGCCGATTTTCCCTCCGAGGAAATCATGGACGACCTGGCTCTCGAGACACCGTTCGACCTGCTGGGCCTGTTCGAGGGGCGGGGCATTGCGGAACGCTGGAATCCCGACACCGGGATGGGACCGAATCGCATCACGCTCTTCCGCAGGGCGATCCTGGACTACTGGGCCGAGAACGAGGAAACGCTGGGCGACATCGTCGCGCATGTGCTGATCCACGAGATCGGCCACCACTTCGGCCTGTCCGACGATGACATGGTGCGCATCGAGAACAGCGCCGACGACGGGTATCTGTCGGGATCGGACTGATTTTCCCTGCCGGGCTGAAACAGAAAAGGCACGGACGCCCGCCCGTGCCTTTTCTCGTTCAGGGTCCTGCAGTTTCGAAAAAGAACCCCGGCACCTGGCCCTGGCCAGGACCGGAACGCGATAGGGTCAAAGCTTGATCTTCCATCGCGGTTGCGGGCAGAAACCAATTCCCTCTTTTCCTACCGCGATCGGACGTGAGCCGGGGCCTCAGTAATCACCCAGCTTCATGTCCGGAGAATAGTCGATCCCGTCGATTTCCTTGAATACGGCCTGGCCGCAGCGCATGGTCTTCGTCTCGGCGTCGTAGGCATAGGTGGGCGAGCCGTAGAGCTGCCAACCCTTGTTGAGGGCCGCGGTTACCTTGTGGCAGAAAGAGGCGTCGTCGGGGCCGGTCAGGAAGCGATAGAGTTTCATTGGGTCCTTTCCCTTATCAGCCGGGCCTTCTCAAGGAGGCTCCGGGCCATTTCCAGATGCAGCCGCTCGACCATCTTCCCCCCCATGGAAATGACGCCGCGGGTGCTGTTCTCAGGCTCGGCAAATTCGGCGACGATGGCCTCCGCCTCGGCGACCTCCTCGTCGGTGGGGCCGAAGATGCGGTTGGCACCGTCGATCTGGGCAGGATGGATGAGCGTCTTGCCGTCAAAGCCGAGCTCGCGGCCCTGACGGCATTCGCTAGCGAATGCCTCGAGATCGCGGAAGTTGTTGGACACACCATCGAGCGCGGTGATGCCGCCCGCGCGGGCGCAAAGCACGACCTGCAGCAGGAGCGGCAGGAGATTCGCCCGGTCAGGCCCCGGCACCATGCAGGTTGCCCTGGCGAGGTCGTTGGGGCCGACCACCAGGCAATCGAGCCGGGAAGACGGATCGCGCGCATAGTCCGCAATCGTGCCGGCGTTGAGAATGGAGCGTGGCGTCTCCATCATCGCCCAGAGCTTCAGGTCCGCCGGGGCATTCAATTCCGCGAGAGCGCGGTCGACCTCGCGCAACGTTTCGACACCCTCCACCTTTGGGATGAGAATGGCGTCGGGCCGGCAGGCACAGGCCGCTGCCAGATCGTCCCTGCCCCACTCGCTGTCCAGCGCGTTGATACGGATCACCAGCTCGCGCTGCGGCCGTCCGGCGCCTGAAAGGAAGGCCAGCAGCCGCTCACGGGCGGCCGCCTTCTCGTCGGGACCAACCGCGTCCTCGAAGTCGAAGATGATCGAGTCGCAGGCAAGCGACGGGCTTTTCGCCAGCGCCCGCTCGTTGCTGGCGGGCATGTAGAGGACGGAGCGGCGGAGGGACATGGACTGTTCTTTCATGCGATTGTCCATGACGCAGCCATTCGTTCGATGCAAGAGGGGTTTGCTTGCCGCGCCAGCTTGTGTAAAGAACTCCCCCAACCCATCGGTTCTTGATAGGCGTGTTTGGTCCCATGGAAAAGTTCACTACGCTCACCGGCGTCGCTGCCCCCCTGCCGATCGTCAATATCGACACGGACATGATCATCCCCAAGGATTATCTGAAAACGATCAAGCGCACCGGCCTGGGCAAGGGGCTTTTTGCCGAGATGCGCTACCGGGAGGATGGTTCGGAGAACCCGGACTTCGTTCTCAACAAGCCGGCCTACCGGAATGCCAAGATCCTGATCGCGGGTGACAACTTCGGTTGCGGTTCGAGCCGCGAACATGCTCCGTGGGCGCTTCTGGACTTCGGCATTCGCTGCGTGATCTCCACGAGCTTCGCCGACATCTTCTACAACAACTGCTTCAAGAACGGCATCCTGCCGATCACCGTCAGCCCGGAAGAGCTGGAGAAGCTGCTGGACGACGCTTCACGCGGTGCCAACTCTACGCTCACCATCGACCTCGAGCAGCAGGAAATCCGCGGTCCCGACGGCGGCGTGATCAAGTTCGAGATCGACGCTTTCAAGCGCCACTGCCTGCTCAACGGCCTGGATGACATCGGCCTGACGCTCGAGAAGAGCGCCGCCATCGAAAGCTTCGAGCAGAAGATGACCGAGACCCGTCCCTGGGTGTAGGCCGCCTGAAGCCATTTTCTCCATTCGTGCAGATTTTCATCGGCTGGAAAGTGGCCTAAAAAGATTCGGCTTTTCATAACCTGACACTTCAGGAGTTCATTAATGAATTGCCGAAACTTGAATCTTGCTCTGGCGACGCTGATCCTGACGCTTTCCGGCGCACAGGCCGAGGAGGAAAGCTCCATCCCCTTTGCCGATGGAGCTTTCACGATCTCCGAGACGGACAGCATGGAGAAGGTGCTGTCCTATAACGGCACGGAAATCGTCCGGGGATATTTCCTGGACTATGACCGCATAGTGGAGATTGGCACGGTGGAAGCGGCGCTGTTCCAGGTCGGAGCTGGCGGCAATGCCTGCGGACCCAGGACCGTAATCGCATGGAAGCCCGAGGACGAGGAGCTGAAAACCGCCCTGGCCGGCGATGATTGCGGCTCCCCTTCCCCGGCCATCACCGACAGCGCCATCTATTTCGTTCCGTACCTCCTGCCAGGAACCTCCGCTGAGGTGCAGGTCTGGACTCCAGACGAAGGGCTCACGCTGGCAGGGACGCTCAGCTACACACCGCAACCCGGCACCAGCTGGGACAGCCTGAACATCGACGATCTCGCCTATCCGGTCGATGCCTTCTCGAACGAAGCGGTCTACAAGATGGCGCAGACCCTGCTCGGGAACAAGCTGGTGGACGTGGCGACGGGCCTCTCGGTCACGGACGGGTTCCATAAGCTTGCGTCAGGAATCGCCTATGCGTCCGGATGCGTGCCGCACGCGTGCGGGTCGGCCGACGCCTTCATGGCGATCGACAAGGCGAACAGGAAGATCTACTTCGCCCAGCAGGACGGTAATGGCGGGGTGGAAGCCTGGCCAGCCCTCTCCGAGTGGCCGGAAGACGTGCGCAAGGCCATGCAGGAAACCATCGAAAAGAACTGACCCGGGCGGTCACTGCCCCCTCGTGCAGAACGCATTCAAGCACGGGAGACCGCCTCCCGAGGAGAAGTGAAACCCGCTCGACCGGCCTCGTGGTTCGAGAAGCTCACCATGAGGCCGTCAGACGGTTACTCGCCCTTCGACGGGCTCACCTTTCGACAAGCTCAGGATGAAGGGGGCTGTCCCCCCCTACCCCCAGTTCGCATCCGGAAGGATGTTGAGCGGAATCTTCAAATAGCGCGTGCCGTTGGACTCGGGCTCCGGAAGGCGGCCGGCATTGATGTTCACCTGCAGCGCGTGGAGAATCAGACGCGGCATCGGCAGCGTGCGGTCGCGCTCCTCGCGCAGCGTCACGAACTCCTCCTCCGTCCGGCACTTCGACATGTGGATGTTGGTGGCCTTCTCCTCCGCGACCGTCGACTCCCACTTCGGCTCGCGGCCGCCGGGCTGATAGTCGTGGCCAACGAAGATCCGTGTTTCGTCCGGCAGCGACAGGATTTCCATGATCGAGCGGTAAAGCTGCGAGGCGCTGCCGCCCGGAAAATCGGCGCGGGCGGTACCGGAATCCGGCACGAAGACCGTGTCATGCACGAAAGCCGCGTCGCCGATCACATAGGTGACCGAGGCAAGCGTGTGGCCGGGCGAGAAGATCACGCGGGCCGGGATGGTTCCGACGGAGAAGGTGTCGCCATGCGCGAAGAGCCGGTCCCACTGGGATCCATCGGCCGGAAAGTCGGGCCAGTTGTAGAAGTCCTTCCAGAGCTTCTGGACCTCGACAATCTTCTCGCCGATGCCGATGGGCTTACCCGTCTTCGACTTGAGATAGCTCGCGGCCGAGAAATGATCGGCATGCGGATGGGTATCGAGGATCCATTCGATCTCCAGCCCCTGTTCCTCCACGTGGGCAAGGATGGCGTCCGCGTTCCATGTGGCGGTGCTGCCCGACTTTTCGTCGTAATCCAGCACCGGGTCGATGATGACGCACTTGCGCGTGGATGGATCGGAGACAACGTACTGAATGGATCCGGTGCGCTTGTCGTAAAATGGTTTCACCAGAGGCTTTGCTTCAGGCATGAGATTCTCCGTCTGGCAGTTCCCGGACAATCCGATCCTAAATCCTTTGCGCGCCCAGCCCAAGTCTTCTTGCCCGGAACACACGCCGTCTTGAGACGACATGTCTCATCCTTTCGTCCAGGGGTCCTGCCCTTCCCAATCGCGTGAAACTCGGACAAAAGGGCCGGATGACGTCCAGATTGCCTCACCTGCTGTTTCTCCTGCTTGCCGGGATAGTCCTGCCGGGCCTCTCGGGCGAAGCGTTCGCGCATGCCTCGAACCGCGGGCATGTGTTGCTGCTACCGACCCAGCACTACCTGATGGGAGGAGCGATCACCGTGGCGGTGAGCTTCCTGGTGTTGCTGATGGTGCCGCCGGAACCGTTCGCGCGGCTGATGGAAAAGCGGAAATTCCTGCTGCGGCTGCCCTTCGACGGACGGGCTGCAGCGAGCATGCTCTCGTTTCTGTTCGCCGCAGCGCTGATTTATGCGGGGTTCAAAGGCAGCCGCGACCCGCTCGCCAATCCATTGCCGCTCGTGCTCTGGACGCTGCTGTGGATCGGGCTCACCCTGGCGCAGGGTCTCACCGGCAACCTCTGGGCCTGGCTCAACCCGTGGTACGGGCCGTGGCGACTGCTCGTGCGGCTGGGCCTGCGGGAAGGCGGATATCTCACCATGCCCGCGGCCGTAGGTTATAGGCCAGCGGTGCTGCTGTTCCTGTGCTTCGCGTGGTTCGAACTCATCTTCATCGCGCCGGAAGACCCGGCGATCCTGGCCACGGCGGTGACGGTCTACTGGCTGTTCTCCTTCTGCGGCATGATCCTGTTCGGATATGAGGTGTGGACGGAGCGGATGGAGTTTCTCTCCGTCTTCATGCGGATGATCGCGCAGATCTCGCCCTTCGCGGCCAAGCCGCTCGGTAACGGCAACGCAATCTTTATCGGCTGGCCGGGGAGCAAGCTGATCAAGGCAAGGCCCTTGCCACTCAGTGGCGTAGCCTTCCTGCTGCTGGCGCTTTCGTCGGTTTCCTTCGACGGACTCATGCACACGTTCACCTGGAACGCGTTCATCGGGATCAACCCGCTCGAGTTTCCCGGCCGATCGGTGGTGGTGGTGCCGAACACGATAGGGCTCGTCCTCATGTTCGTCCTGCTCAGCGGCCTGTTTCTCGGCACCGTGTGGCTGGGCGAGAGGCTGGCCGGGAGCCGGGACTGGGTCAAGGCGGCCGGTCTGCTCGTGTGGGCGATCGTCCCGATCTCGCTTGCTTATCACTTCGCCCATTATCTCACGGCGCTGCTGGTGGACGGGCAATACGCCATCGCCTCGTTCTCCGATCCCTTCTTCCTCGGATGGGATCTGTTCGGAACGGCGATCCGCCATGTTCAGGCCGGCATCGTGCTCGGGTCGGACGCGGCATGGTATATCTGGAACGCGCAAGCGGCGGCGATCATCGCGGGCCACGTGCTGGCGGTCATGCTCGCCCACCTGGTCGCATGGCGGCTGCATGGATCGGCACGAAGGGCAACCATCAGCCAGATCCCGATGGCACTGCTCATGATCGGCTACACCGTGTTCGGGTTGTGGCTGCTCTCGACGCCCTCAATTGGTTGATTTGCGATAATAATTTACATTGCCACCATTCGCGTTTGATGTTTTCTTGCGCGCGAATTCCAGCGGGGCGTAGGGCCCGGCCAACAAATTCAGGAGTAATCAGGCCATGAACCGAATCAACAATCAGGCTGTTGGTAACGGGCTCACGCGCCGCAGCGTTCTCAAGGGTGCGGGCGCAGGGGCAGCACTGCTCAGCGCGCCGGGCTTCGTGCGCTATGCACAGGCGCAGAGCTCCGAGCCCATCCGCATCGGTTTCCAGTGCCACCGCACCGGCATCGGCGCGCCCTATGGCCGCTGGTACGACCGCGTCACCACGGCCGCGGTAGAGCTCATCAACGAGGCCGGCGGCATCAACGGCCGTCCGGTCGAGATCATTATCGAGGATGACGGCACCGACGCCGCGCGCGGCTCGGAGGTGGTCGAGAAGTTCGTGCGCCAGCACAAGGTGGACCTGATATACGGCACGCTGTTCTCGCACGTGGTGGTGGGTTCCGCACCCACAGCCGGCGAGCTCAAGGTGCCGTATTACGTGGTGAGCGAAGGCTATCACGTCGCCTCGGGCAAGCTGAACCGCTACTGCGTGCAGCCGGGCATCACCGACGTGAAGGCGCAGGTGCGCTCCGTCGCCCCGTGGATCGCCAGCAACCTCGGCAAGAAGGTCACGCTGGTCTATCCGGACTATGCGTTCGGCCATGATCACCGCGACTATTTCCGTCCGGCCATCGAGGCGCAGGGCGGAGAAGTGGTAGCCATGATCCCGATCCCGCCGACCGAGACCTCGTTCACCCGCTACCTGCCGCAGATCCCGCGCAACACGGACGTGATCTACCACGTCATGGTGGGACCGGCCGTGCTCACCTTCGTGAAGGAGCTCGGCGAGTTCTTCGGCAGGGGCGGACCGCAGCTGTTCGGCTTCATCGACTCGCTGGAGGCCGTTGACCTCAGGAGCCCGGGCCTTGAGTTCCTCGAGGGCAGCCACTTCTGGGAAGGCATGCCGCGCTACGCGCAGGCCGACATGCCGGACTACGAAAAGTTCTACCGCGATGCGGTCGGGCTGGACGAGAACGGCGCAAGCGTCAACGACCCGCGCGACATCTCGACCGCCGGCCACATGTTCGGCTGCTGGGAGACCCTCTACATCATCAAGCAGGCCATGGAAGCCTGTGGCTACCGGGGTCCGCAGGACCGCGAGGCCATGATCGAGGCCACCGAAGCGATCACCGAGATCCCAGCCGGCACCGAGCATCCGCAGGGCAGGAAGATCTTCGACGGCCGCATCCACCAGGTGTTCGGCGAACAGAACATCAGCCGGGTCAAGGACGGCCGCCTGGAGGTCGTGCACCGCACGTCCATTGACGATGGCCGCTACGAGCCGGAGGCCGACTACACGACCATGTCGTTCTGACACGGATCAGTGCGGATGGCGGTTGCAGGATGACAATACGCTGCGGAACCGGCTTTCGGGCCGGTTTCCTCCGTCACCACTGACAGCAAGGAGAGCCTATGGGCTTCGGGCCTTACTTCCTGCTCGCCACACTTGAGGGGCTGGTCTCAGCGGCCGTGCTGGCGCTGACGGCCGTGGGCCTCTCGCTGGTGTTCGGCGTGATGCGGGTGGTGAACGTGGCCCATGGCGAGTTCTTCATGATGGGTGCCGTGCTCGCGTGGTGGTGCGCAAGCCTCGTTTCCGGCAATCCCGCGCTCGGCTTTCTCATCGCGATCCTGCTGAGCCCGCTCATCGTGGCGGGGGTGGCGTTGGCCGCTGACCGGCTGGTGCTGAAGCGACTGCATTACGAGCCGGAGGCCACGATCGTCGCCACCATCGGCCTGCTCTACATCATCCAACAATTGGCACTCACCTTCTATGGCGCGGAGGCGCGGCCGGTGCAGGCGCCGTTCGACTGGCGCATCCAGCTGCCGTGGTTCGGCTATTCGGGCTATAAGTTCTTCGTGATCGCAGCCGCCTCCGCCATCCTGCTGGCGGTTTGGTTCCTGCTCAGGCGGACGAACATCGGCCTCATCATGCGGGCCACGCAGATCGACCGGGAGATGGCGCAGGCCTTCGCCATTCCCGTCGACCGGGTTTATGCCGGCGTGTTCGCGTTCGGCGCGGCGCTCGCCGCGCTCGCCGCTGTGCTGATCGTGCCGATCAAGCAGGCGCACTATCTCATGGGACAGGATCCGCTGCTGCTCTCCTTCATCGTGGTGATCATCGGGGGCCTGGGATCACTGCGGGGCACGGTGGTGGCCGCGCTGCTGATCGGCCTCTCGGACGGCATCATCTCGATGTTCTTCTCTCCGACGCTGGCGAAGATGCTGGCAACGCTGCTCGTCGCTCTCGTGCTCGTGTTCCGGCCGCAAGGCCTGTTCAGCCCCGGCGGAAGGCTGGTGAGATGACGGGCCCGGCAAACCGCAAGACGCTGGCGCTGCACCTCGCGTTTCTCGCCGGACTGGCGGCGCTCGACTTCGTGCTGCCGGACTATCATCACGGCGTGCTGGCGCGCGTGATGGTGCTCGCCGTCTTCGCCATGGGCTACAACATCGCCTTCGGCTACACGGGGCTCCTGAGCCTCGGTCACGCGATGTTCTTCGCCGCCGGACTCTATGGCGCAGCGCTGCCGATCTACCACCTAGGCTGGAGCGTGTGGCCGTCGCTGGCGACAGGCGTCGTCGCCGGGCTGGCGCTCGCGGTTATCGTGGCGGCGCTCGCGCTCAGAACGGCGGGTGTGGCCTTCATGATCGTGACACTGATGTTCTCGCAGGTCTTCCACCTGACGACGCTCTATTTCACGACCTACACGCGGGGCGAAGAGGGTCTGGTGCTGCCGCAAAACGTGCGGCGGCTCGCCTTCCCCGGCGGGGAAATCAGCCTCGCCAGCGCGGACACGCGCTACTGGATCGCCTTCATCCTGTTCGCGGCGGTGCTGCTGTTCACCCTCGCGCTGGTGCGCTCGCGCTTCGGGCGGGCACTGGTCGCCATCCGCGAGAATGAAGAACGGATGCGCATGCTGGGCTATGACGTGTTCGCCAGCAAGCTTGCCGCGATGGCTGTTTCCGGAACGATCTCGGCGGCGGCGGGGGCGGCCTATGCGGTGCTGTTCGGCTATGCCGGATCGGGTTTCGCCTCGATCCAGTACTCGATCCTGCCGCTGCTCTGGGTGCTTCTCGGCGGTGCGGCGACGGTGCTGGGGCCGTTCGCCGGCACGCTCATCATGTTCTACCTGATCGACACGGCGTCGAGCCACACCACCGCCAACCTGCTGGTGGTGGGCGTGGCGCTGATCCTGCTCATCCTCTACTTCCCGAAGGGGATCATGGGCACGATCCGCGACAAATGGGTGCGGTGGCTGCCATGACCGTGTTGCTCGAGACCCGCAAGCTCACGCGCTCCTTCGGCGGCATCCGCGCGGTGGACGGCGTGGACTTCACGCTTGAAGCGGGCGAGATCCGCGCGCTGATCGGTCCCAACGGGGCAGGCAAGACTACGTTCGTCAGCCTCATCTGCGGGCGCGTGCCGGTCGAAAGCGGCAGCATCATCTTCGAGGGACGGGACATCACGCATCTGCCCGCGCACAAGCGGGTGCGGCTCGGCATTGCCTACACGTTCCAGATCACCAGCATCTTCCCGAACCTGACGGTGCGGGAAAATGTGGAACTCGCCGGCATGCGCGAGGGCCACGAAGCCCAGATTGCGCTCGATGTGCTTACCCGGGTGGGGCTCGCGCATATCGCCGAACAGAAGGCGGGCGACCTCGCCTACGGCCACCAGCGGCTGGTGGAGATTGCCATGGGGCTCGCACTCAATCCCCGTCTGCTCATTCTGGACGAGCCGACGCAAGGGCTTTCCACGGCCGAGGTGGAAGCGTTCATCAGCCTCATCCGACAGGTCGCGAAGTCCACCACGATACTGCTCATCGAGCACAACATGCAGGTGGTGATGGAACTCGCACACCGCATCACGGTGATGGAGCGAGGGCGCATTCTCGCTGAGGGAACACCCGAAGAAATTCGCAGCAACCAGGCCGTACAACAGGCCTATCTCGGAGCATGACCGTGGAAGCCCAGCTCAGGATCGACTCCATCAACTGCTTCTACGGCGACGTGCAGGTGCTGCACGATCTGTCATTCGAGCTTGAGAAGGGCGAGGTGCACTGCCTGTTCGGACGCAACGGCGCCGGCAAGACGACGACGCTGCGCGCCATCATGGGCCAGGCGCCAGTGCGCTCCGGCCGGATCGTCAAGGACGGTGTGGAGATCAACCGCCTGCCGCCGCACCGGATCGCCCATCAGGGAATCGCCTATGTCCCGCAGGGGCGCCGCCTGTTCGGCGAGCTGACGGTCGCCGAGAACCTGCAGATCGGGCTCATGGCCAGCAACCGGGGCGAGGAGACACGCGAGCGGGTGCTAGACCTCTTCCCCATCCTGCGCGAGCGTCTCGACCAGCGTTCAAGCACGCTTTCCGGCGGCGAGCAGCAGCAGCTTGCGATGGCGCGCGCGCTCTGCGTGGAGCCGGACGTGCTGCTGCTCGACGAGCCGACGGAAGGGCTGATGCCCTCCATGATTGCGCGCATCCGCGAGGTGATAACATCGCTGCACAGACGGGGCGTCTCCACCATCCTGGTGGAGCAGCGGGTGGAGGCGGTGCTGGAAATCGCCGACCGCGTTTCCTTCATCGAGAACGGGCGGCTCGTGGCGACCATGCCGGTGGACAAGCTGCGCGCCGAACCGGAACTGATCCGGAAGTATGTGGGGGTGGGGTAAAGCGAGCCGGTTTAAACGCACATGCCCCAGGCCCCATAGTGCAACGGTGCTCCCATCTCTTGATTTCCGGGTGAGAGACACGTTCCTCGCCAGTCCGCCCCGCCAACTGCAATAACTTGTTCCTTCGGAAACAATCTTTTGCAATGAGGCGCGATAGCGATATCTTATTGCTCTCATCAGTAATTCCGATTAACTAACCGCTGGATGGGGTTTCGGCGCTCGCAGCCTGTGTGCGGCGGCGGACGCCCATTTGGACGAGGGTTGCGCATGCAGTCTAACCTGATCATCAGCCTCGGGCTGCCTCTGGTCATGTTCGTCATCATGCTGGGGCTGGGACTTTCCCTGCGCCTGGAAGACTTCACCGAGGTGCTTGCACGGCCAAAGGCGCTGGTGATCGGGCTCGCCTGCCAGCTCCTCGTCATGCCGCTCATCTGCTTCGGGCTGGTGTCGGTCTCGAACCTCCCGCCCGCGCTGGCGGTGGGACTGACGCTGCTCGCAGCAAGCCCCGGCGGCACTTCGGCCATGCTGTTCACGCATCTCGGCCGGGGCAACGTGGCGCTCAGCGTCTGCATGGTGGCAATCACCACACTGCTCACCATGATCACCATCCCCACCGTGGGGAACATCGCGCTCGACATCTTCTACGGCGACACGAAGCCGATCTCCGTGCAGTTCCACCATGTGCTGCAGATCTTCTGTCTCGCCGTCATTCCGGTGCTGGGTGGCGCCGTGATCCGCCGGTTCAAGCCGGCGTTCGCCGCGCGCATGGAAAAGCCCGTGAAGCGGCTCGCAACGGCGTTCCTCGTCTTCGTGATCGCCGCGGCGGTGATCAGCGAGTGGCGAATCGTGATCGACTGGGGGCCGATCGTCGGGCTGACGGTGGTGATCTTCAGCATCGCGAGTCTCACGGTCGGCTATGTCGTACCGCAGCTCTTCCGGGTTAACCGCAGGGATGCAATCGCGCTCGCCATGGGGATCGCGCTCCACAACGCCGCGCTCGTCATGACCCTGACGCTCAACGAATACATGCTGAACGAGCCGCAGATGGCCATTCCGCCCGCGCTCTATGGCGTGAGCGCCTACATCATCTGTGGAGCCTTCGTGTGGATGCTCATCAAGGGCAAGGTGCTGCGCGAGGAAAGCTTCGCTGGCCGGAGCTGACGAAAACCGCCCCGGTCAGAGAGGCATGTCCGGTGATGGCTGCACGGCGATGCGATCCGCCGCGCTGAGTCGGTGCGACAGAAGTACCACGACCAGCATCACGAGCGCGAAGAAGATATAGACTGGGGCGAAGCCGGACCGTTCGGCCACGAAGCCGATCAGGGAAGGCGCCACCAGAATGCCGGAATAGCCGATGGTGGTCGCCACGCTCATGCCGATCGAGGCCGGGACGTCCGGCTGGTTGCCGGCGGCAGAGAAGATGATCGGCACCATGTTGGCGATGCCAAGCCCTGCCAGCGCAAAGGCGATGATCGCGCCCATGGGATGGGTGGAGAGGCCGGCCGCGAGCAGGCCGACCGCCGCGACGATGCCCGAGACGCGGACCGTGCGCACCGCCCCGAGGTGATTACGGACGCTGTCGCCGAGAAAACGCACCAGGGCCATGGTGCCCGAGAAGAAGGTGAAGGCAAGGCTCGCCGTCGCAAGGCTCGCGCCCATTTCCTGACGGAGGTAGAGGGCCGTCCAGTCCAGCACCGCCCCCTCCGGCGCCATGCAGAGGAGCGAGAGGATACCGATCACGTAGATGCCGGGCTTGCGCGGAAACCGGACCGCGCGCGGGGCGAGAGACGACGCTTCCGGCAGGGCCCTTCGTTCCTCGATGAGACGTGGGAGGGCTACGGCCAGGATCGCAAGCACGACGGCGAGCACGACCAGGGCGTGGCCCTGAGATCCCAGCGCCTCGGCAATGCGGCCGCCGACGCCCGCGCCAACGAAACCGCCGAGGCTCCAGAAGCCGTGCGAGGACGACATGATAGCCGAGCCCAGGCGGCGCTCGACAACAACGGCGTTGGAGTTCATCGCCACGTCCATGCCGCCGACGAAAGCGCCGAACAGCGCCACCGCCGGGACGGCAAGCGGCAGATTGGGCGCGAACGCGATGAGCGGCAGCGCAAAGGCGCTGAGCAAGGCCGAGACGCGCACGACGAGGCGCGAGCTGGTGCGGCCAACCAGCCAGCCGCAGAGAGGCATGACGGTGACCGCGCCGATGCCGAGAACCAGGATGATCAGACCGAGTGCCGTTTCCCCAAGCCCGAAGCGCTGCGCCAGCAGGGGAACCTGCGGCACCCAGCTTCCGACGATGAGGCCATTCACGAAGAAGCAGGCCGCAACGGCCCAGCGCGCGGCGCGGACGGGATCGGAACTCATGGGAATCCTTCGCACGGACAAGTCAGGCCGGACATTACGACGGCAAAACAGTCATGACCAGTCCACGCTGCGCGACCATCATAAGCATGCCCACCAACGCAGGGACCCGTCCCGGAAGCAGCGGAGCCGTACCGGCAGGCCGAGCCGGCTCTCGGCTCTGCTTGAACGCAAGGCCGCAGCCGATCGGTATTCGCCTTGCCCGAAGGCCGTAACAAAAGGGCCACCCGGGCGAGATGCCCGGGTGGCCGACCGGTTCAGGCGTGACGACAAGAGCAGTTCAGATTTTCACGGAAACTCTGATTTGTTCCAAGTAAGTATCTTGGCGCTGTTCCCGACGGAAAACCGGTTTCCACTCTTCCTGGAACTGCTTTAGTTCTCGAGGTAGTCGTACTTGCCGCCCTGCCACTGGTAGAAGACGTAGCCCGGCAGAGTGACGTCACCCTTCTCGTCGAACTGCAGCGAGCCGAGCACGGTGTCGAAGGTCTTCTCGCCCATGACCTTGACCACGGCGTCCAGGTCCGTGCTGCCGGCAGCCTTGGCGGCGTCGGCGAAGATCTGGATCGCGGCGTAGGTGTAGAGAGAGTAGCCCTCGGTGTTGCGGCCGGCGGCGGTCATCTTCTCGACAACCGGCTTGGCCACCTCGTTCTTGCGCGGGTCGGGCGAGAAGGTCATCAGGGTGCCTTCGCCGGCATCGCCGGTGATGGCCCAGTACTCGTCCGTCACCAGAGCGTCACCGGACACGAGCTGCGTGTTCAGGCCCTGCTCGCGCATCTGACGCACGATCAGGCCGGCCTCCGTGTGGTAGCCGCCGAGGTAAAGAACGTCGATGTTCTCCTGCTTCAGCTTGGAGACGAGCGCGGTGTAGTCCTTCTCGCCAGCGGTATAGGCTTCGTAGAGGATCGGCTTGCCGCCAGCGGCCTCGTAGACGGCCATGGTGGCGTCGGCCAGGCCCTTGCCGTAAGCCGTCTTGTCATGGACGAAAGCTACGCGCTTGCCCGCGAACTTTTCGGCCAGGAACTTGCCGGCGATCTCGCCCTGCTGGTCGTCACGGCCGCAGACGCGGAAGATGTTGTTGCCTGGACGCTTGTCGGTGAAGTCGGGGTTCGTCGAACCGGGCGAAATCTCCAGGATGCCCTCCTCCGCATAGACCTGAGAGGCCGGGATCGACGAGCCGGAGCAGAAGTGGCCAGCCACGAAGACGACGCCATCAGCGGCAAACTGGTTGGCGACAGCCACGGCCTGCTTCGGGTCGCAGGCATCGTCACCGACGACCAGGCGCAGCATCTCGCCATTGATGCCGCCAGCCTCATTGATGTCGGCGATGGCCTGCTCGGCACCCGCCTTCATCTGCTCACCGAAGGTGGCGTACGGACCAGTCATCGGACCCGCGACGCCAATCAAGATATCTGCCCAGGCTGAACCCGTCAGGAAAAGACTGAGGGCTGCCCCTGCCAACAACTGCTTTTTCATGATTGCTCCCATCTGTTTGACCAGTTTTGCCGACGACATCTTGGTCGTTGTTGTTTGCCGACGACACGCGGGAACCTCCCGCCTGTCCCGCATGAAAGCTCAACTCCGAGAGGAAATAAAGACTTTCACGCAGGGATTCATGCGCCTGCACTCTCCTTCTTTTCCCAAGACAAAGGAGAGGTGCGCCTGAAAAGGAAACTATACTGGCGCGCGATCTGCCCTGTTCTGGTGAACCGGTGCGCCAGGAAGGCAATGATCAGAAGAACGATGAGGTCCACGATGTAGTAGTGGAGGCTCAGAAGCGTTCCGTTGAACAGCGCGAAGTGGATGAACCGCGTCGCGCAGGCCAGAAGCAGGATGTTGATGACCAGCTGGTACTTGGGCTGCCAGGCGCGGGCCACGGCCCGGCCGGTCATGTAGGCCGCGCCGCCCGCCAGGATGACCGTGACGAACGCGAATTCCCAAAGGGATACTTCCCACAGAAGTCCGTTTGCCTTTTCCATCAGCGCCTCCCGCCTTCGAGATAGGCCGCGCGAACCTCTTCGCGCCGCAGAAGCTCCATGCCCGTGCCGCTCATGGTGATGCGGCCGTTGACCATCACGTAGCCGCGATGGGCAAGCTTGAGCGCATGGTAGGCGTTCTGCTCAACCAGGAAGACCGTGAGTCCCTCGTTACGGTTCAGATCGCGGATGGCCTCGAAGATCTGCTTGACCACCAGCGGAGCCAGGCCGAGGGACGGCTCGTCGAGCAGCAGAAGCTTCGGCCGGCTCATCAGGGCGCGCCCGATGGCGAGCATCTGCTGCTCGCCGCCGGACAGCGTGCCGCCACGCTGCCCCAGGCGCTCCTTGAGGCGCGGGAAGAGGTCGAACACCCGCTTCAGGTCGTCCTCGAAGTAGGCGGGATCGACCAGGGCCGCTCCCATCTGGAGGTTTTCCATCACGGTCATGCGCGGGAAAATCCGCCGTCCTTCCGGCGACTGGGCGATACCCAGACGCATGATCTGGTGGGTCGGAAGGTTGGTGATATCCTGCCCGTCATAGATGATCCGGCCAGAGCGGACGCGCGGGTCGCCGCAGATGGTCATCATCAGCGTCGACTTGCCGGCGCCGTTGGCGCCGATCATCGTGACGATCTCGCCGCGGTAGACGTCCAGATCGACGCCCCGAAGCGCGATGATCTTTCCGTAGGCCGTCTCGACCCCGCGGATCGCCAGCAGAGGCTGCTCCGTCGCGGCTTCCTGCCTGGTGACGGATTCCATGACTGCCGTATTCATGCGGCACTTCCCTTTTTCGAGATGCCTTCCGACGAACCGGCAGCCTCCCCGGCGGTCGCGGACGGATCCTGCATGGGTTCAGGCGCGAGGTCGGTAATGGCGTCCTCGCCCACCGCCTCGATCACGTCCTCCAGCACCTCGGGAACATCCAGATCTTCCTCATCCTCGACTCCGAGGTAGGCCGCGATGACCTTCGGATCGGTGCGGACGCTCTCGGCATCGCCGTCGGCGATCTTCACACCATAGTCGAGGACGATGATGTGGTCGGAAATCTCCATGACAACGCCCATGTCGTGCTCGATCAGCAGGACGGATGTTCCCTGCTCGCGGATGGACTGGAGCAGCTCGTTAAGCTCCTGAGACTCGCGCGGATTGAGGCCCGCGGCAGGCTCGTCCAGGCAGAGCAGGTGCGGATCCGTGCACATGGCGCGCGCGATCTCCAGTCGGCGCTGCTGGCCGTAGGGAAGGTCGCCCGCCGGGTCGTCCGCACGTTCGAGCAGGTTGGTCTGCTTGAGCCAATGGACAGCCTTGTCCACCGCCTCGCTTTCCGCCCGGCGATAGCTGGGCAAGCCGAAGATGCCGCCCACCGTGAAACCGGAGGCGACCACCAGCCGGTTGTGCTGGGCAACCAGCAGGTTCTCCAGCACCGTCATGCCGCCGAACAGGCGGATGTTCTGGAAGGTGCGCGCCACACCCGCCCGGTGGGAGATCTCATAATCGGGCATGCGTTCCAGCAGGAACACGCCCTGATTGCCCTCCTTCTTCCAGCGCAGGCCGCTGGCGGTCACCTCTTCCACCAGGGCTTCCTGCTTGCCGGGGCCATGACGCATCGCAATGCGCCCCTCCGTCGGCTTGTAGAAGCCGGTCACGCAGTTGAAGACGGTGGTCTTGCCCGCACCGTTCGGGCCGATCAGGGCGGTGATGTCACCCCGTCCAACCGAGAAGGACAGGTCGCGCACGGCAAGAAGACCGCCGAAACGCATGGTGAGATGTTCCACCGTCAGGACCGGATCGTCCTCCCAGCGGGGGACGGACGCGCCGGCAGATACCACACTCGCTTCTGCTACCATCAATGTCCCTCCCCCTGAGCCACGAGATCCGCACCAATGCGCTTCTTTTCCTTGAGCGCCACTGTGGGTTCGCGGGTGGAGACAAAGCCGCGCGGCTTCCAGACCATGATGACGACCATGGCCATGCCGAACAGAAGCATGCGGTACTGCGCCGGATCGAAATCCGGCCCGAAAATGTAGGTGAGGAAGCCGAGGTTACGCAGGGCCTCGATGCCGCCGATCATCACGATCGACGCCAACACGATGCCAATCTGCGAGCCCAGGCCGCCCAGCACCACGATGGCCAGGATGATCGCCGACTCCATGAAGGTGAAGCTCTCCGGCGAGACGAAGCCCTGGCGCGTCGCGAAGAAGGATCCCGCAAAGCCGCCGAACATGGCGCCGATCGCAAAAGCCGTGAGCTTTGTATTGCGGGTGTTAATGCCCAGCGATCGGCAGGCGATCTCGTCCTCGCGCAACGCTTCCCAGGCCCGGCCGATCGGCAGGCTGCGCAGGCGTATGGTCACGACGTAGGTGACGAGCGCCAGCAGGAAGATGATGTAGTAGAGATAGACGAAGCGGTGGATCGGGGAATACGGGATGCCGAAGAAGTCGGAGAAGCTGCCTTCTCCGCGGCCGAATTCGAGGCCGAAGAAGGTCGGTTTCGGAATGCCCGAGATGCCGTTGGGCCCGCCCGTGAACTCATACCAGTTCAGGAGGACCACGCGGATGATCTCACCGAAGGCAAGGGTGACGATGGCGAGATAGTCGCCGCGGAGACGCAGGACCGGAAATCCGAGCACCATGCCCCACAGGGCTGCAAGGAGGCCGGCCAGCGGCAGGGCCGTCCAGAAACCGATGAAGTCGTAGTACGTCGAAAGCAACGCGAACGAATAGGCTCCGACGGCGTAGAAGGCCACGTAGCCGAGATCCAGGAGGCCCGCCAGGCCGACCACGATGTTCAGGCCCCATCCGAGCATCACGTAAGTCATGATCAGGATGGAGACGTCGATCAGCTGCCGGTCGCGTCCCGGAAACAGGTACATCGCGATGAAGGGCAGAAGCGCCGCGAAGACGAAGAAGGTCCGCAGCATCCACTTGCCCAGGTTGGGTACGGCTTCCGTCAGGCGGCCGCGCGCGGCACCCGCCCGGGATCCGACACCCCAGTCGCGCCCGAAGACGAACAGGTTCAGCAGCAGCCGGCCGAAGAAGCCGATGGCGATTGCCGTGAACCAGGCCTCCCACCTCATGCGGATGTCGAGACCGCCCGGGGCAATGTCAGTGCGCACGCCGATGAAGAAGAAGCTGAGAGCGGCCACCAGGAGGGCCACGATTACCGCTTCGCGAAACGCCCGGGCAATCCTGCTCTCTTCCTGGCGAGCGGACGCAATGGCGGGGCTTCCCGCCGGATGAATACCAGCCGAAGTCGTCGCCATCACACCTTCTCCACTTCAGGTTTGCCCAACAGGCCGGAAGGCAGGAAGATCAGCACGATCGCCAGAATGGAGAATGCAGCGACGTCCTTGTACTCGACGGTGAAATAAGCCGACCAGAACACTTCGATCAGTCCGATCAGCAGACCGCCGAGCATCGCCCCAGGCAGCGAACCGATGCCGCCCAGAACGGCCGCGGTGAAGGCTTTGACGCCGGCCAGGAAACCTATGTAGAAGTCGATCACGCCATAGAGCAGCAGGAACATGCAGCCTGCAACGGCAGCCAGCGCCGCGCCCATGACGAAGGTCAGGGAAATCGTGCGGTCGGTGTCGACGCCAAGCAGCGCCGCCATCTTGCGGTCCTGCTCGCAGGCACGCTGTGCGCGCCCCAGGGAAGTGCGCGTGATCAGCAGCGTGAAGCCTGCCATGAGCACCACCGTGGTCACGATGATCATGATCTGCATGTAAGACAGCTGGACGCTGATGCCGCCAGTGACTTCGGAGGCGGGAATGAGCGTGATGCCGCCCTGCACCTGCGGAGGCAGAGGCTTAACGCGGGCGCCCTGCGTGATCTGGACGAAGTTCTGCAAGACGATCGACATGCCGATCGCCGTGATCAGCGGCGCCAGGCGGAACGAGCCGCGCAGCGGGCGATAGGCGATACGCTCAACGGACCAGCCCCATGTCGCCGTGAACAGCATGGCCACGATCAGGACGATCAGAAGAACCACTGGCAGGAAGGCAAATCCGAAGACTGTGGTGAGGATCAGGAAGACGGCCAACGAAATGAAGGAACCGATCATGAAAATATCGCCGTGGGCGAAGTTGATCATGCCGATGATGCCGTAAACCATCGTATATCCGATGGCGATCAGGCCATAGATCGATCCCAGCGTCAGCCCATTGATAAGCTGCTGGAGGAAATACTCCATCTATTATGTTCTCCCGGAAATGTCGCGTGACGCGCGCGCATTTCTTTCTTGTTGTGCTCCCCAACTGGACACTTCGGGCATTTTAGCCTCTGTTTGAGCGTCCAATGTGAAAATGAGCTCCCATGCTTGAAACGCATGCGAGAAACAAAATGATTTCTGTCGAGCCACCTCCTTCCCGTCGAGTTACGCTCGCATTTTGTGGGGCTCCCCATCCCCAATGACAGATCTAGCCTAGTTTAATCCATTTGATCCATCAAGACACAACAAAACCATGTGCGAATGGATCGTCATCGTCGATGAAAATGGTATTCAAACCCGTCATTTTGGCCCAGCCTCCAATTGAAGGAACAATGGCAGGAAGGCCACCGACGGTCGTTTCTGCTTCAATCCGGCCGGAAAATACTGAGCCGATTATGGATTCATGCCGGAATTCCGTGCCGGGCTTCAGCCGGCCGCGTCCATAGAGCTGCGCCATGCGGGCGGAAGTGCCGGTGCCGCAGGGAGAGCGGTCGATGGCCTTTTCGCCGTAGAAGACGGCGTTGCGGGCACTGTTTTCGGGGTTCTTCGGTACGCCGGTCCACATGATGTGGCTCAGGCCACGGATGGAAGGCTGCTCGGGATGGACGAACTCGCGCATCTCGTTCAGGCGCTTGCGCAGGACAGGGCTCCAGCGGATCAGGTCGGCGGCGTTGTAGTCGCCCATGTCACGGAAATTGTCCTGCGGCTCCACGATTGCGTAGAAGTTGCCGCCATAGGCGACATCGACCTTCAGCTTGCCGAGATCCGGGCACTCGACCTCGATGTCGGTCGCGTAGAGGAAGGATGGGACATTGGTGATGCGGACTTCCGTGACCCGGCCGCCTTCCTGCCGGTACTCGGCGGTCACAAGGCCGGCCGGCGCGTCGATGCGCAGGACGCCCGGCGTCTTCGGCCGCACCAAACCGTGCTCGACGGCGAAGGTCACGGTGCCGATGGTGCCGTGTCCGCACATGGGCAGGCAGCCGGAGGTCTCGATGAACAGGATGGCGACGTCGCAATCCTCCCGCGTCGGCGGATAGAGGAACGAACCCGACATCATGTCGTGACCACGCGGCTCGAACATCAGGCCGGTGCGAATCCAGTCGTACTCCCGCAGAAAATGGGCGCGCCGCTCGAGCATCGTGCTGCCCTCGAGGCGGGGCGCGCCGCCGGCAACGAGGCGGACGGGATTGCCGCAGGTGTGTCCATCAATGCAGAAGAAGCTATGACGTGCCATTCCTATCTCCGGAAGCGGCTGGCTCTGTAGGGATACGTGTCGAGGGATTGCTGCTGTTCGAGAACGAGCTCGCGGACCAGACGTCCGGTCGCGGCGGCCTGGGTCAAGCCGAGATGGCCATGTCCGAACGCATAGAAGACGTTGGGCGAACGCAGCGCGCGGTCGATCACCGGCAGGGAGTCAGGCAGGGACGGACGGTAACCCATCCACTGGCGTCCCCCCTCGGTCTTCAAGCCGGGCAGAAAATCCGCCGCCTTGGCGAGCATGGCGCGGGAGCGCGCGTAGTTCGGCGGACGCTTGAGGCCGCCCAGCTCCACCGCGCCGCCAACGCGGACGCCCGTTTCCAGCGGCGTGATGACAAAGCCGTGGGCTGGGAAGATGAGCTGCCGGCGAATGTCGAAGGCGTCCTTCGGAAGGGTGGTGTTGTAGCCGCGTTCGGTTTCGAGGGGCACGGGATCGCCGAACATCTTCGTGAAACGGTGCGACCAGGCTCCGGCCGCGACCACGAGCTTGCCGGCCTGGAAGTACCGCCCGTCGTTCGCCTGGGCGACCACGCCCTGTCCGGTGTCGCGAACCTCGACGATGTTCGCCGGAATGAAGGTGGCCCCACACCGCTCCGCGTAGGTCCAGAGGTTCTGGCCCAGCAGGCGCGGATCGGCCACCGTCTTCCAGCCAGGCAAAAACGTTCCGTAGCGGAACCGATCGGAAAGGCCCGGCTGGAGCTCCTCGATCTGCTCGCGGGTCAGATGCCGCAGCGGCACCTGAAAGCGGCGACGGATTTCACCGATCTTCTCGGCCGCCTTGAACTCCTGCTCCGTCTCGTAAAGCTCCAGCGCGCCATCCTCGCGAAGCATGTGCGTGAGGCCCGAGCGGAGGAGCAGGCTCTGCCATTCCACCTCGGCAAGCTTCATGAGCTGGGCCTGCGCGCTGACGGCAGCCTCAAACTGGGCCGGACGACCCGCCATCAGAAACCGGATGAGCCAGGGCAGCAGCTTCGGGAAATAGGCAGGCGGAATCGCCAGCGGCCCCAGCGGGTCCAAAAGCCAACGCGGCACCTGCTTCAGCATGCTCTTCTGGGCGAGCGGCAGGATGTCGGCGAAGGCGAAGGCAGCAGCGTTACCGGAGCTTGTCTCCTCGCAGATTCCGGACCGGTCCAGGACCAGGACCTTGCGTCCGGTTTCAGCGAGATAGGTGGCTATGGCGACACCGACGATGCCTCCGCCCAACACAATGATGTCGGTGGACGCAACTGGAACAGACTTTCTTGCCACGTGGATAACCCGTCTCAGAACTCGGGCAGCTTCGGGCGTTTCGCAAGGCAATCCTTAATGGTGCGTTCGACCATTTCCCGGCGTTCCCCCCTTAGCGGCTGCCTTGGCATGCGAACACGTTCATTGGAACCTATCGCATGCACTTCTGCAAGCTTGATGTTCTGAACAAGGTAGGTGGAAACGTCGAGATCCAGAAGCGGACGGAACCAGCGGTAGATTTCCAGCGCCTCGGCATGGCGGCCCGCCTGGATCAGCCGGTAGATGGCAACGGTTTCGCGCGGAAACGCCGTCACGAGACCAGCGACCCAGCCGACTGCGCCCATCATCAGCGCCTCGCAGGCAAGATTGTCCACGCCCGTAAAGACGTCGAACCGATCGCCGAAGGCATTGATGACATCGGTTGTGCGACGGATATCGTCCGATGACTCCTTGATGGCCACGAACAGATCATCCTTTGCCAACTGTTCGAGAATCGGCACCGTCACGTCCACCCGGTAAGCCACACGGTTCGAGTAGATCATGACCGGCAGGCCGCCCGCGGAGGTCACCGTACGCATCGTATCGACCGTCTCCTCCGGATCGGTGTGATATATCGGACTCGGCACGAGCATCAGGCCGTCCGCCCCTGCAGCGGCAGCCTTGCGGGCGAGCGAGACGGCATCGCGCGTTGCCGCTTCATTGACCGTCAGCAGGACCGGCCTCCCCCCGGCAACGCCCTGGGCTGTCTTCAAGATGGCCAGCTTCTCGTCATGGCTCAGCATGGGCCCCTCGCCAAGCGAGCCCGCCATGATGAGGCCATCACAACCCGCCTCGATCAGCAGCGCCATGCAGCGTTCCATCTCGGCATGGTCAATCTGGTCGTCGGCCGTGAACTTGGTGGTAACCGCTGGAAAAATGCCGCTCCACATCGTGGTGTCCCTCATTTTTGATATATCAGTGATATATTAGTACTTAACTATTGCTGTCAACGCGCACGCAGTGCCAATTGGGGAATCATGTATCAGAGCGCCAGCATGACCAGCCTCGTAACCGATTCTCTCCGCCAGGAACGGGTGGCAGAGCGAGCCTACCGTGCGCTGGAACAGCTTGTGGTCACATTGCAGTTACCACCGGGGTCGGTCACCACCGAAGGCATCCTGATCGAGCGCCTTGCGCTCGGCCGCACGCCCGTGCGCGAAGCGATCCAGCGCCTCGCATGGGAGGGACTGATGGAGGTGCGTCCACGTGCCGGCATTGCCATCGCCCCACTGAACGCCACCGACTGGATCAAGGTCATCGACGCGCGGTCGAGTCTCGAGATCGCGCTGGCGAAGGCCGCAGCCCGGCTGGTGACGGCGGAAACGGCGGTGCGTTTCCACGAAGCTGCCCTCAACATGCAGCGGGCCGTGGTGGCCAATGACGTCATGGCCTATCTGGAAGCGGACAAGGAACTGGACACGGCTATCGCCAACGCATCCGACAATCCGTTCGCCGCGCGGGTGGTGGCGCCGCTTCAGACACACAGCCGGCGCTTCTGGTTCCGCTACCAGGCGGAACGCAATCTTGCCTACGCGGCGGAGCAGCATGTGCGGGTCATCAGCGCCATCGTCAACGGAGACGAAAAGGCCGCCGGCAAGGAAACCGACGCCTTGATGCGGATGTTGCGGAAGCAGGCAGAAGCCGCTTTCCGGCTCTCCAGCTGACGCTTTCGGGAAAGAGGGTGCCACGCTTCACCCGAGGAGCGGGAGCCGGATTTCCGCCGCGGCGTTTTCCGACGAACCAGATGCGCGAATGGCGACTGCCGGCCAGAAATCAGCGGTTTTCCTCCCTGCAGCTGGCTTTCCGGGCCATACCACGGGTCTCAAGCAAAACGGCAGTTTACTTGAACAGACCGAAAAGGCCCGCCCGCCATGCACAACAGGCCCAAACCGGCAGCCCGGACTGGTCCTCGGGCACCGATCTGGAAGGGGATGGGAAAAGCTAGACACCCTCCCCGACGAGGCGCGCTCCGGAAACATCGTCCCAGGCTTCACCCGCCGCGATGAGGCAGCTCACACCGTTGACGTCGGTGGAGAGGATCGTCCAGCTACCTTCCGCGGAAGTGAAGATCTCCATCAGCCTGTCAGTCGCCAGCAGGCCGATCGCCCTCTGGGTCTCGGCAAACTGCATTTCCAGCTGTTCGGCCAGTTCGGCCCGCGGAGCACAGATTTCAGCCTGGGTCACGGCCGTACCGGGCATCGAAACCGACACCGCGGGTACAAGAATCGCCAGTCCCAGGGCACTTCGCGCCAGCCTGTCCATGATGAGCCTCCCGTCGCTTCTTATTTGCGACTGTCAGGCTCATAACTTCTGCGGAGTGGCTACGTTCCATCGAACGTGAGGGACAGACAATCTGGCCGTCCGGCTGATGCGGGCGGCCAGACCAGCCAGGACTACGGCTTACGGTCAGGGTCCATACCCACTACGGCGGAGAGTACCGAGACCCTGCCATCCGAGTCAATGACGATGCGCGCGTCGTAGACCGGGTCGAGCAGCATTGCCGGGCGCTGTCCTGCCAGCGCCTCGATCTGCTTCATCGCCTCAGGGCTCTTTATGTCAGACTGCCATTGGGCCGCCGACCGGGCGTGCATGACGACGCCACCCTTCCGGTCGGAATAGAAGTTGTAGGTGGTCTGGCCTTCACCGCCAATGTGCATGAACTTCCGTGGATCGACCACCGCAGACGAGGATTCGATCAGGTAGGCGAAAAACTTCTGCGAGGCGATCGCGGTGGCTGCGGTCATCTGGTTGAGGTTGCCGGGAACATTTGCAATCGCCTCGCGGAACGTGACCAGGCGCGGCTCGTCATCGGTAAAGCGAATGCGGTCCGTGCGAAGGCTGTACCGGCTCCGCGGAATATCGGCCAGCAGTGCCTTCTCATAGGTCTCGCGCGCAGCAGGATCGGTGATGGCCTTAGACGTGTGCTCATTCAGGGCAGCCGCCAGAGCATCGGGATCACAGAGCCGAATGGAAAACTCATAGGGGTCCAGCCTGCCGCCGTAATCGATCCGAAGGGCATAGCCGAAGGGCTCGACAGCCACGGAGAAACGGTCCTGATAGGCGGGCGCAGCGAGCGACTTCAAACGGAAAAAGCTTTCCGCTTTCGCCTCCGGCGAGGCGTCGGCGTCATACAAAACCCGCAGGTGCCGCTTTGCCTCGGTGTAGTTCGTGCCCAGAAACCAGTCGGTGATCTTGTCCCAGATGCGATCCAGGCGCGCAGCGAGCGTGTCGGGTTTCTGCGCGCGCCTTATATCGGCCTGGGTGATCCCGAACTCGCCGTGGCGGCTTGCAACAAAAAGGACATTCGACATGAAAGTCTCCAATCAAATACAACTAAAAGTCGCTTGTGATGGCTGTTGCGCGCAGGTTTACCAGCCCGAAACGGGACGGGGAAAGGGCGCGGCCTCATCCGAGATCCGGCCCAGCCACCTCATCGTCAACGTAGCGGGCAAGGGTTCCCTCGGGAGCAACGCCGAAAACCGCAGATAGAACCTGAACCCTGCCATCCCGCAGGAGGAGAAGCCGGGCATCATAGGCCGGCGCCTGAATCAGAACGGAACGTTCCTCTTCCGGCAGATCACGCCAATCGGACGCGAAATGGGCGTGAAGCTCGATGTCGTCGCCTCTGCGGATGAAATTGTAGGACGGACGGCCCTTGCCTCTGACCTGCGTGAATTCTTCCTCGAACGCGCCGCCATTTTCCCGGAGGCAGGAAACCGTGACCAGCGCAAACAGTTTCTGATGGGCAAGCGTCTCGATAGCGAACATCTGCTGCGGCGACACGCCGAGCTTCTCCTCGATGGCAGCCTCGAAGGTTTCGAGCTGCCGCCCTGCCCGGGCTCTTCTCCGGCGAGGTTCGTCAGCAATTCACCTTCGATGGAATAGTCCGCCCGCGGCAGATCCACCGCCAACTGCTCCTTGTCCCAGCCATGGGCGGCCGGGTCTTCAGCGGCCCGGGCCAGTTCGTCGTTCACGCGTCGGGCCAGATCCTCACCGTTGCAGAGAACCACGGAATGCGAAAACGGAAGCAGACCATCGGCGGCGAAGTCGATCGTCAGGCGAAAACCGAAGGCATCGTCCTTTTCCGCGAACCTGTCGCGGTAAGCGTCGGAGACCAGCGCCTTGAGACTGAAATAGGCGGAGATCCTGTCGCGGTCAGAAAGACCGGGATCGTAAAGCTTCGCCAGCAGCGACTTGGCCTCCCCCACATGGGTGTTGCAGAACCAGTCCTTGATACGGTCCAGATCCGTCCGATCATCCGGGCAAGCGAAAGGGTCTCCGCCTGCCCCTTGGCCGCGGTCCTGATATCGGCCCGGTGAAGCGTCACATCTCCGAACCGTCCCGGGAGTCCCAGCACTGCAACCATCGACTTTTCCTGAAGCACGTTGCGGTGATCCCGGATAATAGGGCGTCCGGATGTTCGGGCCTGTGCCGAATGTTACATGAGATTATTGCGACGTTGCATGGATATTCCGCAGGTACGGCATATCCCGGCCAGCCTCGCCCCCTCGCTCCATGCCCGGAGCGAAGGGGGACAGGCGCAGAGAGCAGATGATGCTCAGACGAAAGGCTTGGCCACGGTGAAACGGCGCGGCACGAGGCGCTCGAAGTAGCGGATACCTTCGGCGGAAATCCTGTTCTGATCCGGTTCCAAAAAGCTTTCCGGCATGTGACGCGTCTTGCCGGCCACCGCCTCCAGCGGCACGGCGCGGAAGACGGTCTTTTCGCCATCCCATTGCAACGCCACGGAAGCACTGCCCTGCTCCGCGACGCGAACGGCAAAGGCGCCGGCGTCGAAGGCCTCGCGCGCATCCACCGGATTCACGGTCATGATGCTACCGCGCGGCAGGTAACCGAAAGTGTCCACCCGCGCTCGTTTGCCGGGAAGATCCTCGGCCAGCATCTGCTCGATGGCGCGGCCGAGGTCGGTGCCCGAGAGCTTGACGTTCCCATGCTGGTCGCGCTCCAACCTGTCCGGCGGAACGATCGTCTCGACGAGCGACCGACCGTCTTCGCCCGACACGCCCTCGGACATTGCGATCACGCAGCGCCCGTGGCGGGCGAGGCAGGCCTTGACGTCATCGATGAAGCGGGCGCGGCTGAAGGCGCGTTCGGGCACATAAAACAGGTGCGGAGCACTTTCCGGATCCATGCGCCAGGCCACCGAAGACGCCGTCAGGAAACCCGCGTGGCGGCCCATGACGATGCCGACATAGATGCCGGGCAGGGCATGGAAATCGAGGTCCACACTCAGGAATGCGCCAGCCACGAATTCGGCCGCCGAGATGAAGCCCGGCGTGTGATCGTTCTCGACCAGGTCGTTGTCGATGGTCTTCGGAGCGTGAATGCAGGCGATGCGACCACCGGAAGCTGCACTCAGGATGCCCTGTGTTCCGGCGGTGTCGTTTCCGCCAACGTAGATGAAGGCATCGGCGCCGATGTTCTGAAGGCTCTTCAGGACCGCGGCACAGTAGGCCTCATCGGGCTTGTCGCGAGTGCTGCCGAGGGAGGCGCTCGGAGTGGCGGCAATGGCTCGCAGCTCTTCCTCGGTCAGCTCCGAAAGGGGAATGAGATGGCCGTCCCGCACGCCCCGGATGCCATGAAGCGCTCCGAGCACGCGGGCGTTCGGATAGAGTTTTCGCGCTTCGAGGACGGCGCCGACAACGGTCTGGTTGATTACGGCGGTGGGACCACCACCCTGGGCTATCACAAAGGTCTCGGCCATGGCTTTCTCTCTCGTGTGCTAGCGATGATGTATAGCACCGGAGAGCCGTTCGCCAGTCATGCGAAGAAGTGCAATGCTGTTTGCGCGCACGGTTCACCGGACACCGCCCATCCCGAGTGGAAACAGCAAAGTCGCCCTGGGGCGCCTTCGCAAGTTCGGGAAACCTAAGCCGGGTGGCCCGCCATTCAACAGCGCGGAGAACCGTCAGCCCACGAACGCGCGCTCGACCACGAAGTCGGCCGGTTCGGAGTTGGAACCTTCCTTCAGTCCAGCCTTCTCGACCAAAGCCTTGACGTCCTTGATCATCGCCATGGAACCGCAGATCATGACGCGGTCGACCTCACGGTTGAAGGGCTCGGTGCCCAGAACCTTGAACAGGTATCCGTTCTCGATCAGCGTCGTGATGCGGCCCATGTGCTGCGACGGCTCGCGGGTCGTGGAAGCGAAATACTTGAGACGGCCTTCCGTCAGCTCACCGATCAACGGGTCGTTGCGGGTCGCCTCGATCAGCTCCTCGCCGTACTTGAGCTCGGCCACCTCACGGCAGGTATGGGTGAGGATGACTTCCTCGAACTTTTCATAAGTCTCGGGATCGCGCACAAGGCTCGCGAACGGGGCGATGCCGGTGCCGGTGGAGATCATGTAGAGTCGCTTGCCGGGAAGCAGGGCGTCATGCACCAGCGTTCCGGTCGCCTTCTGGCGCATCAGGACGATGTCGCCCGGCTGGATCTTCTGCAGATGCTGCGTCAGCGGACCGTCCGGCACCTTGATGGAGAAGAACTCAAGTTCTTCATCCCAGGCGGGGCTGGCGATTGAATAGGCGCGGAAGATGGGTTTTTCCGCATTCGAAAGCCCGATCATCACAAACTCGCCGGAACGGAAGCGGAAGCTCCTCGGCCGGGTGATGCGGAACGAAAAGAGCCTGTCCGTGTAGTGCTTCACGGAGATGACGCGCTCGGCATAGACGCCCGCGGGGATCGGGAACTCGAGCTTCTGCTCCGTGCTGCTTCCGGGCACTGCGATGTTCATGTGCTGCCTTCCGTTGCTCTTGCCGATGCCTGAAGCCCTGTCCGATGCCCTGGCGCTTCACGCATGAACATGAAGGGGTAACGCATCGCCGTCTCAGGCGTAAGGATTCTCATTCCCAAATGAAGGGACGCAAGGAATATCCTACACCCATATGGGTCGCGAAATAGGATAGATCAAATTCTGGCAGAAAACGCCTGTCCTGAAGACAGACAGGCGGCAGATCGCTCCGCCGCCTGCCCTCTTTTCTCCAGCGAAAGCGCTGATTACTCGCTCGCCTCGTCAGCAGCTGCGGCAGCGGCTTCAGCGGCGGCCTTGGCGGCAGCCATGCGCTCCTGGGCCTTCTTGCCCGGCTCACCCTTCTTGGGGTTGTTGCGGGCCGGACGCTTGGCAAGGCCGGCCTCGTCCAGGAAGCGCAGGACGCGATCGGTCGGCTGGGCGCCCTGGGAGAGCCAGTGCTTGATGCGCTCCTCGTTCAGGACGACGCGCTTGCCGTCCTTGGGGAGCATCGGGTTCCAGGAGCCAAGCTCCTCCAGGAAGCGGCCATCGCGCGGGGCGCGGGCATCGGCCACGACGATGTGGTAGTAGGGACGCTTCTTGGAGCCTGCACGAGCAAGCCGGATTTTCAGAGCCATCGTTTTTTTCCTTTCGTTTCAATGCCGAGACAGGCGTACCTGCCGATTTGAAGCGCGATTTCCCGCGCCGTGTTTCGTGGAGGAACCGTCGAAGGGAACTCCTTCAACGAGCCCGTCCGTGTCATCCTCCGTTGTTCGCCGAGTGCTGGTCCGCAATCGCCTCATGGTGGCGAATGACCTCACGCGTGATGAACGTGAGGAGCTTTTCAGCGAAATCAGGATCGAGGCGGGATTCGTCAGCCAGACGCCGCAGCCGGGCGATCTGCTGCTTTTCCCGTTCCGGATCTGCAGCTGGCATCTTGTAGGCTGCCTTCAGCGCACCCACAGCCTTGGTGCACCGGAAGCGCTCAGCCAGAATGTGGATCAGGGCAGCGTCGAGATTGTCGATCGAGGCCCTGTACTCAAGAAGCTTCGCTCTCGCTTCGTCCATGCCAGTGCTCATGTTCCCCCTCACTTCTTACGGGGCAGACCAGGGAAGCCGGCGCCCGGAAGGCCCGGCAATCCGGACACGCCTCCACCAGGCAGACCGGAAAGTCCCGAAGGCAATCCGCCCGGCAGGCCACCCGGGCCTCCCAACTGCTTCTGCAGCGCTTCAAGCTGCTTGGGATCCAGCTGCGAAAGATCCGGCATGCCGCCGCCTGCCAGTCCCCCCAGCCCCATCTTCTGGGCCATGCCGCCGACGAGCCCGCGGATCATGCCGCCCTTCTTGCCCTTGCCGCCCATGGCCTTCATCACGTCGGCCATGCCGCGATGCATCTTGAGCAGCTTGTTGATCTGGGCCGCATCGGTGCCGGAGCCCCTGGCGATGCGCTGCTTGCGGCTGTGCTTGAGGATGTCCGGATTGGCGCGCTCTTCCGGCGTCATCGACTGGATGATGGCGATCTGGCGCGCGATGATCTTGTCGTTGAGGCCGGCGGCCGCAAGCTGGTCCTTCATCTTGCCCATGCCGGGCATGAGACCCATGATGCCGCCCAGGCCGCCCATGCGCTGCATCTGGCGAAGCTGCTCGGCGAGGTCGTTCAGGTCGAACTTCCCCTCCTGCATCTTCTTCGCCATGGCGGCGGCCTTTTCCTGGTCGAGGGTCGCAGCAGCCTTCTCGACGAGGCTGACAATGTCGCCCATACCCAGGATACGGTCGGCAACGCGGC
Organism: Chelativorans composti; assembly: GCF_039541695.1. Lineage (NCBI taxonomy): Bacteria > Pseudomonadati > Pseudomonadota > Alphaproteobacteria > Hyphomicrobiales > Phyllobacteriaceae > Chelativorans > Chelativorans composti. The sequence continues at coordinate 279,018 of NZ_BAABGS010000018.1, read as the reverse complement.
GGGGATGGAACTCCTCGAGGGCGTCCATCTTCTCGCCGGTACCGATCAGCTTGATCGGCTTGCCGGTGACCGCGCGCATGGAGAGGGCCGCACCGCCGCGGCCGTCACCGTCCATGCGGGTCAGCACGATACCGGTGATGCCGACGCGATCGTCGAAATTACGGGCGAGGTTGACCGCGTCCTGGCCGGTGAGGGAGTCGGCCACCAGAAGGATCTCGTGCGGCGACGAGACCTTCTTGATGTCGGCCATCTCGACCATCAGCGGCTCGTCAATGTGCGTGCGGCCGGCCGTGTCAAGGATGACGACGTCGTAGCCGCCAAGCTTCGCCGCCTGCACGGCACGGCGGGCAATGTCGGTTGGAAGCTGTTCAGGAATGATCGGCAGGGTCGCAATACCGGTCTGCTCGCCGAGCTGCTTCAGCTGTTCCTGGGCGGCCGGGCGGCGCGTGTCGAGCGAAGCCATTAGGACCTTCTTGCCCTGACGATCTGTCAGACGCTTGGCGATCTTGGCGGTGGTGGTGGTCTTACCGGAACCCTGGAGACCAACCATCATGATGACAACGGGGGCTGGAGCATTAAGGCTGATCGTCTCGCCCTCGGAGCCGAGCATCTCGACCAGCTCGTCATGGACAATCTTGACCACCATCTGGCCCGGCTTGACGGACTTCAGAACCGTCGCGCCGACAGCCTTCTCGCGGACCCGGTCAGTGAAGGAGCGGACCACGTCGAGGGCGACGTCGGCTTCGATCAGCGCCCTGCGCACTTCGCGCAATGCCGCGGACACATCGGCCTCCGACAGGGCACCTCGCCCGGTCAGGCCGTTCAGGATGGCGCCAAGGCGTTCCTGCAGGTTCTCGAACATCAACGCTCCTTCATTCTCGTGAGACGGACTTCCGAAGCACGAGAGTTAATGTATTCGCGGCGAATATCAAACAACAGCGCAAAGCCGAAACGCACCCGGGGGCGCATCGCGCTGCCGGGTGTTGACCTCCGGGATCTCGTCCCGGTCGGCTGCTCGGAGTCTGAACTCGTCGCGAAAAAGTCGAGCCTGTAAACAGGAAAAGGTCGGGAGTGTCAAGCCTCCAGCACTCGCGCGGACGGATTCAGTCAGGGCTACAGGGCAGCCCGCAGTTCGCGGACGGAAGACCCCGCGACAATGCCTCCCACGCATGCTGCCATTATATTTCCATTGTCCTACGGCTTAGTCCCGCCGCAAGCTAAGGCGTCGTTAATTCGTCCCCGGCTATGAATTATTGACTCCTGACTCAAATTCGGGCGGACTGCCCTTAACCACGCGTATTACGGAGTGCGGCATGAAGATGGGCGGCAAGGCACGCTTTCTCCTGGCTTTTCTTTTCTCGGGCCTGACATTGGCCGGGGCGGCGCACGCAGCGACATGCGGAAATGACACGAGCGGCTTCGAGCGGTGGAAGGTCGCCTTTGCCCAGGAGGCTCAAGCCCGCGGCGTCGGTCCCCGCGCTCTCAACGCCCTTGCAGGCACGACCTACGCGCACAAGACCATTGCCGCCGACCGGGGCCAGAAAAGTTTCAAGCTGTCGCTGAAGGAGTTCATGCAGAAGCGCGGCTCGGCAGCCATCGTCTCCCAGGGCAAGAAGCACAAGGCGCAGCGCGCGGCGCTGTTCGACAGGATCGAACGCAAGTATGGCGTGCCGGCAGGCCCGCTGATCGCCATCTGGGGCATGGAAACCGGCTTCGGCAGGTTCATGGGCGACCAGAACATCATCTCGGCGGTTGCCACGCTGGCCTATGACTGCCGCCGGTCGGAATTCTTCACCGGCCATCTCTACGCCGCCCTGGAGCTGATCGACCGCGGCATTCTCTCCCCGCAGGACCGGGGTGCCGCCCACGGCGAGATTGGCCAGACGCAGTTCCTACCGGGCAGCGTGCTGAAGTATGGCGTCGACGAAGACGGTGACGGCAAGATCGACCTGATTCATTCCGTGGCAGACGCCCTCGCCTCGACGGCGAATTTCCTGCGCGCCCACGGCTGGCGGCCGGGTGCCGGGTACCAGATGGGCGAGCCGAATTTCGCAGCCATCCAGGGCTGGAACGCCGCCAGCGTCTACCAGCAGGCCATCGCGCTGATGGGACGCGACATCGACGGCGGGCGCTGAACCCATCTCTCACGGTTCCGGGCCGGAAACCATTCCTCCTCCCGGAACCGCGCTTTTCGTTCTCCCCTCGGCGATCAGACTCCTGTCTTTGCGGAGACGCCAAACGCCTTCTGAGGGGCTAACCGGTCTTCAGGGGAGCCGCGTCACCGCGACCTGCCGGAAACCCGGCGGACCCTGATCTCATCCCGCCGCGGGTAACTCTCGGGGCGGCCAACGAATGAACCGGCAACCAGCGCCGGGCGGCTTTCCTTGCCAAATCCGTTGCCTTCCCGCTTTTCCATGGATCGGTAGAAGTCCGAAAGCTGCTTGCCGCGTTCGGGGCGGAAGGTCCTGCCCGTCTCGCGCAGCTCGGCGATCCGGTCGAGCCGGAAGGTACGGAAGTCATCGCGAAGCTCGCACCACGCCACCAGCGTCCAGACCTTGCCCCAGAACCAGAGCCCGAGCGGACGCACCTCGCGGCGGGTGCGGCTGTCTTCCTCGTCACGGTAGTGGAGCTCGAGCACGCGCCGGTCATCCACCGCGCGCTCGATGACGTCGATCATCTGCCGCTCGCCGTCGCTGATCACCCAGTGCGGGGTGTGGATCTGGGTACGGGAGATGCGATCGCGTTCGCTCTCCGGCACCACGGCGCGGATCTTCACCAGCGCCTCCTCCGCCGCGCGCGCCATGGCGGCGCCGCCAAAGGCGCGGACCATGCGCGCTCCGGCGACCAGGGCCACGATCTCGTCCCGGGTGAACATGAGCGGCGGGAGCTCGAAGCCATCCCGCATCAGGTATCCGACGCCGGCCTCGCCATCGATGGGGACACCGGTCTTCTGCAGATCCGCGATGTCCCGGTAAATGGTCCGGTTGGAAACCTCCAGCCGTTCCGACAGCATGCGTGCCGTCACCAGACGTCCACCTCGCAAGTGCTGCACAATCTGAAACAGTCGATCCGCTCGCCTCATTGCACGATTCCCTGCAATCCTTCGCACGAGCCGCCAGAACGAGTGCCCTCCCCCCGTTCCGACTGCATTGTCATCAAGACGCCGATACCTCACCGAATCCGACATCGATCAGACGGAAAGATGAGAATCGCCGGTTTTGGGGCGCCACAATCTGCACAAAGGCTCCTGACAGCGTTGTGTCAGCAGACCTGTACCTCAACAATAAACCCGCACCGGTCCGGTTTCATGGAACAAGAACCGAAATGGACGGCCTTTTCCAACCTGAGGCGCGTCAAACTATTGCAGAAACGCTTCCCGCTCCAGCGGGTTTTCTCTAACGGTTCGATTTTCGACGGCGTCGCGGGTCAACTTGCACGTTCCCCGCAATAAATCAGGCGGGGATCTCTGTTCCCCGCCTGCATGGCATGTCCATCTTGCGTGGCAGGGGCGGAAAAAGCGCCCCCGGTCGCGGCTTCAGTGCTTGCGGAGCGCCTCCTCGATCTCCGACAGGATGGCCGGGTCGTCGATGGTGGACGGCATGGTCCACTCCAGGCCATCGGCAATCTTCTGCATGGTCGAGCGGAGGATCTTGCCGGAACGGGTCTTCGGCAGGCGCTTCACGGGCACCACCTTCTTGAAGGCGGCGACCGGACCGATACGCTCGCGGACCATCTTCACAAGCTCCTGCTCGAGCTCCGAAACGTCGCGCTCGATGCCGGAGCGCAGGACCACGAAGCCGCAGGGGATCTGGCCCTTCAGCTCGTCGGCGATGCCAACGACGGCGCATTCGGCGACGTCGGGATGCTCGGCAACCACTTCCTCCATGCCGCCGGTGGACAGGCGATGGCCAGCGACGTTGATGATGTCATCCGTGCGGGCCATGATGAAGAGAAAACCGTCCTCGTCGATGTAGCCGGCGTCGGCCGTCTTGTAGTAGCCCTTGAACTCGCTGAGGTAGGAGTCCCGGAAACGCTGCTCCGCATTCCAGAGGGTCGGCAGAGCGCCGGGCGGCATGGGCAGCCGGATGACGACATTGCCCAGGGTGCCGGGCGCGGCCTGGTGGCCCTCGTCGTCCAGAATCTGCACGTCATAGCCGGGCATTGGAACTCCGGGCGAGCCATACTTGACCGGCAGCATACCAAGACCAACCGGATTGTGGCTGATGGGGGCGCCCGTCTCCGTCTGCCACCAGTGGTCTATGACCGGAACCTTCAACTGGCGCTCGGCCCACCGGACTGTCTCGGGGTCAGCGCGCTCGCCCGCGAGGAACAGTGTACGCAGGCTGGAAAGGTCGCGCTCGCTGATGAACTTGCCGTCCGGATCCGCGGTGCGGATGGCGCGGAAGGCGGTCGGAGCGGTGAAGAGGGCCGCCACCTTGTGCTGTTCGATCACGCGCCAGAACACGCCGGCATCTGGCGTTCCGACCGGCTTGCCCTCGAAGAGAATGGTGGTGCAGCCGTGCAGAAGCGGGGCATAGACGATGTAGGAATGGCCGACAACCCAGCCCACGTCGGAAGCCGCCCAGAAGACCTCGCCCGGCTTGATGCCGTACTCGTTCTCCATGGTCCACTTGAGCATGACCATGTGGCCGCCGTTGTCGCGCACGACCCCCTTGGGTTTTCCGGTCGTGCCGGAGGTGTAGAGGATGTAGAGCGGGTCGGTCGCGGCGACCGGCACGCAGGGCACCGACGAGCCGCGGGCCTTTTGCATGGCCTCACGCATGTCGATGTCGCGGCCAGGCGTAAGCTCGCAGGGCTGCTGGTCACGCTGGAGAATTATGCAGCTCGAGGGCTTGTGGTCCGACAGTTCGATGGCCTTGTCGAGCAGAGACTTGTAGTCGACAACACGGCCCGGCTCGACACCGCAGGAGGCTGACACGATCACCTTGGCCTTGGCATCGTTGATGCGTACCGCCAGCTCCGGCGCCGCGAAACCGCCGAACACGACGGAGTGTACCGCGCCCAGGCGGGCGCAGGCCAGCATGGCAAAGACCGCCTCCGGCACCATCGGCATGTAGATGACAACGCGGTCACCCTTCTCCACGCCCTGCTGGCGCAGCACAGCGGCCAGCGCCTCAACTTCCGACTTCATCTCGGCGTAGGTGAAGGACTTCTGCCTGCCGGTGATAGGGCTGTCATAGATGAGCGCAAGCTGGTCGGCCCGCCCGCTTTCGACATGGCGGTCAACGGCGTTGTAGCACGTGTTGCATTCGCCACCGACAAACCAGCGACCGTAAACGCCCTGCTCCGGATCAAATACCTTCGTGAACGGAGTGAACCAGTGGAGATCCTGCGCCGCGCGCGCCCAGAAGCCCTCCGGGTCGTTTTTCCAGTCGCGATATGTGTCGTGATAGCGTGATGCCATAAAACAACCTCCCGACAAACCGCCTCTTCAGGGGGCGGCGTTTTTTTACCAGAGGCGGGGCCATTACTGACATTGTACTTCCCGCAAGGACATGAGAGCAAATTAGCCCAAAGAGAATCAAGTCAGAACTGGCAGAGAAACCCGCATGGCGACAAAGTTGCTCTCCTACCTGATCATCGCCCTGATGATCCTGCACATCATCTGCCCGCTGGGTCTGCCTGGTCTTAAGAGACGCAGCGACTTCTGGAAGCTGGCGGTCGTGGCGCTCGCAGCCATTGGCCTTACTGTCATGCTCAGCCACGGCTGAGCTTGCCCGGCTGCATTCCAGAACCTTGTCCATCCTCCATGACGGTTCTGGCCGACGGGGTGCTGCCCCCATTCCTGCAGGCACCACCCCGGTTGTTCCAGCGGTTCCTTGAACCGCTTGTGCAAGCGCATCGAAATGCGCCGATCAGGTTCTCCAACAAAAAGGGGCGCGCGATGACTCGCACGCCCCTCAAAAGTCAGGCGTGCAAGCCGGTTACGCGGCAGCCTTCTCCAGCTCCGGCTTCCACTGGCCGAGGGCGGCCAGGCCGTTCATGCGGGCGCGATGCGCGAAGGCAGCCTGACCGGCGGCGACGTTCTCCGCCTTGCCGCCCCAGGCCTTGAGCGCAGCAGCCTGCAGCGCGCGGCCATAGGAGAAGGTGAGCGGCCACACCGGCTTGTGCAGCTCGTTCATCAGCGACAGGTGCGCGGTCGCCTCCTCGTCGGACTGGCCGCCGGACAGGAAGGCGATGCCGGCGACAGCCGCCGGGACGGTGGCCTTGAGGCAGCGGACGGTCTTCTCGGCCACTTCCTCGCGGGAAGCCTTGCGGGCGTTCTTGCCGTCGATGACCATGTTCGGCTTCAGCACCATGCCCTCGAGACGGACACGCGCTTCATAGAGCTCGTTGAACACGGTCTTGAGCACGAACTCGGTCACCTCGTAGCAACGGTCGATGGAGTGATCGCCCGGCTGGCCGTCCATCAGCACTTCCGGCTCGACGATCGGCACGATGCCGGCTTCCTGGCAGAGGGCCGCATAGCGGGCGAGCGCCTGGGCGTTCTGGCGGACGGCGGTTGTCGTCGGCAGAACGTCCGAAACGGCGATCACGGCGCGCCACTTCGCGAAGCGGGCGCCGAGCTGGTAGTACTCGGCAAGACGCTCGCGCAGGCCGTCGAGACCCTCGGTGATGGTCTCTCCCGGGAAGCCGGCGAGCGGCTTGGCGCCCGTGTCCACCTTGATGCCGGGGACGGCGCCCGCGTCCGCGATCAGCTTGACCAGCGGCGTGCCGTCCTTGGCGTTCTGACGGATGGTCTCGTCATAGAGAATGACGCCCGACACGTAGTCCTTCATGGCGTCGGAGCGGAACAGCATCTCGCGGTAGTCGCGGCGGGTATCCGCCGTGGACTCCACGCCGATGCTGTCGAAGCGCTTCTTGATGGTGCCGCTGCTTTCGTCCGCAGCCAGGATGCCTTTGCCTGCGGCCACCATCCGGGCTGCAATGTCCTCAAGACGTTCGCTCATCTTCTCGCGTCTCCTATCTCTCTCTCTCGTTCCTGCCCAGAGTGCCCCGGGCCGGCAGGGACCGGGGTCCTGGGTCTTGTTTTCTTTTCTCTCGCAGTTCCGGACGGAAACCGGTTTCGACTTGTTGTTCCGGACCTGCTCTAACAGACGTCAAAGACAAACGGAATGAAGGGTTTCCTTCTTAAATCGATATAGCTGGGTTTACTTTGATAGTGCCGCAACGCCGGGCAGGATCTTGCCCTCCATCCACTCGAGGAAAGCACCTCCTGCGGTCGAGACATAGGTGAACTTTTCGGCGACGCCGGCATGGTTGAGTGCCGCCACCGTGTCGCCGCCGCCGGCCACGGACACGAGCTTGCCCGCAGAGGTAAGCTCCGCCGCGTGCTTCGCCGCAGCGACCGTCGCGCGGTCGAACGGGGTGAGCTCGAAGGCGCCGAGCGGGCCGTTCCAGACGAGGGTCCTGGCCTTGTCGAGCCAGGCCTTTACATTCTCCACACTGGCGGGGCCGGCGTCGAGGATCATCGTGTCGGCCGGGACGGACTTCACGTCCACCACCTCATTCTCGGCATCGGCCTTGAACTCCTTCGCCACGACCGCATCGACCGGCAGAACGACCGAGCAACCGGCCTCCGCGGCGGCCTTCAGGATCTCGCGGGCGGTGTCGGCAAGGTCGTGCTCACACAGAGACTTGCCAACCTCGATGCCCTGGGCGGCCAGGAAGGTGTTGGCCATGCCACCGCCGATCACCAGTGCATCCACCTTGCGGACGAGATTCTGCAGAAGGTCGATCTTGGTGGATACCTTGGCGCCGCCGACAATGGCCACGACCGGACGATCCGGGTTGCCGAGGCCCTTCTCGAGCGCCTCGAGCTCGGCCTGCATGGTACGGCCGGCATAGGCGGGAAGGAGATGGGCAAGGCCCTCGGTCGAGGCATGGGCGCGGTGCGCCGCCGAGAAGGCGTCGTTCACATAGACGTCGCCGGTGGCGGCGAGCGCCTTGGTGAACTCGGGATCGTTCTTCTCCTCGCCCGCATGGAAACGGGTGTTCTCCAGAAGCAGCACATCGCCGTTCTTCATGGCAGCGACAGCACCTGCCGCCACATCGCCGATGCAGTCTTCCGCGAAGGCCACCGGACGGCCCAGGACGGTTTCGACGGCGCCGGCCACCGGCTTCAGGGAATCCTCGGGGACAACCTTGCCCTTCGGGCGGCCGAAATGGGCCAGCAGAATGACCTTCGCCCCCTTGTCCGCCAGCTCACGAATGGTCGGCACCACGCGTTCGATACGCGTCGTGTCGGACACTGCACCATCCTTCACGGGGACGTTGAGGTCCACGCGAAGAAGTACGCGCTTGCCTGCGATATCCTTGAGATCGTCCAGAGTCTGAAAACCGGCCATCGCTCACTGCCTCACTGAATTTTGCTGCTGAACGCGAAAACATACAGAGGGAAGCAGAGTTCACAAGGCGGCGAAACGCCCCTGTCCGCATACAAATCGATTTATTTTTCAAATATTTGGGAAGACCTTATCAATAATACCAAAAAAGCGCCCGGCCATGGGCCGGACGCTTTCCGAATTGGTGGTAGTCCTACGACTTTCAGAGGGTCTTGCCGATGGCGACCGCGACGTCAGACATACGGTTGGAGAACCCCCACTCGTTGTCGTACCAGGACATGACGCGGACCAGCTCGCCCTCGATGATCTTGGTCTGATCCAGAGCGAATGTCGAGGAAGCCGGGTTGTGGTTCATGTCGATGGAAACGAGCGGCTCCTTGATGTAGCCGAGAATGCCCTTCAGCGGGCCTTCAGCCGCGGCGATGATCGCGTTGTTGACCTCTTCGGCCGTGACCTTGCGCGCCGGCACGAACTTGAAGTCGACGACAGAGACGTTCGGGGTCGGCACGCGGATGGCAACGCCGTCCAGCTTGCCCTTCAGCTCCGGCAGCACGAGCCCGACGGCACGGGCGGCACCGGTCGAGGTCGGGATCATCGACATCGCGGCAGCGCGGGCGCGATACAGGTCCTTGTGCATCGTGTCCAGCGTCGGCTGGTCACCGGTATAGGAGTGGATCGTGGTCATGAAGCCGCGGACGATGCCGAAGGCCTCGTGCAGGACCTTGGCGACCGGCGCAAGGCAGTTGGTGGTGCAGGACGCGTTGGAGAGGACGATGTGGTCCTTCGTGATCTTGTCATGGTTCACGCCGTAGACCACCGTCAGGTCGGCGTTGTCGGCCGGAGCGGACACGAGAACGCGCTTGGCGCCCCCCTGCAGATGCGCGGAGGCCTTCTCCTTGGAGGTGAAGATGCCCGTGCACTCCATCACGACATCCACACCGAGGTCGCCCCAAGGCAGCTTGGACGGATCACGCTCGGCGAAGACCTTGAAGGCGTTGGAGCCGATGCGGATGGTGTCGCCCTCGACGGCCACCTCGCCCGGGAAACGGCCATGGACGCTGTCGTAGCGCAGCAGATGCGCGTTGGTCTCGACCGGACCAAGATCGTTGATGGCGACGACTTCAATGTCCTTGCGGCCCGACTCATGGATCGCGCGGACCACGTTGCGGCCAATGCGGCCAAATCCGTTGATGGCTACTTTGACGGTCATGAACTACCTCCGGCGAGCTTCAGCCCCGCTGACCGGCGGGGCATCTTGAATCCTGCAATGAAAATCCCCGGGCGCCGGAAGCGTCCGGGGACAGAACTCACTTTGCGGCGAGACGGCCTTCCACGGCGGACACCACAGCTTCGGCCGTGATGCCGAAGTGCTTGTAGAGCTCCGGCGCCGGCGCACTGGCGCCAAAGCCCTTCATGCCGATGAAGATACCGTCGGTACCGATGAAGCTGTCCCAGCCCTGGCGGATGCCGGCCTCGATGGCGACGCGCACGGGCGCATTGCCCAGGATGGCCTTGCGATACTCCTCAGGCTGCTCCTCGAACAGCTCGAAGCAGGGGACGGACACGACACGGGTCGGGATCCCGCGCTCCTCCAGCATGTCCCGGGCCTTGACGGCGATCTCGACCTCGGAACCCGTGGCGAAGATCGTGACCTTCGCCTCGTCGCTTGCCGGGCGCAGCTCGTAAGCGCCACGGGCAGACAGGTTGTCCTCCTCGAACTCGAGACGGACGGGCGCCAGCTTCTGGCGTGTGAGCGCCAGCGTGGAGGGCGTCGTCCGCGATTCGACGGCGATCTGCCAACACTCGGCCGTTTCGACGGCGTCGGCAGGACGGAAGACGTAGTGGTTCGGGATGGCGCGCAGCGAAGCCAGATGCTCCACGGGCTGATGCGTCGGGCCGTCCTCGCCGAGACCGATGGAGTCATGGGTCATGACGAAGATCGAGCGGATGCCCATGAGCGAGGCGAGGCGCATGGACGGACGGGCATAATCCGAGAAGCACAGGAAGGTGCCGCCGTAGGGGATGATGCCACCGTGCAAGGCCATGCCGTTCATCGCCGCAGCCATCGCGTGTTCGCGAATGCCGTAGTGGATGTAGCGGCCCGAGAAATCGTCAGGCGTGACGGGCTTGGTCTGGCTGGTTTTCGTGTTGTTCGAGCCGGTGAGGTCGGCGGAGCCGCCAACCATTTCCGGAACGATGTCGTTGATGACCTCCAGCGCCATCTCCGACGCATTGCGGGTGGCAACGGCGGGCGGGTTCTCTGCCAACTTGCGCTTGTAGTCCACGATGGCGGAGTCGAAAGCCTCCGGCAGGTCGCCCCGCATGCGGCGCTCGAACTCGGCGCGGGTCTCGGCGTCGGCGGCGGCAAGGCGCTTTTCCCAGGCGGTGCGCTCTTTGGCCGAACGAAGGCCGGCAAGACGCCACTCGTCCAGGATGTCAGACGGAACCTCGAACGGCTCGGCCGTCCAGCCTAGGGCCTGGCGGGCCGCCTTGATCTCCTCGGCGCCGAGCGGCGAACCGTGGACCTTGTTGGTGCCGGCCTTGTTCGGTGCGCCGAAACCGATGGTCGTGCGGAAGGCGATGAGCGTCGGGCGGTCGGAGTTGCGGGCAGCCTCGATCGCCGCGGCAATCGCCTCGGGATCGTGGCCGTCGGCGCGCATAGTGTTCCAGCCGGACGCGGCAAAGCGGGCGCACTGGTCCGTGGAGTCAGCCAGCGAGACCGGGCCGTCGATGGAAATGTTGTTGTCGTCGAAGAGAACGATGAGCTTGTTCAGCTTCAGGTGACCGGCAAGGGAGATGGCTTCCTGGCTGATACCCTCCATCAGGCAGCCGTCGCCGGCCAGCACATAGGTGTAATGGTTGACGAGATCTTCGCCGAAGCGGGAACGAAGGAGGCGCTCCGCCATCGCCATGCCCACGCCATTGGCAATGCCCTGGCCGAGCGGTCCCGTGGTCGTCTCGATGCCGGCGGCATGACCGTATTCCGGGTGACCCGCCGTGCGGGCGCCGAGCTGGCGGAAGTTCTTGATCTCGTCGACCGTGATGTCCTCGTACCCGAGCAGATAGAGCAGCGAGTAGAGGAGCATGGAGCCGTGACCAGCCGACAGGATGAAGCGGTCACGATCCGGCCACTTCGGGTTCTGCGGGTCATGCTTCATGAAGCGGGTGAAAAGCACAGTGGCAATGTCCGCCGCTCCCATCGGAAGGCCGGGATGGCCGGAATTGGCCTTCTCCACTGCATCCATTGATAAGAAGCGAATTGCATTCGCCATCCGGTCGTGTTTTTCGCGTGACGTCATATCTGCTCGCTGATCGCTGCCGGGAGTATTCAGGCACTACCCATGCACCAGAGCACATGGGCACAAAACTTGCGGACACATAGCAGGTGCGCGGCGTGAGTCAATAAACGGGGTGTCGCGCCTAACAGCCTCAAACGCCTGCAAAAAGTCGATTTCGGCCTGCTCGCGACACGCACTGTTCCCGGCGACACAGTCTTCAAGCCGGCAGGACGGCAATTGTTCCGATCATCTTTTGGCGATTTTCAGCGTATCTAATCGTTCTAATCAATTACACGGCGATGCGCGGACAGAAGGCCGCATCTACTCAAACAAACAAGATGTGGAGAAGTGGAAGAAAGATTTCAGCCCGCCGCATGGCTCCGATCATTTAACAACCATTCACAAAAATTCATGTTATGAGTGTAAGCGGTGATGCTAGCCCAATGTCCGGCACACAAGAACGACGGCGTGCCGGAATTGACGCCGTCTTCACTCACCGCTTAGTGTTTAGCGCGTAAAGCTTTATGATTCCGGCGTGATTCTCCTGCGGCGGGCTTGGATTGGACGACGATGGCCAGCGATACCACTCTCAGAGAAGCGCTCGAACGCCTGAGCAAGAGCATCGAACGGCTGGAAGCGACGGTCGACAGCAGGCTCGAGAAGGAACACGACTACGCTGAAGCGGACGCCGAAATCCAGCGGCTGAACGCGGACCGCTCGCGCCTCGCGCAGGAAATAGACAAGGCCGAAGCCAGGGCCGAGCGACTGGCTGAAGTGAACCGGGAAGTCTCCCGCCGGCTGGTGACAGCCATGGAGACGATCCGCGCCGTTCTCGACCGTTGAGGGGAGCCAGACAACCATGGCGCAAGTGTCGGTCACCATTGACGGCAAGGTCTATCGCATGGCCTGCAACGAGGGTCAGGAAGAGCACCTGATCGACCTCGCGCAGCGCTTCGACCGATACGTCACTCACCTCAAGGAGTCCTTCGGCGAAATCGGCGACCAGCGCATCACGGTGATGGCCGGCATCATGGTGCTGGACGAACTCGTGGAACTTCAGAAGCGGGTGCGCGGCATGGAGGCGGAAATTGCCAGCCTGCGCAAGACGCGCGACGAGGCCCTGCTGCGTGCCGACAAGATGGACGCCGCCGTCAGCTCCTCCCTGGAGGAACTTGCCACCCGCATCGACGCAGTCGTCGCCAAGCTCTCGACCTGATCCACGTCGACAACGTGAGAGCTGGGAACGAACGGGCTCCGGCCGCAGTCCGGTCGCGCCCGGAGCTTCGTAACAGCCATAGGGGCGGTCCCTCTGCTGCGTGTCCGTCGTGAATCCGGTTTCCTCCGCCTCCCAAATTGCATAAAGAGGGCCGCATCACCGGCTCAATCTGCAACAGCGATCATTCGGCATGGCAGCACTCAAGCAACCCGTACAGCTCGGCACCGTCGGCGCCCCACACGGCATCCGGGGCGAAGTCCGCGTGAAGACCTTCACGGAAGACCCGCTGGCGCTCGGCGACTACGGCCCCCTCACGACAGAAGACGGCCTGACGCTTACGGTGCGCACCATCCGGCCCGCCAAGTCCGTCGTCATCGTGCAGTTCGAGGAAATCACGGACCGCACGGCCGCCGAACGGCTCAACGGCAAGGGCCTGTTCGTCGAACGGTCGGCGCTGCCGGACGACCTCGAAGAAGAGGAGTTCTACCACGCCGATCTCATCGGCCTGCGGGCCGTCGACGAGACGGGCGAAGAGATCGGGCGCATCACTGCGGTGCACAATTTCGGCGCCGGCGACATGCTCGAGATCCGGCCACGCGGCGGCAAGTCCGTGATGGTTCCCTTCACGAAGCCGGCCGTGCCGACGGTGAGCATCACCAACGGTATGGTTACGGTAAACCGCGAGATGGCCGGATTGCTGGACAAGGACGAGGATGCTCCTGCTGGCCAGGACCAGGACATTTTGCAGGGCGAGGCAGAATGAGCTTCCGCGCGACAATCCTCACGCTCTACCCGGACATGTTTCCGGGACCGCTCGGGCACTCGCTTTCGGGCCGCGCTCTCAACGAAGGAACCTGGGCGCTGGAGACGGTGCAGATCCGCGACTTCGCACTCGACAAGCACCGCAGCGTGGACGACACGCCGGCCGGCGGCGGAGCCGGCATGGTGATGCGGCCGGACGTACTTGCGCGCGCCCTCGACAGCACCGCGCCCGCGGACGACCCTAGACCCAGGCTGCTGATGAGCCCTCGCGGCAGGCCGCTCACGCAAGCCCGGGTGCGGGAGCTTGCCGAAGGACCGGGGGCGATCATCCTGTGCGGACGCTTCGAGGGCGTCGACCAGCGGGTGATCGACACGCGCGGGCTCGAGGAAGTCTCAATCGGGGATTACATCCTCTCCGGTGGCGAGATCGCGGCAATGGTGCTACTGGATGCGGTGGTGCGTCTCCTGCCGGGCGTGATGGGAAACGAGCATTCCGGCACGGAAGAGAGTTTCGAGAACGGCCTGCTCGAGCATCCGCATTACACGCGGCCCGCCGTGTTCGAGGGCATTCCCATTCCCGAGGTGCTTGTTTCCGGCAATCACAAGAAGATCGCCGAGTGGCGGCGCGAGAAATCCGAGGCGCTCACGCGGGACCGGCGTCCGGATCTCTGGGAAGCCTATGTCCGGTCGCGGGGCTAGGCCATGCCGCGAGCGACAGGCATCTAGGCGCCCGGGCTGACAGCGCGCGCACAGCCGAATTTATTTGCGCATCATCCGAAGAGATGATGGGATTCGTAAGCTGGCTAATCGCTTCATTGCGGCACGGAAACCGGATTGCAGCGACAGTCATACCCAGGGAGGTTCAGGAATGAACGCTGCAGTTTTCCGGCGCAAGGCGCTTCTCGCACTCGCGCTGCTCGATCCCGCAGGTCCGGGCTTTTTTCTGACGGGGACCATGCTTGCCGCTCCGGCGCAAGCCGAGCCGGTCGATTGGGCAACGCCCTTCGCAGGCGAATGGACGCTGTCGGGCGTGTCGGAGGGTGATCCCTACTGCCTCATCACGCTGGGGGATGAAGGTACGATCGGAGGCGCCGCGCTGGAGATTTCCGCCACCTGCCTGCGCCAGTTTCCGCTGCAGGAGGCGTTCGCCTGGACCGTTCGCGACGATAACGCACTCGTCCTGGCTGACGCCGGGCGGCAGGCCGTTCTCACGCTTGCGCCGCAGACGGCGGAAAGCTACTCGGGCGAATTTGAGGACGGGCGGATGATCTCGTTCGATCGCGGCGGGTTCCCGGAGCCGGAGCTTGACGAACTGATGGACGGCACTTTCGCCCTTAGCGGGTACAACAACGCCGAGGCTTGCGGTTTCTACATCGAGGCGGGCGGAGCGGACTCCGGGCCGCTGGATCAGGTGGGTAACTGCGCCGATCCATGGAAGGGCAAGGACTGGAGCAGCTGGCGGCGGGAGGACGGCAAGCTGGAGCTTCTGGACAGCACGGGGGAAACCATTCTGAGCCTCACCCGCGCCGACGCGTTCACCTTCACCGTCGACGGGCATGACGGACTGTTCTTCGGCACAGGGTCCATCGAGGTCAGCGAATAGGTTCTGCCCGCGTCGGTCATTCCGGCCAGAGCGCCGGCGGCATCCCCTGCCATCGCGTTCAGCCTCGGGCAGAAGGCGGAAGGCCCGCGTATGGAGCCAGATGGCTTGATCCAGTTCGTTGACCAGCGGGCCGACTGCGGCTACGTGATGCCAGACTTCCGCCCTGGCACGAAATGCCGGCAAACACTCCTCTCACTCCGGCAGGACCATGAAGCTTTTCCTTAAACTTGAAAACGCGGCGCTGCTGATCCTGGCGCTCGTTGCCTATCATCAGCTGTCCGGGAACTGGTGGCTGTTTGCCGTGCTGATCCTGGCGCCGGATCTTGCAATGCTCGGCTACCTTGCCGGGCCGCGCCCGGGTGCATGGTGCTACAACGCCGCCCATACATGGATCACCGCGGTGGCGGTATTGCTGGCCGGCTGGTGGCTGGAGAGCGAGCTTGCCGTGTCGGTCGGACTGATTCTCGCCGCACACATCGCAGCCGACCGCGTCATGGGCTACGGGCTCAAGCACGAAACTAGCTTTGCCGACACGCATCTCGGCCGCATCGGGCGCAATTCCTGACGTTTCGGAGCGGAAGATCGGTTGATTCCGTCGGGCGAGTGGTGTATGTGGCTCGCCCAAGGCTGCCATGGGTTCATGGCTCCTCATTAAACCACGAACGTGAATTCGCCCCTGTGGCTCCTAACGGACACACTCCCGAGGCGGTCCCGAACTGCCGGTGAGATGGGCGCTCTGACGTTCCCAAGAACGAAAGAGGATTGTACGATGGACCTTATCCGTCAGCTGGAGGCCGAGCAGGCCGCCAAGATCGCCGCCAAGCGCACCCTTCCCGAATTCTCGCCGGGTGACACCGTCCGCGTTCTCGTTCGCGTCGTCGAAGGTTCGCGTACCCGCGTTCAGGCGTTCGAGGGCGTCTGCATCGCCCGTTCCGGCGGTGGACTGAACGAGAGCTTCACGGTCCGCAAGATCTCCTACGGCGAGGGCGTCGAGCGCGTTTTCCCGGTCTACTCCCCGCTGATCGAAGGTGTCGAGGTTGTCCGCCGCGGTAAGGTCCGCCGCGCCAAGCTCTACTACCTGCGCGACCGTCGCGGCAAATCCGCGCGCATCGTCGAGAACACCAATGCGCGTTCGCGTAAGCTGAACGAGGCCGTGCGCCTCGCTGCAGCCGAAGAGAAGGCCCGCGTCGAAGCCGAAAAGATCGCCGCCGCCCAGGCGCTCGCCGCCGAGAAGGCTGCTGCCGAGGCCAACGGCGAATAAGAACAAACAAAGGGATGTTTCTCGGAAAGGGAGCTTCGGCTCCCTTTTTCTTTGCGCCTTGTCGTGCGCAATAATATTTCGGGACGACTCGCCCGATCGAAACGTTCGTTCGGATTGCAGCGCTGAGAAAACGCTGTTAATACACATCCCATGCTGAACCCAGTGAAACCGGCACCGAAGGATTTTGTCCTGCAGGACGTGAAGCGCCTGCCGGGCCGGTTTTTTGCACGCCTCGCAGGCACGCTGCTGAGCCGACTTACCTGAGCGGTCTCCATTCCGCATTCGGGCCCCAGCTTTCGGCTTTTTTCCAGGATTCTACCCATGAGCAAACCGCGCACGCTGTACGACAAAGTCTTCGACGATCATCTGGTTGACGAGCAGCCGGATGGAACCTGCCTGCTCTACATCGACCGCCACCTTGTGCACGAGGTGACCAGCCCGCAGGCATTCGAGGGGCTTCGCGCGGCCGGCCGCCGGGTGCGCCATCCCGAGAAGACGCTGGCGGTCGTGGACCACAACGTGCCGACCTCGCCTGACCGCAAGTTCGGCATCAAGAACGAAGAGAGCCGCATCCAGGTGGAGGCGCTGGCCGCCAACGCTGCCGAGTTTGGCATCGAGTATTACAACGAAGCCGATACCCGTCAGGGCATCGTTCACATCGTCGGCCCCGAGCAGGGCTTCACGCTGCCGGGCATGACGATCGTGTGCGGCGACAGCCACACCTCGACACATGGCGCGTTCGGCGCGCTGGCGCACGGCATCGGCACCTCGGAGGTGGAGCACGTGCTGGCCACCCAGACGCTGATCCAGCGCCGCGCCAAGAACATGCTGGTGCAGGTGGACGGCAAGCTGCCGGAAGGCGTGACCGCCAAGGACATCATCCTGGCCATCATCGGCGAGATCGGCACGGCCGGCGGCACCGGCCACGTAATCGAGTATGCGGGCGAAGCCATCCGCTCGCTGTCGATGGAAGGCCGCATGACGATCTGCAACATGTCGATCGAAGGCGGCGCCCGCGCGGGCATGATCGCGCCGGACGAGACCACCTTCGCGTACATCAAGGACCGTCCGCGCGCGCCGAAGGGCAAGGCCTGGGACATGGCCCGCGCCTACTGGGAGACGCTGCACAGCGACGAGGGCGCGCACTTCGACCGCATCGTGAAGCTGGACGCCGGCAACCTGCCGCCGCTGGTCACCTGGGGCTCGTCGCCCGAGGACGTGGTCTCGATCACCGGCGTCGTGCCGGATCCCGACATGATCGAGGACGAGACGAAGCGCCTGTCGAAGAAGCGCGCGCTTGAGTACATGGGCCTGACGCCCGGAACGAAGATCACGGACATCGAGATCGACCGCGTGTTCATCGGCTCCTGCACCAACGGCCGCATCGAAGACCTGCGCGCAGCTGCCAAGGTCATCCAGGGCAAGAAGGTGCACGACCGCGTCAACGCGATGGTCGTGCCGGGCTCGGGCGTCGTGAAGGCGCAGGCCGAGGCAGAGGGCCTGGACAAGATCTTCATCGAGGCCGGTTTCGAGTGGCGGGAGCCGGGCTGCTCCATGTGCCTGGCCATGAACGACGACCGTCTGAAGCCGGGCGAGCGCTGCGCCTCCACCTCGAACCGCAACTTCGAAGGCCGACAGGGCTTCAAGGGCCGCACGCACCTCGTGTCGCCCGCAATGGCCGCTGCCGCCGCGATCGCCGGCCATTTCGTGGACGTGCGCGAGTTCCGCTGATCACTCCTGCCGGACGGGAGCCCAACTCCCGTTCACACTGTGTGACTTGAGGGCAGTTCCGGGCAGCCGGAACTGCCCTTCTTCATTGTGGCAGGGCTCCCCTAACGCCAGCGCGACGGAAAGCGTACGCGAGACGGAACCCGTCCTGCGGCACATTCGCTGGAGTGTGGGGAGAATAGACGCGCACCCTTGATCCCGTCCGGCTGAACGGCTGTAGTAACGCAGTGGTCTCACGGGCCGCTTCGCCGGCAGTCACCACCCAGGCTTCAAAGGGGCAAGTTCGTCAGACACATGTTCAGGTTCATTCATTCGAGCGACCTTCATCTGGGCAAGCGGTTCGGCAACATGCCCGAGGATCTGCGCGGGCGGCTGCGGGAGGCCCGGCACATGGCGCTGTGCAGGCTGGCGGAAGCAGCGCGGGCGCATGAAGCCGGGGTGATCCTGCTCGCGGGGGACACGTTCGACACGGAGACGCCCTCGCCCGAGATCCGTCGCCAGACATTGGCGGAAATGGCCTCGCACGCGCCGCTGCAATGGATCATCCTGCCGGGCAACCACGATTCGCTGCAGGCCACCGAGCTCTGGAACGCGCTAAGGGCGGAGGCGCCGGACAACGTGATCCTGGCAACTGAGGCGGCACCGATCGCCCTCTCCTCGGACGCAACCCTGCTGCCGTCACCCTGCACGACGCGGCGGCCGGGCCGTGACCTCACCGAATGGGTGGACCAGGCCGCCACGCCTGAGCGCAGCATCCGCATCTGTCTTGCCCACGGCGGCATTCTCGACTTCTCCGAGGATGGCGACGCCTCCGGCATCATCGCGCCTGACCGGGCGCGGCGCGCGGGACTCGACTATCTGGCGCTCGGCGACTGGCACGGGACAATGTCCGTTGACCCCCGCACCTGGTACAGCGGAACGCCGGAACCGGACCAGTTCAAGCACAATGCGCCGGGGCGGGCGCTGGCGGTGACAATACCTGCCGCGGGCGCGGAACCCGTCGTGACGCCGGTCGAAACCGGAACCTTCTCGTGGAGCATCTGCGACCTGCACCTGCTCGCCGAGGACGATCCGGTGGCCCTGCTGCAAAGTCTGCTGCCGGAAGGCGTGCAGCGGCGGCAGACGTTGATGAAGCTGTTCGCCCGGGGCCGCTGCCATCCGGAAGAACGGGCGGCGCTGGCGGCGGCCATCGAACATGCCGCGCCCGAGTTCGCCTTTCTCGAACTGGAGGACGAGGCGCTGGAAACGGAGTGCGAGGCCACCGACCTCGACCTGATCGACCGTAACGGAGCGCTGCGCATCGCAGCGGACGCGCTGCTTGCCGAAAGCGAGAACGAGACACTGTCCGCGGACGACCGCAGGGTCGCCAAGGACGCGCTGCTTCGCCTGTTCGCCTATGCCCAGAAGATAAGCTCATGAAGATCTCGGCCATCAGACTGCACAATGTCCGGAAGTTTGCCGGCAAGGGCGTGGCCCTCGAGAACATCCGCGAGGGCGTGAACGTCTTCTGCGCGGCCAACGAGCACGGCAAGTCAACGAGCTTCGAGGCGTTGCGGGCGCTGTTCTTCCAGCCGCACACGAGCGCCTCGAAAGACATCAAGAGCCTGCAGCCCTACAGCGGCGGCAGCCCGCTGGTGCAGGCGGACATCGACACCGGCAAGGGCCGCTACCGGCTCACGAAGCGATTTCTGAGCGGCCGCACGGCCAGGGTGATCGACCTCGACCGAGGACGGCTGGTGGCGCAAGCGGATGAGGCCGAGAATTTCATCGCCGATCTCGTGAAGAGTGGAAATGCAGCACCTGCCGGGCTGCTCTGGGTGCGCCAGGGCGTGACAGGGCTCGAGCCGCGCGACAAGAAGTCGGAAGATGACGAGAAGCGCATCCGCGAGACGCTGCTCACCTCTGTGCAGGGCGAGGTCGAGGCGATCACCGGCGGGCGACGCATGGCGGCCATCATTGCCGAGTGCTCGAAGGAGCTAGACGAGCTGATATCTGAGGCTCAGAAGCGTCCGAGAGGCCCGTATGACGAGGCGCTAAAGGAACGCGACCGCCTCGCGGCGTTGGAGGCGGATCTGCGCGCCAAGGTAATCCAGCTGCGGCAGGAGCTCGACCAGCGGGTCCAGGTGCAGAAGCGGCTCACGGTGCTGGACGATCCCGAGGAAGAGGCCGCGCGCCGCTCGGCGGTGGAGAAAGCCACGACGGCATTCCAGGCCGCGCGGGCTCATGAGCAGACGCTGAAGGCGGCCGAGTCCGACGCCAAGCTGACGCAGGCGCAGCTTGAAGCGGCCGAAGGCGCGTTCACGGCCTTTCGCGAGGCGAAGAAGCGGGCGGGCGAACTCGCAGCAGCTCTCGCGGCGGTCGAAAAGGAACGGCAGGCCGCGCAGGACCGGCGTAACCAGGCAGCGGAGGCGATGAACCAGGCGCTCGCCGAAGCGCAGGCAACAGAGGCGGAAGAGCGTGAAGCGCGCGAGCTGCTGGAGCGGCTCGATGCTGCGCTGAAGGCGCGTGAAGCCGCGCGGGAGCTGGCCGCGCTCAAGGAGCGCCTGCAGCAGGCGGAAGCCATCCGGGCGCAGCATGAGGCGCTTGCAGCCGAGCTGGATACCATCACCCTGCCGGAAGGGCTGGTCGACGAGCTTCGGACCCTCGAAGTGGAACTCGCCGGCCTGCGGGCGGCCAAGGAGGCGAGCCTGCCCACCGTTCGGATGCAGTACCGCGACGGGGCGATCATTTCCGTCGCCGTCGGCGGCAAGCGGCTCGAACACGGAGAGGAACGCAGTTTCGAGGACACTCTCGAGGTGGACATCGAGGGCGCGGGCACGCTGGTGCTTCGCTCCAACCGTTCGGCGGATGCAGACACCAAGCTCAACCGCAAGGAAGAGGAGCGGCGGAAACTGCTGCAGTCGGCGAATGTGGCCGATCTGGCCGAGGCGCAAGCCCGGGAGGCCCGCTCGCAGTCGATCCGCTCCGACCTCCGCCAGCTCGAACTGCAGCTCAAGCATCTTGCGCCGGAGGGACTCGCGAAGCTGCGCGCGGAGATCGCGCAGCGGGAGGCGCTGGGCGCCAGCGTGCCGGAGGTCGAGGGCGATCCTGACGCCGCGCGCGCACGGGCCACGGAAGCGGCGAAGAAGCTTGCTGAGGCCTATGCCCGCTATCGGCAGCTGCAGCCGCAGCAGGACGGCGCCAGCCAGACGGTGGTGGAGATCGAAAGGCGCCGCACGGCAATCCTGACAGAACTTGCGCAGGTGGAGAGCCTGCTTGGCCCCGTGGAGCAGCGCGAAGAGCGGGAACGGGCGCTGGAGGCCAGCTTTGTCGAGCGCAGGGAGGCTTTTGAAAGGGCATCGGCCAATGTGGAGCGCCTGCGGCTCAGCGCGCCGGATTTCGCTTCTGCCGAAGCCGCTCTGAAGCGCGCCCAGTCGGCGCTGGAGGCCGCAAACGGCGAACGCACGACGCTCAGGGAAAAACTCGCGGCACTCAACTCGCGCATCAGCAGCCTCGCCGACGAGGCAGTGGAGGAAGCCTGGCGGGAGACGCAGGAGGCGCTTGCCCTCGCCAATGCGCGCGCCGAGCGGTTCGAGCGGGAGATCAAGGTGCTGGTACGGTTGCGCAACGCGCTCATGCAATCGCGCTCCACCGCACGCGACCTCTATCTGCAGCCGGTGATCCGGGAGCTGAAGCCGTTGCTCGGCCTGTTGCTCCAGGACTTTTCAATCGAATTCGACGAGAACACGCTGCTGCCGCAGGCGCTGCGCCGGAACGGCCAGGAAGAACAGGTGGAGGCGCTGAGCGGCGGCATGAAGGAGCAGCTTTCGATCCTCACCCGGCTTGCCTTCGCGCGGATGCTGGCGGCCAACGGCAGACCCGTGCCAGTCATCCTCGACGACGCGCTGGTCTATTCCGACGACGACCGGATCGAGAAGATGTTCGACGCGCTCCACCGGCATGCCCCGGAACAGCAGATCATCGTGTTCTCCTGCCGGCAGCGGGCCTTCTCGCAGCTTGGGGGCAACGTGCTCACGATGACCGACTGGCAGCCGGAGGTGTGAGCCGCGTCCGGCAAGCCGGCGCCATCATTTCACGTCGGCGGGAGCCTGTTCCTGCCCGGCCTCGGAGAGGTCCTCCGCCAGCTCGCCCGGCACGTTGAGGATGGGCTGGGCGGCAGCGGCCACCAGATAGGAATTGATGAGGCGGAGGTCGCGGATCACGTCCAGGTGCAGGGACGTGGTGGCCGAAGTGTCCATGTCGCCCTGCTGGAGACGGCGGAAGTGCGACTGCATGGCGGCAAACTCCGCCCTGCGGAACTCGGCCTTTTCCTTCACCAGCATCAGGGCCGTACGCTCATCCTGCGTGACCAGCAGAGAACCTGCCATCTGCAGGTTCGCCAGAAGCCGGTCGAACAGGTCTTCGAGCTCCTTCTGGCCTTCCTTGGAGAAGTTGAGCCCGCGGCGAAGCCGCTTGTTCAGGTGGGGGATCAGGCCGCGATCCACGATGTCGCCCGCATGCTCGAGGTTGGTCGAGAAGAGCAGGATCTCGTTGAGCCGCTTCTTGTCGGCTAGGCTCAGCTCCTCCGGGTCGATGGAGGTGAGATAGGACTTGATCGCCGCGTTGAGGCTGTCGATCACGTTGTCCTTGCGGCGCAGGTCGGACAGGGCCTTGCGATCGGTGCCGGCGATGCCAACCTTGGCGCCCTCGATCATCTCGCCCAGAACGTCGACCAGCCGAAGGGCCTCGCGCGTTGCGGCGCCGAGGGCGACGACCGGCGTCTCGCGCGCCGCCGGGTCGAGATAGCGCGGGCGGGTCGGGTCGCTCTCGTCAATCCGCTGTGGCAGCAGACGCTCCAGCAGCCGCGCAAAGGGGCCGAGCACCGGCAGGAAGACGATCGCCAGCACCAGATTGAACGCCGTATGGAAGTCGGCGACCGCCCTCGCCTCCTCGATGCCATAGTCGGAGAAGAGGCGGGCAATCTCGGCCAGAAATGGGGTAACCGCCAAAACGCCCACCAGGCGCGTGAGCAGGTTTCCGACGGGCAGGCGCTTGCCGGCAAGGTCGTCGCCCACGTCGCTCTCCAGCACCGGATTGAGGGCCGTGCCAAGATTGGCTCCCACCACCATGGCGAAGGCCTGCTGCGGATCGACCATACCCTTCGTGGCAAGCGACATGATCAACAGCACGACCGCAACGCTGGAATGAGCCGCCCAGGTGAGGACGCCCGCGAGAAGAATGTTGAACAGGGTGGCGTCCGCGAGGCCCGAGAGCAGCCAGGAAAAGCCCGGCGAGTTCTCATAGCGCTCCAGCAGCTCGAGCAGCTGATGCAGGGCCATGATCATGAAGCCGAGACCGATCATGACGCGCCCGAGGTCGTGAATCCGCTGGCTGGATATCTGCCGGAACATCAACACGCCGATGAGGATCAGCACCGGGGCCACGGCCGCGATGTTGAAGGAGAGGACCTGGACAATGAGCGTGCTGCCGACATTGGCGCCGAGCATCACCGCAAGCGCGGGGGTGAGTTCCACCAGCCCGCCCGCCGTGAAGGCGGCCGCCATCAGGCCCGTCGCCGTGCTGCTCTGGAGGATGGCGGTCACGAAGAGACCCGCACCAAAGGCCTTCAGACGGTTCTTCAGCGCGTGACCGAGAAAAGACCGCAGGTCGGGCCCGAACGCGCGCTGGATTCCGGTCTGGACCATGCGCGTTCCCCAGAGAAGCAAAGCAATATGTCCGGCAAGGGTGACGAGCCCGATTACAAGCTCCATTCATCTCTCCAGAACAAGATCAACGAAAGAACAAGACCAACGACGGCGGTTACGCAAAAACGGCGCCGGGCGAACATATGTCTCAATCTGGGGCCGTCCGGGCGGCAAAACAAGGCACGACGGCGGATGGCTCCGCCGCCGTTCAACCCATCAGGAAAAGCCTAGCCGAAAAGTGGCCGCCGCACGAGCAAAACCAATGCGCGCAGGCCGGCTGGGACGCAATCCCGCTTGCGGCGCCGGCGTGCGGAGCGGTTCAAATTGACGCGAGGCTGCCCCAGCCGATCAGATGGGAGGCAAGCGAAGCCATTGCGCCATGGCCTCGGCAATAAGGCTGATCGACAGGGCGGCGAGCAAAATGCCCATCACGCGGCGCAAGACGCTTGCGCCATGTCGGCCCATCACCCGGGAGACCATGTCGCCCGCCAAGAAGAAGCCCATCATCATCAGAAGGATCACCCCGAGCAGCGCCACGGTTTCAACCTGCTCGACGAAGCTCAGGCGATTGTTGTCGGTGAGAATCACCATCGCCAGCATGGCGCCCGGTCCTGCAATGATCGGAACGGCAACCGGATAGACGGCCAGGCTCTCGGGCGTTTCGGCGTGGACATCCGGAGACCCCTTGGTGGTCTGGCCAAGCACCATCAGGAGCGCGAACAGGAACATGATGATGCCGCCGGCGATCTGGAAGGAGATGAGCGATATGTTCATGGCCTCCAGGATGAACTGGCCGACAACCGCAAAGATCACCAGCACGGCAAAGGCCAGCGGAATTGCAATGAGCGCAACCCTGCGCCGCCCTGCCTTGTCGAGCTGATCCGTCACTGAGAGAAAAAGCGTCGTGTGGCTGATCGGATCCAGTACAGCCAATAGCGTCATGAACTGCGTGAGCAGCAGTGTTTGATCGACCAGCATGTTCCCCTCGCTTGTCCCGTCCAGGAAGACGGCCCTCTTTCATTATAAAGAATTACTGTCTCATCATGAGGGTGAGAAGGGGAAATAGGGCGCTTGACTTACATATAAGCCGGAAATTTCAATCATATCCGATCGCTCGCTGGATAATTTGCAATTGGTCCACCAGCAGGGATCGAGGCTAGACGCGCCGCTGATTCCAGCGCTGCACCAGCGAGCTGATATAGACGGTGAAAATGGGGAAGACCGTCATGCCGACCGCCGCCAACGCGGCGGCGGCCACCTTGCCCATGGCGGTCACCGGCACGATGTTCGATCCTACCGTCGTCACCGTCATGGAGGCCCACCATAGGACCGCGTAATAATCCTTCACGAGGGGGTTCACACCGCCCTCGAAGACGTAGAAGACCAGGGTGATGAAGTAGACCAGAGAGAAGAAGCTCACCAGATAGGCGATGAAGAGGCCGGTGATCCGGTTGCTGACAACCATTTTCACCAGCATGACCAGCGCCGCGCCGCCCCGCATGATGGGCAGGAACCGGAGCAGATAGCGCGCCTCGCCGGAGAGCTGCAGCGACAGGAGATCGACCAGGCTGAGGTAGGGGATCGAGAGCAGGATCAGCGCCAGGTTGCGGAAAACGTAGCGCCGCCGCTCGGGCACCACCACCATGAACAGCACGATGTCGGCAAGGAAGTAGATGCACACCCAAAGCTGGACGCGGGCATACACGGACCCTTCCGCATAGACCTGGCCCGAGAACGTTTCCAGCGAGATGGTGACGAACAGCACCAGGGCCATGAAAACCCCAAAGGCATTGAGCACCCTGGCGGCACGCGCGCGCCAGGTGGGGTGCGTGCCTGCCCGGACGGTGGCTTCGCTTGAAGCCTCCGAAGCAGCGACGATCTGGTCCGCGGTCCTGTTCATGCGGATTTCATACACAAAATTGCAGCCGCTGCCGATGGAAAGCGAAAGATTCGTGAGTCACAGGCTGAAGCCACTGCCGCGATACGGGAAGAGACCGCAGGAATCGCCGCAAGAGCCAAGTGTGGAAGGGTCGGGGTCCAGCTGGCGGAGAGGGGGGGATTCGAACCCCCGATAGAGTTGCCCCTATGCCGCATTTCGAGTGCGGTGCATTCAACCGCTCTGCCACCTCTCCGAAAGCCGGGCGAAGCAGCCACGGCTCAGCCGCGCCTAAATAGCGATATCGGCCGCGCAGCACAAGAGCCAAAAATCGCCATTTCACCGCTCTCGTATTGACCGGGAAGTCCGCATGGGTTAAGGAGCTGGCCCATTCAGCGTGGAGAAGTCTGCGCTGGCGCTCGTGTCCTCACGGCTGCGAGAACCAAACCCTACGACTGACAAAAAGACGGCTGACGGAAACCCGCCAAAGCCGGACCGAACACTGAAAGGCAAGAAAGATGTTCGCAGTCATCAAGACCGGTGGCAAGCAGTACCGCGTTGCTCCGGAAGATGTTCTGAAAGTTGAAAAGATCGCAGGCGAGCCGGGCGAGATCGTCCAGATCGCTGAAGTGCTGGCTGTCGGCGAAGGCGCAGACGTCAAGATCGGCACCCCCGTTGTTGAAGGCGCCAGCGTTGCGGTGGAGATCGTCGAGCAGGGCCGCGGTCCGAAGGTCATCGCCTTCAAGAAGCGCCGCCGTCAGAATTCGCGCCGCAAGCGCGGACACCGTCAGGAGCTGACGACCATCCGCATCGCTGAGATCCTTGTTGATGGCGCCAAGCCTGCCAAGAAGGCAGCAAAGAAGGCCGCCGCCAAGGAAGCCGCCGCGGAGTAACCGGAACCCAACGGTTCCATAGTTTGCAGATGAACGCCCCGCGTTCATAACCGGAAGTCAGGCGTTCTCAAGGAACGCAAAGGAGTAAGACCATGGCACACAAAAAAGCCGGCGGTTCTTCGCGTAACGGTCGCGATTCAGAGTCGAAGCGCCTTGGCGTGAAGAAGTTTGGTGGCGAGCGCGTTCTCGCCGGCAACATCATCGTTCGTCAGCGCGGTACCAAGTGGCACCCGGGCGCCAATGTCGGCATGGGCAAGGACCATACCCTGTTCGCGCTCGTAGAGGGCTCGGTATCGTTCACGAAGAAGGCCAACGGCCGAACCTACGTTGCCGTGACCCCGGCACAGGAAGCAGCGGAGTAGCCGGTTCCGCTCAAAAGACACCGGCGGCCCATCCAGGGAAGCCAGTGTCCGGACCGATAGCCGGAAAAGGATCCAGGGGAGATGGGCCGCCATCTCCCCTTTCCTTTTTCGGAGGATGCACCGATGGTGCTCGAGAGCGAAGAAAGAGACGTCACGACCTCCATCGAATGTCCCGTCCTGGTAACGGAGCGGCTGGTGCTGCGTCCCCCTCATCCAGACGACATTCCCGAACTCGCACAGCTCGCCAACAACCGCCGCGTGGCGGAAATGCTGGCCCGCATGCCGCACCCCTATACCGAGGCCGATGCGGCAGAGTTCGTAGAGGCGGCCCGCTCCCGAAAGCTCGGCGGATGCCACTACGCCATCGCACTCTCCGACAATGGCGCCTTCATCGGCTGCGCCGGTCTCGACGACCGGAGCCACGGTCTGGAGATCGGCTACTGGATCGGGGAGCCTTACTGGGGCAATGGCTACGCCACCGAGGTGGCACAGGCGCTGGTGGATCTCGCCTTCCGGGTCACATCGGTCGAGCGGCTGTTTGTGTCCTGCCGCGTCACCAACAACGCTTCGCGGCGGGTGATCCACAAGTGCGGCTTCCAGTATGCCGGGCCCGGCATGATGGACACGCTAGTCGCCGGACGGGTTCCCGTCGAACGCTACCAGCTCGACCGCAAGGCCTGGGTGAGCCTCAGGAGCTGGGGCGCCCGGCGGTAGACAGACCTGGGATTCGCAATACGGCTGCGGACGGTTCCGGGAAACCGGGACTGCCTTTCCATTCCCGCAACAGCGTTCTGTTGAACGCACCCCTCGCGCTTGGCGCGATGATGCGCTACATGAGGCTCCACCAGAAAGAGCTGCCAGAAAGATGAAATTTCTCGATCAAGCAAAAATCTATGTTCGCGCGGGCGACGGAGGAGCCGGATCGGTTTCCTTCAGGCGCGAGAAATTCCTCGAGTTTGGCGGCCCGGACGGTGGCGACGGCGGGCGCGGCGGCGACGTGTGGGTCGTTGCCGTGGAAGGCCTCAACACGCTGATCGACTATCGCTATCAGCAGCATTTCAAGGCAAACACGGGCGGCCACGGCATGGGCCGCAACCGCACGGGTGCCGACGGCGCCGACGTGGTGCTGAAGGTACCCGTCGGCACGCAGATCTTCGAGGAAGACAACGAGACGCTGATCTGCGACCTCGACAAGGTCGGCCAGCGGTTCCGCCTCGCCAAGGGCGGCAATGGCGGCTTCGGCAACCAGCATTTCAAGTCGTCGACGAATCAGGCGCCGCGCCGGGCCAATCCGGGCCTGCCGGGCGAGGAGCGGACCGTGTGGCTGCGCCTCAAGCTGATCGCCGACGCGGGCCTCGTCGGCCTTCCCAATGCCGGCAAGTCCACCTTCCTGGCAACGGTCACGGCAGCGAAGCCCAAGATCGCGGACTATCCATTCACGACACTGCATCCGAACCTCGGTGTTGCGCGGATCGACGCGCGCGAGTTCGTGATCGCCGACATTCCCGGTCTCATCGAGGGCGCGCACATGGGCATCGGCATCGGCGACCGGTTCCTGGGCCATGTGGAGCGCACACGCGTGCTGCTGCACCTCGTCTCGGCACGTGAGGAAAACGTGGCGGAAGCCTATCGCGTCATCCGCGGGGAGCTCGAGGCCTACGGCCACGGGCTTGCCGAGAAGACCGAGATCCTGGCGCTCAGCCAGATCGACGTGCTGACCGACGAAGAGCTCGAGGAGAAGGCAGCCGCGCTTGAAGAGGCGGCCGGCAAGAAACCCCTCCTGCTTTCGTCGGCCACCCACCGGGGCGTGGACGAAGCGCTGCGCGCGCTCATGCGCGTCGTCGAGGAAGCCCGCGAAGCTGAAGCAAATCCCGGCGCCGTGGACGAGCGCTGGCAAAACAGGCCGCTGACATGAAGGAGCTTTCCCTTACTTCTTACCGTCGCGTTACCGTTAAGATCGGTTCGGCCCTGCTGGTCGACCGGTCCACCGGCCTGAAGCGGGAATGGCTCGCGGCGCTCGTCGACGACATCGCGCGGCTGGCTGCGGCCGGCGTGGAGATTCTGGTGGTTTCCTCGGGCGCGATTGCGCTCGGGCGCACCATCCTCGGGCTCGGCAGGCGCACGCTGAAGCTCGAAGAGAGCCAGGCCGCCGCGGCCGTCGGCCAGATCGCCCTGGCGACCGCCTGGTCGGAGGAATTCAACCGGCACGGGCTCACCTCGGGACAGGTATTGGTGACGTTGGGCGATACCGAGGAGCGCCGCCGCTACCTCAACGCCCGCGCCACCATGGCGACGCTGCTCAAGCTCAAGGCGATCCCGATCATCAACGAGAACGACACGGTCGCCACAAGCGAGATCCGCTACGGCGACAACGACCGGCTGGCGGCACGCATCGCCACGATGATGGGCGGCGACCTGCTAATCCTGCTCTCCGACGTGGACGGGCTCTACACCGCGCCGCCGGAGAAGGATCCGTCCGCACAGTTCTTCCCCGTGGTGGACGCGATCACGCCGGAGATCATGGCGCTGGCAGGCGGAGCCGCCTCGGAGCTGTCGCGCGGCGGCATGCGGACGAAGCTCGAGGCGGGGCGCATCGCGACCGCTGCGGGTGCGGCCATGATCATCGCTTCGGGCAAGAGCCTGAGCCCGCTGTCGGCCATCGAGAACGGCGCGCGCTTCACCTATTTCCGGGCGAGCCCGGAGCCGGTTTCGGCCTACAAGACCTGGATCGCCGGGCATCTGGAACCCGCCGGGCGGCTCACGATCGACGAGGGTGCGCTCAAGGCGTTGCTCGCCGGCAAGAGCCTGTTGCCCGCCGGCGTGAAGGCGGTCACGGGCTCGTTTGCGCGCGGCGACACGGTGGCGATCGACGGGCCGGACGGCACGGAAGTGGCGCGCGGACTCGCGGCTTACGACGCGGCGGACGCGATCCGCATCGCGGGACTGAAAACTCATGAAATCCCGAACATCCTCGGGTATCAGGAGCGGTCAGCGATGGTGCACCGCGACGACCTCGTGCTGTCGCCCGGGATCAAGGCGACAAATTATGGTACGGCGGAGGAGGAAAGCCATGCTGAAGACGCATGAGCCCACGGCAGACGTGGCGGCCATCATGGCCGAGATCGGGCGCAATGCCCGGGTCGCGGCACGACCGCTGGCCAACGCCTCCACCGAGCAGAAGAACAGGGCGCTTGCCGCCATGGCGGCGGCTATCGAGCGGCGCGTCACCGAGATTCTTGCCGAGAACGCCAAGGATATGGAGCACGGACAGACCGCGGGCCTTTCCGCTGCCGTGCTCGACCGCCTGAGGCTCGATGAAAAGCGCGTGGAGGCGATGGCCCAGGGCATCCGCGAGATCGCCAGGCTGCCCGATCCGGTCGGCTCGGTGATCGCCGAGTGGGACCGGCCCAACGGCCTGCATATCGAGCGGGTGAGAACGCCGCTTGGCGTGATCGGGGTGATCTACGAGAGCCGCCCGAACGTAACGGCGGACGCGGGCGCGCTGTGCCTGAAGGCCGGCAACGCGGTGATCCTGCGCGGCGGTTCGGATTCCGCCCATTCTTCCGCGGCGATCCATGCCTGCCTGGTCGACGGCCTGCGGGAAGCCGGCCTGCCGGAACACGCGATCCAGCGCGTCCCCACGACGGACCGCGCGGCGGTCGGCGAGATGCTGAAGGGCCTCGACGGCAATATCGACGTGATTGTGCCGCGGGGCGGCAAGAGCCTCGTGGCGCGGGTGCAGTCGGAGGCGCGGGTGCCAGTGTTCGCCCATCTGGAAGGCATCTGCCACGTCTATGTGGACCGCTCGGCCGACCTTGAAATGGCGGTCAATGTGGTTCGCAACGCGAAGCTCAGGCGCACGGGCATCTGCGGCGCAGCCGAGACGCTTCTGGTGGACCGGGCGGTGGCGGACTCGCACCTGCTACCAATCCTGACGCGGCTTGCCGACGAAGGCTGCGAGATCCGCGGCGACGCGGAGGTCTGCCAGCGCTTCGAGCGGGCGGTTCCCGCCACCGACGAGGACTGGGCGACCGAGTATCTCGATGCCATCATCTCGGTGAAGCTGGTGGACGGCGTGGGAGAAGCGATCGACCACATCGAGACCTGGTCGTCGCACCACACCGAGGCCATTATCGCGGAAGACCCGGCGGCGGTGGAGCGGTTCTTCAACGAGATCGATTCCGCCATCCTGCTGCACAACGCCTCGACGCAGTTCGCGGACGGCGGCGAATTCGGCATGGGTGCGGAGATCGGGATTGCCACCGGCAAGATGCACGCGCGCGGGCCCGTTGGCGTGGAGCAGCTCACCTCGTTCAAGTATCGCGTGCGTGGCAACGGACAACTGCGCCCCTGACCATGACGGCGAGCAACGGGCAGAGCGAAGCGGATTATCTGCGCATGCCAGAGGTGGAGCCCGGCATGGCGGTGGGCCTGTTCGGCGGCTCGTTCAATCCGCCGCACGAGGGACACGTGCTCATCGCCAAGCACGCGATCGAAAAGCTCAAGCTCGACCAGCTCTGGTGGATGGTAACGCCCGGCAATCCCCTCAAAGACCTGAGCGAGTTGCCACCCCTTGAGGAGCGGGTGCGGCTCTGCCGGGAAATCGTGGATGACGCGCGGATCCGCGTCACGGGCTTCGAGGCGGCCCACAGGTTGCAATACTCTGCCGACACGATCGAGCTCGTGCTGGCCGCGCATCCGGACGTGCATTTCGTCTGGGTAATGGGAGCGGACAGCCTCGCCACGTTCCACAAGTGGGTGCGTTGGGAGAAGATCGTGGAGACCATCCCCATCGCCGTCTACGACCGGCCCGGATCATCGCAGGCCATCACCGAGTCCGTCATGGCGAAGACATATTCGGACGCCAGGGTGGACGAGAGCCGGGCGGGTGAGCTTGCCCGCATGAAGCCGCCGGCCTGGGTCTACATCCACGGCCCGCTGTCACCGCTTTCCTCTACCGAGTTGCGCAAGGCGGCGCAGCAGACGGGCAAGCAACACAAGGCCTGATCGATGCAGACCAATCCTTGAAACTTGAAGGCAGGTCTGCCTATTTTATACATTACGTTGGGCAATCGCCCAGCGTTGGTTGTTCTTCTGGAAAGGAAAAGCTCTGAGAACAGCACTTGAGAAGAAGGCCCAGACGACGCCTTCACCGGCAGGGACAGGTCGTGAGCACGTGTCCCGGGCCCTTGAAACTGCCCTGACGAGCCTGGACGACTCGAAGGCAGAAGATGTCATCACCATCGATCTCCGTGGCAAATCCCCTCTCGCCGATTACATGATTGTCGCCTCCGGGCGGTCGCACCGGCATGTCGCGGCAATCGCCGACCATCTGCTCCGCGCCCTGAAAGATGCGGGCCTCGGCAATGCGCGGGTGGAGGGCCTGTCCGGCGCTGACTGGGTTCTGATCGATACGGGTGACATCATCGTTCATATCTTCCGCCCGGAAGTCCGCGAGTTCTACAACATCGAGAAGATGTGGATGGCTCCGGACGCGGAGGACGGGACGGTCCACTGATAGCGTCTCAGCCTTGAGGCGCGCGGCCGTGAACGTGGCCGGCATTACCGCGCCGGCATGAGAATCTGCGTGTGTCACAACAGAGATTGCGAAGCCCGGCAGCCCAATGGGGATGCGGACGGGCCTTTCCCGCAATGTTGCCGGTGCACGCTCGAGGCTGCCAACCGTTCCGGACATTCGTGATTGTTCGAGAACCCTGTTTCCTGGCGGTTCAGGGTGAAAATGGATCCCGGAACCGCTTACGCAAGTCGGGAGTCTGAGCCATCCGTATCCATATTCACGCCGTCGGCCGGATGAAGTCGGGGCCGGAAAAGGCCCTGGCGGACCATTATCTCGACCGCCTGGCAAAGGCCGGGCCGGCGGTGGGCCTTGAATTTGACGGTGTCACCGAGATTTCCGAAGGCCGCTCCCGCAATGCGGACGAGCGCAAGCGGGAGGAAGCAGCGCGGCTCCTCGCACCCGGTCGCGAGGGCGTCCTCGTGCTGCTCGACGAGCGCGGCAAGAACTTCACCTCACGCCAGCTCGCCGAGAAGTTCGGCCAATGGCGGGACGCGGGCGAACGAAAACTGGTGGTGGCGATCGGCGGACCGGACGGCCACCCGGAGGAGCTGCGCTCGCAGGCCGACCTTTGCCTTTCCTTCGGCGCACAGACCTGGCCGCACCAACTGGTGCGCATCATGCTGGCCGAGCAGCTTTACCGTATTGCGACGATCCTCGCCGGACATCCCTACCATCGGGATTGAAGCCTTCCGGAGTTGCGTACGAGCCCCGCTTGAGGGGAACGGCAGCCGCGTTCCGCGTGGCTGACCAGTTCCGCCCGGCCCGGCAGACCCATTCCGTCCATCCCGAATGCACGGAACAGCAGAATTCCGCTGACGCGCGAACGGAAAGCTGTGTTACCATGCCGCGCGGGCAAGCATCGTGGTTGATGTTTCCTTAACGGAATGCGCGCTATAACTCCTGCATCAGGACATAGCGATGCCGAGATGAGACTGCCAGGGTTCCAGTACCGCCGACAGATGGCTGCCGCCGGCGCAGCCGCGGTTCTGTTCGCCCTCGCGCCGGGCAGCCTCGCCCAAAGCCTCAACACGCTGGAGCTCCGCCAACAGGAAAGCGTCGAGGAATACCGCCGGCTTTCGCGCGAGATTGCCCTTTCGACGCAGCGGCAGCAGCAACTCGAAGCCGAGATCGCGGCGATCAAAAACGACGCAGCTGCCATAACCTCTGCTCTGATCCAGGCGGCCAAGACCGAACGCAAGCTAAGCGAAGACATTTCCCGCATCGAGGAACGCCTGACCGATCTCCTCGACCAGGAAACGGCCCTGCGGCGCTCCCTCATGGATCGCCGGGGAATCCTGGCGGAAGTGCTAGGGGCGCTGCAGCGGATGGGCCTCAACCCGCCGCCTGCCATTCTGGTGCGGCCGGAAGATGCGCTGGCATCGGTGCGCAGCGCGATCCTTCTTGGCGCCGTGGTGCCGGAACTGCGCAAGGAAACCGACGCCCTCGTCGCCGATCTGCAGGACCTCAGCAAGGTGATGGAATCCATCCGCACCGAGCAGGATCGGCTGCTCGCCCGGCGCACCGAACAGGCCGAGGAACACCAGCGCCTGAGCCTTCTGCTCAAGGAAAAGGAGCGGCTGCAGGCCGAGGCCGAGTCCAATTTCGAGGCCGAGCGGAAACAGGCTGAAGACCTGGCATCCCGGGCCAAGAATCTGCAGGAGCTCATCGCCTCGCTCGAAGAGAAGATCCATTCGCTGCGGAAGTCGCGGGAAGCTTCGCGTCCCGGCATACCGCTCACCGAGACGCTGGCCTTCTCGAAAAAGAAGGGCCTGCTGCCCCTGCCCGTCGCCGGAACCTTCAGATCACGATATGGTGATGATGATGGCTACGGATCGCCACTGAAGGGTGACATTCTAAGAACACAATCTGGCGCGATTGTTACCGCACCAGTGGATGCGACTGTTCTCTATGCGGGGCCCTTCCGATCCTACGGACAGCTATTGATACTGGACCCGGGCGACGGGTATCATATCGTGATGACGGGGATGGCTCGGCTGAATGTATCCCTTGGACAGTCGGTGCTGGCGGGAGAACCGGTGGGTGTCATGGGAGAGACGCGGCTGGCAAGCATAGCGGCCACTTCTTTTGACGGCACAACGCCGGAACTATATGTAGAGTTCAGGAAAGACGGTAAACCGGTCGACCCGAAGCCCTGGTGGACGCGGGACATAGCTGGAAGGACGGAACATGATTCGTAAATTGACGCTGCTGTTTGCCGGCGCATTGATGGGAGCGTCCGCCGTTACCCTGGTCCACGGCACAAATGGTATCGTCGCGAATGCGGCCGGGACCGACACTTACCGGCAGCTTGCCATCTTCGGCGACATTTTCGAGCGGGTGCGCGCGCAGTACGTGACGCCGCCCGACGAGAAGAAGCTGATCGAAAGCGCCATCAACGGCATGCTCTCCTCGCTCGACCCGCATTCGTCCTATCTCAACGCCGAAGCGGCGAAGGACATGCGGGTCCAGACCAAGGGCGAGTTCGGCGGCCTCGGCATCGAGGTCACCATGGAGAACGAGCTGGTGAAGGTGGTGGCGCCGATCGACGACACGCCCGCCGCCCGCGCCGGCGTTCTGGCTGGCGACCTCATCGAGAAGATCGACGGCGAGGAAGTACGCGGCATGACCCTCAACGACGCGGTCGATCGCATGCGCGGCGCCGTGAACACGCCGATCGAGCTGACAATCCTGCGCCAGGGACAGCCCGAACCGATCAAGATCACCATCGTCCGCGACATCATCAAGGTGAAGGCGGTCAAGTACCGCGTCGAAGGCGATGATGTCGGCTACCTCAAGGTGACGTCGTTCACTGAAAAGACCACGGACGATCTGCACGAGGCGATCAAGGCGATCCAGAAGCAGGTTCCGGAGGACAAGCTGAAAGGCTACATCCTCGACCTGCGGCTAAATCCGGGCGGCCTGCTCGATCAGGCGGTGAACGTCTCGGATGCGTTCCTCGATCGCGGCGAGATCGTGTCGACCCGCGGCCGGGAACCGCGTGATATCGCGCGCTTCAGCGCCCATCCGGGCGACATCACCAACGGCAAGCCGATCATCGTGCTGATCAACGGCGGTTCGGCCAGCGCCTCGGAAATTGTCGCCGGCGCCCTGCAGGACCATCGCCGGGCCACGATCCTCGGCACGCAGTCGTTCGGCAAGGGTTCGGTCCAGACGATCATTCCGCTCGGCGAGAACGACGCCCTGCGGCTCACCACGGCGCTCTACTACACGCCGTCGGGTGAATCGATCCAGGGCAAGGGCATCACGCCGGACGTCAAGGTCGAGCAGCCGCTGCCGCCCGAACTGCAGAACCAGGTGGTGCGCCGTGGCGAGTCCGACCTGAAGGGTCACATCAAGGGTGAAGAGGAGAGCGAGGAAGGCTCGGGCTCGATCGCCTACGTTCCGCAGGATCCCGCGGAGGACATGCAGCTCAAGTACGCGCTCGAGCTGATGCGTGGAGAGCGGACGGACCCGGCATTCCCGCCCAATCCAGATAAAGCGGTGATGAACCGCCAGTAAAACCAGATCCTTCGGCCCCGTCCCTGACGGGGCCTTTTGAATCCGGTCATGCGCGCGGGGGCATATTGCACAGGGGACATGGAGCCGTTCAGGACAGAACTCGACGATCCGATCCAGCCGATCGAACGTAAGCGGGGGACAGGAAAGCGCATTCTGAAGTTCGCGCTCGCCGCGGTCGCCGGCGGCGCGGCGATTGCCGCGGTGGCGGGAGCTTTCCTGCTGCAGACACAGGTACTCGAGGAAAAGGTCAACGACGCGGTCGCCCAGGCAACGGCGCCGCTGGCGGAAGAGATCAAGAAGGTCGAAAAGGCGGCGCCTTCCAAGCGTACTCCCGCAAGCCCCGCGATCATCCGCGCCAAACCGGAACAGAACTCCGCTGCCGATCAGGTGGCAATCATCCGTCATCCGGACGAGCTGATGCAGAGGAGTCCGCTGATCGCCCACCTGCCGGACGAGGCGCTGCTCGAAGACTCGCCTTACGGCCAGCTGCCGGTGCGTGACGCGGAGACCGGCCGCCGTCCCTTCGACGTCTATGCGCGTCCGTGGTCAGGCGCACGCGGAGCCCGCATCGCCATCATCATAGGCGGGCTGGGTATTTCCCAGACCGGCACCCAACGCGCGATCGAGGTACTGCCGGCAGAAATCACCCTCGCCTTCGCGCCGCTGGGCAACAGTCTGGACCGCTGGGTGCAGACGGCCCGGCGCGAGGGACATGAGGTGATGCTGCAGGTGCCGATGGAGCCGTTCGATTATCCCAACATCAATCCGGGCGGTAACGTGCTGCTGGTCGAGGATGCGCCGGCAAAGCAGATCGAGAACCTTCACAAGAACCTCGCGCGGATCAACAGCTACACCGGTATCGTCAATCACATGGGCGCGCGTTACACGTCCGACGCAGACGCGATGGACCGGGTGATGGAGGAGCTCGGCGACCGCGGCCTCGGTTATCTGGACGACGGAACGTCCGCCCGTAGCGTGGCACAGGAGACGGCCCTCGTTCACCAGGTGCCGTTCGCGGCGGCCGACGCCACGATCGACCTTGTGCCGGAAAAAGGCGCCATTCTCGAGAAGCTCGACAATCTGGAGCGCACTGCGCGGGCCCAGGGGATAGCCATCGGCATCGGTTCGTCGCTCGACATGACCGTGGACGCGGTTGCCGAATGGGCGAACCAGGCGCGCAAGCGCGGCATCGAACTCGTTCCCTTCTCCGCCGTAGCCTTCGATCCCGAACGACAGGACTAAGCATGACCCAGCCCGTGAACCCCGAACTGCTTCCCTATCGACCCTGCGTGGGCATCATGGTGCTCAATCCCAAGGGGCGCGTCTGGATGGGACGGCGCGTTCTGGAACCCAACGACGAAATGCAGGGCGCGACCAAGCTGTGGCAGATGCCGCAGGGGGGCATCGACGAAGGCGAAGATCCGATGACGGCCGCGCTGCGCGAACTCTATGAGGAAACGGGTATGCGTACCGTAAAGCTACTGGCCGAGGCGCCGGAGTGGATCAACTATGATCTCCCAGCCCATCTGGTCGGTATCGCGCTGCACGGAAAGTATCGCGGTCAGAAGCAGAAGTGGTTCGCCTACCGGTTCCTGGGCGACGAGAGCGAGATTCAGATCAATCCGCCGCCCGGCGGACATACACCGGAATTCGACGCATGGGACTGGAAGGATATAGACGAGCTTCCGGAACTGATCGTGCCGTTCAAACGGGAAGTCTATCGCAAGGTGGTCGATGCCTTCCGGCATCTTGCGAAATGATGGGGATAGTGCCGCTCATCTTTGCCTTTGCTGCAGAAATCAGTGTTCCATAGACTGGCATTCAGCATATTAATGCCATGTTAACCATACTTATCTTATCCATTCCGCCATATCGAACCATCAGGGGGCACCATGTCCATATCGCGTAGAGGTTTTGTCTTTGGTCTGCCGCTTTTCGCAGCTGGATGCGCCTCTACGGTGACGGAGTATTCCGCTGACCTCCTGAACTATGGCCCCCAGCCGGACGAAGACTTTCCGCTGGGTCCGATACCGCTGGATCGCATTCCTCCGGAACTGCGGCGGCGCGAAGTGCCCTTCGACGGCAAGTATGAGGCCGGCACGATCGTGGTGAACACGCCCGAGCGCAGGCTCTATTACGTGCTGGGCGACGGCCGGGCGATCCGTTACGGCATCGGCGTTGGCAAGGAGGGCCTGCAGCTGCGCGGCAACGCCGTGGTGGGCCGCAAGGCCAAGTGGCCGAACTGGACGCCCACGGCGAACATGATCCGCCGCGATCCGCGGAACCTGCGCTACGCAGGCGGCGTCCCCGGCGGCCCCAACAATCCGCTGGGCGCGCGGGCGCTCTATCTTTACCGCAACGGCAAGGACACGATGTTCCGCATTCACGGAACCAACCAGCCGCATACGATCGGCCAGGCGGTTTCGAGCGGCTGCATCCGCATGATGAACCACGACGTGATCGACCTCTACGAGCGTGCGAAGGTCGGCACGAAAGTGGTGGTCATCCAGGCCTGACGGCCGTATTCCGGCGGGCCGCCGCTGGCTGCACGCGGCGCGATCATTTCGCGGCAAAGCAAAATCATCCGCTTTCCGAAGGCTCCAGGCTTGATATAGTCTGGGGCCTATCGTTTTGAACCAGTCCCCTGCCCTCCTCGCCGGCGCCCGACATGCGTTCCACCGAAACCTCTGTGGCGGACGACCGCTACGCAGCCTTTCGCCACAAGTCCTTCACGCTCTACTGGACGGCCCGCGTTCTCGCGCTCGCCGCCACGCAGATCGTATCAGTCGCTGTCGGCTGGCAGATCTATGATCTGACACGCAATCCGTTCGACCTCGGGCTTGTGGGTATCATCCAGTTCGCTCCGGCGCTGCTGCTGGTGCTGGTGACGGGCGCCGTGGCCGACCGGTTCGGCCGGCGGCTGGTGATGGGACTCTCGATCCTGCTGGAAGGGCTCTGCGCGGCGACCCTGCTGGCACTCACCATGCGGGGTCTCTCCTCCACCCTGCCCATCTTCGTGCTGCTTGCCGTGTTCGGTGTGGGGCGCGCGTTCCTCGGACCGGCGAGCGCATCGCTGGTGGCCAATCTGGTTCCCGCCGAGGACTTCCCCAACGCTGTTGCCTGGGCCTCGACAGGCCACCAGGCCGCCCTGATCTGCGGCCCCGTGGCGGGCGGACTGCTCTACGGAATTTCTGCGGAAGCGGCCTATCTTACCGCGGCAGGCTTCTTCTGCATGGCTGCGCTTTCCTGCTTCGCCATCCCGCGGCCACCGCAGCGCAGTTCAACGGAGAGGCACTCGCTCGAAATGCTGCTCGGCGGGTTCCGCTACATCTGGCGGGAGAAGATTGTGCTCGGCGCGATTTCGCTCGACCTGTTCGCGGTGCTGCTGGGCGGCGCGGTGGCACTGCTGCCGGTGTTCGCGCGCGACATCCTCGAGCTCGGACCCTGGGCCCTGGGTCTGTTGCGCTCCGCCCCCGGGATCGGCGCGATCGCCGTGTCGGTCTGGCTCGCCGGCAATCCGCTGCGCACCAATGCCGGGCTGGTGATGCTCATCTGCGTGGGCCTGTTCGGCGCCTTCACGGTAGTGCTGGGCGCCTCGACCGTGGCGTGGCTGTCGATTCTCGCCCTGATGGGATTGGGTGCAGCCGACATGATCAGTGTCTATGTCCGCCAGACCCTGATCCAGTTGTGGACGCCGGACGAGCTGCGCGGCCGCGTCTCGGCGGTGAACCAGGTTTTCATCGGCGCCTCGAACGAGCTCGGCGAATTCCGCGCCGGCACGATGGCCGCACTGATCGGCGCCGCCCCGGCGGTCATCCTCGGCGGCATCGGCGCCATGGGCATCGCTGCCCTGTGGGCGTGGCTGTTTCCGGAACTGCGGAAGGTGCAGAATTTGAGGAGAAAGAGTTAAGGTTGTGCCGGAGGAACGATGGTGGAGCTGAGGGGAATCGAACCCCTGACCTCATCATTGCGAACGATGCGCTCTCCCAACTGAGCTACAGCCCCATCGAAGCAGCGCGTATTTAGGTCGGCAGAGGGATTCCTGTCAAGCGAAAGCTGTGCATCTTTCACCAAGGCTTGCCGTGGTCATGCACAGCCGATACATGTCGGAAAAACTTGCGGAGAACCGAATGCTTGCGCTTATCCGGACCATCCTGCTCGCGCTCGACATCTATTGGTGGATCATCATCGCCTCGGCCATCTTCTCGTGGCTCTATGCGTTCAACGTTGTCAATCCGCGCAACCAGGTCGTCTCGATGATCGGCACCTTCCTCTACAAGGCGACCGAACCGGTGCTGAGACCCATCCGGAACCTGCTGCCGGACCTGGGCGGGATCGACGTCTCCCCCATCATCGTGCTGCTCATCATCTTCTTCCTGCAGCAGTTCATCATCACAACGCTCGCGCCGATGCTGCTCATGTGAGGAGGCCGGCAGATGAGACAGCCGGCAACAGCCGGAGGCCGCGTTGACTGAGGCCCGTATCCCAGGCTATTGCCGGGTGAGCCGCGACGGCGTGGAAATCTTCGTGCGGCTGACGCCAAAGTCGTCCAGGAATGCCATCGAGGGGGCGGAAGAGGCCGGCGACGGCAAGGTGCACATCAAGGCGCGCGTGCGCGCCGTGCCGGAAGATGGCAAGGCCAACGCCGCCCTCGAAAAGCTCATCGCCGAATGGCTGAAGGTGCCGAAGGCGGATGTGGAGGTCGTTTCCGGCGCCACGTCGCGGCTCAAAGGTGTCGCCATCCGCGGCGACAGCAAGGCTTTGCTGTCGAAAATCGTATTGGCCGGGGAAACGTTCACCGGGAAATAGCAGACGCACGTCTGAGAGCCCGGCCGGCGCGGGACGACCCGGACCCGCCCGGAGATCGGCCGCGGAGAGGACGGCATCCGGCGCGGTACGGGACCTGCGGGCAGACAAAAGAAAACCGCCAGACGCAGCGGCCTTCCGGATGCGTCTGGCGGCAGATGTCTTTCGCGGTTCAGCGGCCCTGATCAGGCAGCCTTGGCCTTGGCGCGGTCGATGGCCTCGACGATCAGGCGACGAGCCTCGGCAGCGTCCTTCCAGCCGCTGACCTTCACCCACTTTCCGGGCTCCAGGTCCTTGTAGTGCTCGAAGAAGTGCTTGATCTGCTCGAGCGTGATCTCCGGAAGGTCGGTGTAGTTGAAGATCTTCTCGTAGCGGCGGGTCAGATGCGGGGACGGTACGGCGATGATCTTCTCATCCTGGCCGCCATCGTCCTCCATCACCAGCACGCCGATCGGGCGGACGTTGAGCACGCTGCCCGGGATCAGCGGACGCGTGTTGCAGACCAGAACGTCGATCGGGTCGCCGTCCTCCGACAGGGTGTGCGGCACGAAGCCGTAGTTACCCGGATAGGTCATCGGCGTGTAGAGGAAACGGTCAACGAAGAGCGCTCCGGACGCCTTGTCCATTTCATACTTGATTGGATGGCCGCCAACGGGGACCTCGATGATCACGTTGACGTCTTCAGGCGGATTGTCACCAGTCGGAATTGCTTCGATGCGCATTTATGTATCCAATGTGCGGATTGGAGGTTGATGGCGGGTGACTATAGGTTTTCCGCACTGCATTCAATGCGTCTTATTCGCATTATTCATCATGCGGATATTCTGGATGCAAAGACGCATCACTGCCCGCCAGCAGTATTTCCCCTGCAGGACGACAGTCCTGCACGCCGCAAGCCGGAAACTGCGTTCTTTCTGCCCCGGCTAGTCCCAGACGTAGGCGACCTTGCGGAGCGCCTTGCCATCGAAAACCTCGATGGATTCGGCAACGTTCCGTCCACCCAGGCTCTCATAGAAGGCACGGGCGGGTTCATTCTCCTCCAGAACCCAGACAACAAGCCCCTCGAAGCCATGGGCCGAAAGCATGTCCCAGGCAGTCTGAAACAGGCGGCGGCCAAAGCCGATGCCCTGAAATTCGGGGCTCAGGTAGAGTTCGTAGATCTCACCATCCTGGGGGAGCTCCCTGGCCCGGTTGCGACCGAGCGTGGCATATCCGGCGATGTGGCCACCGACCTCGAGCAACAACACGGTCGTGGAACGGCGGATCGCATCGGCCCACCAGCGCGGGCCGCGGCGGCCGATCATCGAGATCAGCGCGCGATGGGGGATAATGCCGGTGTATGCTGCCCGCCATGAACGGTCATGCACCAGCGCGATCGCATCGGCGTCTTCCGGTCCGGCCCTGCGGATATCTGTCGAGAGCGTTGTCATAGCATGTTAACCATAGCCTTGGCGGGAGATTGCAGCAAGTACCAACGTCCCCGGGATGTGACAGAAGCGATTGCACAAGGACGAGAGCCAGGCCTATTCTGGGTGACAAGAGCATACGGGCGAGCAGACGCGAAGGCAGATGGCAGATCCCGACAAACCGGCCGGACAGCCGGACGAAGAGGAAGCGGAGCGCATCCTGCGTCAGGTCGAGCGGGACTCCCAGTCGATCGTGTTCGGAGGCATGCCTGCTTCCGCGCCAGCGGACGCCGGCAGGGAGGCATCCCGCGATCCGGTGGAAGAGTGGGGACGGCGCATCGGCCGGGGACTTGCCGTCATTGCTGCCATAGCCGCCGTTTTCTGGCTTGTCGCGACGCTCGCTTGACCTTAAACGAACGCGCTCGGAAAGCTGCCCCGCAGCATCAACGGAAAGGTTCCGGCTTCGCATGACCCATCTTCCCGAGCATCTGCTGAACGGTTACCGCAACTTCATGTCCGGCCGTTACAGCGCCGAAAGCAGCCGATACCGCACGCTGGCGAAGGAAGGCCAGGCGCCCAGCACGATGGTGATCGCCTGCTGCGACTCGCGCGCGGCGCCGGAGACGATCTTCGACGCAGGTCCCGGCGAGCTGTTCGTCGTGCGCAACGTGGCAAACCTCATCCCGCCCTATACGCCGGATGGCAGCCACCATGGCACTTCCGCGGCGCTGGAGTTCGCCGTGCAGGTGCTGAAGGTGAAGCACATTGTGGTGATGGGACACGGCCGCTGCGGCGGCATCGGCGCGGCGCTCAATCCTTCCGCGCAGCCGCTTTCTCCGGGCGACTTTATCGGGAAGTGGATCTCGCTCCTGGCACCCGCGGCCGAGGCGATCGCCAGCAACCAGCTGATGACGCCGACAGAACGGCAGACAACGCTGGAGCGCATTTCCATCCGCTACCAGCTGGCGAACCTGCGCACGTTTCCCTGCGTGACGATCCTTGAAGAAAAGGGCCGGCTGACGCTTCACGGCGCCTGGTTCGACATCGGCACCGGCGAACTCTGGGTGATGGATCCCAAGACGGGAGACTTCGAGCGCCCGGCGCTGGATTGACCACCAGCAAGCCTGCCGGGCTCAGGCGTCCGGCCGGCGAATGCCGAGATCAGCGACAGCATCACGCTTCGACGGGCTCAGCGTGAGGGGGCGGCGTGGAGTCACGGCCGGACCTGCACCTTCGGTTCGGGCAGGCGCCGCCAGACCAACCAGATCAGGCCAGCCAGAAGGCCCATGGCGGGAACAACCAGGCTCATGCCGACCACGGGATCGCCGATCAGCGCGCAGATAAGGCCGCCCACAAGGCCCGAGGTCATCTGCATGAAGCCGGTGAGAGCAGCCGCAGCACCTGCCATGTGCGGAAACGGCGCCATTGAGGCGGTCATCATGTAGGGCATGACAAAGGCGATGCCCAGAACGAAGGTCGCCGACGGGATCATGACGCTCAGGAAGGTGGGCGGCATGATGTTCAGCATCGCGAAGAGGGCAAGGCTGCCCAGTGCAACGATGGCGAGACCGAGGGGGACCAGCCGCGACGAGCGGACGCGCCTCATCAGGAAATAGACGACAATGGTGCCCGTGAAGAAGCTGCCCGACTGGACCAGCATGCCGAGGCCGAACTGAGTCGGCGTCAGGCCGACACGATCCATCAGAACGAAGGGAAGAACCGTTGTCTGGGTGTACATCGTGCCGGAGGTCAAACCCATGATGAGCGCCGTACCCACGAAATAGGGCGTGCGGAACAGCTTGGAATAGGACCGGAAAAGGCCGCGCGGGCTTGCCCTGGAAGGATCGCGGTCAGGAGCGGTCTCCACCATGGCGAACTTCGTGACGATGATGACGACGAAGCCGAAGCCCAGCATCAGCAGGAAGATGGAGTGCCAGCCGGCGAGCTCCAGCATCAGGCCGCCAATGGTGGGCGACACCGCCGGGCCGACCGACAAAATGAGGCCGATCAGGTTCATGATGCGGGCGGACTGCTCGTGCGTGAAGAGATCGCGCACGATCGCCCGGGACACAGCAACACCCACGGCCGCGCCGATACCCTGGAGAAAGCGGGAGAAGATCAGAAGCTCGACCGAAGGCGTGAAGACCGCAATTAAGCTGGCAATCACATAGATGCCCATGAAGATCATGACAATCGGCCGGCGCCCAAAAGCGTCGGACAACGGGCCGCAGATCAGCTGCG
This sequence comes from Chelativorans composti, assembly GCF_039541695.1. NCBI lineage: Bacteria > Pseudomonadati > Pseudomonadota > Alphaproteobacteria > Hyphomicrobiales > Phyllobacteriaceae > Chelativorans > Chelativorans composti. The sequence continues at coordinate 234,439 of NZ_BAABGS010000018.1, read as the reverse complement.
CCAGAGCGAAGCCGGCGAAGTAGAAGGACAGCGTCATCTTCACCGCCGCTTCGGTGGTACCGAAGGCGCGGACGATTTCCGTCATTGCCGGCGTGTAGAGCGCCATCGAGATGGGGCCAATCGCGACCAGAAGAGCGCCAATGACGCTGACACGGCGCTCGCTCATGAGCGGGGCTGAAACGACCGCCCCCTGATGCAAATTCATGTGTTGCCTTCCAGACTGCCGGCTACTCGCCGGAAAAATGTTGCCGGATCGCCTTCAATTGTGCGTGAAGGCGAAGCCATTCCTCTTCGCTCAAATCGCCGCGCGCCAGCTGCCGGACTTCATGGCCAATCCGGACAATCTCATCCAGGACGAGCTCGGCCTCGGGCGTCAGTTCCGCAAGCTTGGCGCGGCGGTCTGACGGATCCGGCGAGCGCTGCACGAGACCCTGGCGCTCCAGCCGGTCGAGGTAGCAACTGAGCGTCATGGCCTCGAGGCCAATACGTTCGGCGAGCACGTTCTGACGCGCTTTCCCGTAGCGGGCGATGTAAACCAGCACCCTCGCCTCGCCTGGAGTCACGCCGATCCCCGCCGCTTCAATGCGCCGATCAATGTCCGCCCGGATCAGACGGGCCAAATCGGCCACAAGAAATCCAAAGCCGGCGGGATCAACCTGGCGGGGCATGAGGGTCCTGCAAATTGGATAGTAAGTAATGCTTACTATTTCCATGTAGGAAGACTTGCGTATTGTCAAGCCTTGCAGGCGCCCTTGTCGCACGCCTAGATGAGGGGAAGGATTTCACTTTTCCGTTCCAGGTGCTTCTTCCATGTCAGATTCGATCATCGACCTTTCCGCCAATCCTCTCACGGCCTGGAATGGGCCACTGGGACTGCCCGACTTCACCCGGATCGAGGACAAGGATTTCGAGCCCGTGTTCCGCGCGGCGCTCGACGCCCATGAGAGGGAGATAGAGCAAATCGCCTCGAACAGCGCGGCTCCCACGATCGAGAACACGCTGGCTGCGCTGGAGCTTTCAGGCGAGGCCCTGTCGCGTGCATCCGCCATCTTCTGGTGCCTGGCCGGAGCGCACACCAATCCCGAGATCCAGAGGCTGGAGCGGGAAATCTCGCCGCTGGTCGCACGGCACTTCACCCGCATGTACATGAACGACGCCCTGTTCCGCCGTATCGACGCGCTGTACGGGCGGCGGGATTCGCTCAACCTCGACAAGGAGACGCGGCGGGTTCTGGAAAAGACGTGGAAGCGCTTCGTTCGGGGCGGCGCGAAGCTCGATGGGGAAGCTAAGGCGCGGCTCGGCGCCATCAACGAGGAACTGGCGCGTCTCGGCGCGCAGTTCGGCCAAAACGTGCTCAAGGACGAAAGCTCCTGGGCCCTGTTCCTGGACGAGAAGGATCTCGACGGCATTCCGGATTCGCTCAAGAGCGCCATGGCTTCCGCCGCGGCGGAACGGGGCCAGCCGGGACGCTATGCCGTGACCTTGTCGCGCTCCATCGCCGAGCCGTTCCTCTCGACATCCACACGGCGCGACCTGCGCGAGACGGTGCTCAAAGCCTTCATCTCCCGCGGCGCCAATGACGGCGAGGCCAACAACCGCGAGATCGTGCGCCGAACGCTGGAGCTGCGGGCCGAGAAGGCAAAGCTGCTCGGTTACGAGACCTTCGCCGCCTACAAGCTCGACGACACGATGGCGAAGACGCCGGAGAACGTCATGAACCTGCTGCTGCCGGTTTGGGAGAAGGCCAAGGAGAAGGCTGCCGCGACCGAGAAGGAACTGCAGCGTATCGCCGCCGGCGAAGGGCAGAACCAGCCGATCGCCGCTTGGGATTGGCGCCACTTTGCCGAGAAGTTGCGTTCGGAAAAGTTCGCCTTTGACGAGAGTGCGCTGAAGCCGTATCTGGCGCTCGACAGCGTAATCGCGGCTGCCTTTGACGTGGCGAAGAAGCTGTTCGGGCTTACGTTCGAGGAGCAGAAAGGCATTCCCGCCTGGCACGAGGACGTGCGCGTCTTCATCGTCCGCAACGCGGATGGCTCGCGGCGCGGCCTGTTCCTGGCGGATTATTTCAACCGGCCGTCCAAGCGGTCGGGCGCCTGGATGAGCGCTCTGCAGTCCGGTTACAAGCTGGGCGAGGGCGAGGAGCCGATTATCTACAACGTCTGCAATTTCGCGAAGCCACCGGCGGGTCAACCCGCCCTGCTCTCGGTCGATGACGCGCGCACCCTTTTCCACGAGTTCGGCCATGCGCTTCACGGCCTGCTCAGCGACGTGACTTGGCCGTCCATTGCGGGAACGTCGGTGTCGCGCGATTTCGTGGAACTGCCGTCGCAGCTCTACGAGCACTGGTTCACGGTGCCGGAGGTGCTGCAGTCCCACATGCGGCATGTGGAGACGGGCGAGACGATTCCGCTGGACCTCGTGGAGAAGATGCGCGCGGCGCGCAACTTCGACGCCGGCTTCGCCACCGTCGAGTTCACGGCCTCGGCGCTGGTGGACATGGCGTTCCATTCGCGCGACAGCGCGCCGGAAGATCCATTCGAGTTCGAGAAGAATACGCTCGAAAAGCTGGGCATACCGTCGGCAATCCCGACGCGCCACGCCACACCCCACTTCCTGCACGTCTTCTCGGGCGACGGCTACTCGGCCGGCTACTATTCCTACATGTGGTCGGAGGTGCTGGACGCGGATGCGTTCCGGGCCTTCGAGGAGACAGGCGACCCGTTCAACCCCGAGGTAGCGGAGAAGCTGCGCCGCTACATCTATTCGGCTGGCGGTTCGGACGATCCGGAAGCGCTCTACAGGGCCTTCCGCGGGCAGATGCCGAGCCCCGAGGCGATGATGGAGAAGCGCGGCCTCGTGTAGGCCGCCCGCTTCGTCTTCGGTTCGGACGTTCGGTCGGGCTGCGCGCCTGGCAAGCAACGCAGTATTGCGGTGGATGGATGCCCCCTCTTCCAGCTTCCACGGACTTGGTGCGCTCCCCCAAGTCCAGGAGGTTGGGTTCTCCCGCAAATGGGGGGATAAAGGCGGCATTGTCGTTGTCGCAACTCACCCCCCGTTCGCGATTTGCAGGAACGCTGGCGCCAAGTCTTGTCTCCTCCAAGATGCGGAGGAGGAATGCGATTTCGGTATCTTGACTGAGCGAAACAGGCCCGGTGCCTGAAAGCGCAGGTTGGGAGGTCGGACGGAACGTCAGGGTTGGCGGCAACGCACCACATTACAAGCCTTGACGCCCGGAAAATCAGCCATTTGCCCGACAAGGCCTTGAAACTGCCGCTTTCTACGCCGATATGCCGCCGGCGCCCGTTGCGCTGAAGCTCTTTCGCAAACGCGAAAAAACCTGTATGAGCGCGCCATAGATAACCGATCGTGCGCTGGCGTTGCGCGCGGACACCCCCAAAGAGAACCCATGAAACTCCGCAATATTGCGATCATTGCCCATGTCGACCATGGGAAAACCACTCTCGTAGACGCAATGCTCCGCCAGTCCGGTTCGGTGCGCGAGAACCAGCGCGTGGACGAGCGCGTAATGGACTCCGGCGATATCGAGCGCGAGCGCGGCATCACGATCCTGGCCAAGGCTACCTCGGTTGTCTGGAAGGACACGCGCATCAACATCGTCGACACGCCCGGCCACGCCGACTTCGGCGGCGAGGTCGAGCGCATCCTCAACATGGTGGATGGCGTGGTGCTGCTGGTGGACTCGGCCGAAGGCCCGATGCCGCAGACCAAGTTCGTGGTCGGCAAGGCGCTGAAGGTCGGCCTCCGCCCGATCGTCGCGATCAACAAGATCGACCGCCCCGACGCCCGCGCCGACGAGGTCGTGAACGAGGTGTTCGACCTTTTCGCCGCGCTCGACGCGACCGACGAGCAGCTGGACTTCCCGATCCTCTATGGATCAGGCCGCGATGGCTGGATGAGCCACGATCCGAGCGGGCCCAAGGAACTGGGGCTGGCGCCGCTGTTCGACCTGATCCTCGAACATGTGCCGGAGCCGAAGATCGAGGAAGGTCCGTTCCGCATGATCGGCACGATCCTTGAGGCCAACAACTTCCTAGGCCGCATCGTGACCGGCCGCGTGCTGTCCGGTTCCGCCAAGCCGAACCAGACGATCAAGGTTCTCTCGCAGGATGGCACCGTTCTGGAAACGGGTCGCATTTCCAAGATCCTCGCCTTCCGCGGGCTTGAGCGCCAGCCGATCGATGAGGCCGTTGCAGGCGACATTGTCGCCATCGCGGGCCTGTCCAAGGGATCGGTGGCCGACAGCTTTGTCGATCCTTCCGTCAACACGCCGCTCAAGGCACAGCCCATTGACCCGCCGACCGTGACCATGAGCTTCCTCGTCAACGACTCGCCGCTCGCAGGCACTGAGGGCGACAAGGTGACGAGCCGCGTCATCCGAGACCGCCTGCTCAAGGAGGCCGAGGGCAACGTGGCGCTGTCGGTCGAGGAATCCGCCGACAAGGATTCGTTCTTCGTGTCGGGCCGCGGCGAGCTGCAGCTTGCCGTGCTGATCGAAACCATGCGCCGCGAGGGCTTCGAGCTGGCCGTCTCGCGTCCGCGCGTGGTGATGAAGAAGGATGAGGACGGCACGCTTCTCGAGCCGATCGAGGAAGTCGTCATCGACGTGGACGAGGAGCACGCGGGCGTCGTCGTGCAGAAGATGTCAGAGCGCAAGGCCGAGATGGTCGAGCTGCGTCCGTCCGGCGGCAACCGCCAGCGCCTGGTGTTCCTGGCGCCGACGCGCGGCCTGATCGGCTACCAGTCCGAGCTGCTGACGGATACCCGCGGCACGGCAATCATGAACCGCCTGTTCCACAGCTACCAGCCGTACAAGGGCGAGATCGCCGGCCGCGTCAACGGTGTGCTGATCTCCAATGACGCCGGCGAAGCGGTTGCCTACGCGCTGTGGAACCTCGAGGAGCGCGGCCCGATGGTCATCGAGCCGGGCGCGAAGGTCTACCAGGGCATGATCGTGGGCATCCACAACCGCGACAACGACCTCGAGGTCAACGTCCTCAAGGGCAAGAAGCTCACCAACATTCGCGCCGCCGGCAAGGACGAGGCCGTGAAGCTCACCCCGCCGATTCGCATGACGCTGGAGCGCGCACTCTCCTGGATCCAGGACGACGAGCTGGTGGAGGTGACGCCGAAGTCCATCCGCCTGCGCAAGCTCTACCTCGACCCGAACGAGCGCAAGCGTTTTGAGAAGCAGAAGGCTACGGCAGCCTGACCGCCGGATCATCGCTGAGATGACTGAAAGCGCGGCCGTCAAACGCCGCGCTTTTTTTTGCGGCTCAGAGCGCGAGCAGCCACTCATGCCGGGCCATCGACGCATCGGGACAGCCGGGCAAGGGCACGGTGAGCGGTAGACGCGGGAAGCCGGGGGCTGATCCCTCCTGCTTCGACACGCTCATGGTTTGACCGACCCACAATGGGAATGGGTCGTGCCTGGCGGCGCGAGGTATCAGGAGGTAGAGGATACCAGCGCCTTGTCGATTTCAGGCAGGATCTGCTCGAGAATGGACTTCTGCGTCAGCGGACCGACGTGTTTGTAGCGGATGACGCCATCGGGACCGACAACGAAAGTCTCCGGTACGCCATAGACGCCCCAGTCGATGACCGCGCGGCCGCTCTCGTCCACGCCGATCACGTCAAAGGGGTTGCCGAGCTCGTTGAGGAAACGCAGGGCGTTCTCCGGCTTGTCCTTGTAGTTGATGCCGGCAAGCTGAATGCGGCTGTCCCGCGCAAGCTCCATCAGCTGCGGATGCTCCTGGCGGCAAGGCACGCACCAGGAGCCCCAGACGTTCACGAGCGTGACCCTGCCCTTGTACATCTCCGGATCGAAGCCGGGCAGGTTCGTTCCTTCCAGCGGCTCGAGCGTCACCAGCGGAGCGGGCTTGCCGATCAGCGCCGAGGGCACCACGGAAATGTCGCGGCCCGACATGAGCTGCACGAGAAAGACCGCGCAAAGGACGAGGAAGATCGCCAGCGGCAGGAGAAGCAGAAGTCCGCGACGGTTCACGAAGAGCCTCCCGTCATCAGGACGCCTCGCGCGAGCCGGCGCGGCGGCGAACGCCGCGCTTCTCGAGGTCCTCAAGGGCCCGCTTCTGGCTGCGCTGGTCGACGAGGATCCAGACCATCAGGCCAACGAGCGCGAGGGCAGATACGAGATAAGCTGCAGTGACATAGGCGGCGTGGGTCACGATGCGGCTCCTTCCGCCTTGCGTGCCGAGAGCTTGCGCATGGTGGTGACCCGCCGGCGCCAGATTTCCGTGCGCATGGCCATGATGTGAAGCGTGCTGAACAGAAGCGTGAAGCCCAGGGCGCACACGAGCAGCGGCCAGAGCATGCTCGGATGGATGGTCGGGCCATCAAGGCGCAGAACCGAGGCGGGCTGGTGCAGAGTGTTCCACCACTCGACCGAAAACTTGATGATCGGAATGTTGATGAAACCCACCAGCGTGAGGATCGCGGCGGCGCGGGCCGCGCGGCTCTGATCATCGAGAGCGCGGGTGAGCGCGATGATGCCGAGATACATCAGAAACAGGACAAAGACCGAGGTCAGCCGGGCATCCCAAACCCACCAGGTGCCCCACATGGGCTTGCCCCAGATGGAGCCGGTGAGGAGCGCCAGGGCGGTGAAGGTGGCCCCGATGGGCGCGGCCGACTTCAGCGACACGTCGGCGAGCGGGTGCTTCCAGATCAGCGTGCCGAGGGCGGAAATCGACATCAGCGTGTAGCAGAACATGGACAGCCACGCGAAGGGCACGTGGATGTACATGATGCGCACCGTGATGCCCTGCTGATAGTCTTCCGGCGCAGTAAAGGCCATGTAGAAGCCCAAGGCCAGCAGCAGAACCGCCAGGCCGCCCAACCATGGCAGCAGTGCGTCCGACAGCGAGAGGAATCGCGTCGGATTGGCGAGTGCCATCACTCCCGAAGGTTTTTTCGTCGTGTCGCTCATGCGCTGTAAATAGTCTGCCCCGGCATTTGCTGCAAATACTTTGAATCGCCGCAGGTCCGCGGGCTTTCGATCAAATTGCCGTGTCAATCACCATCATTCGGCATTACGGAGCGCCAGCGCCGCAGCGAAGGGCCCGATGACGGCGAAGAAGATCGTGATCGCGCAGAGGATGAGGAACGGCGCCACGAACGGGTCCGGATCAGCGATCGCGCCGCGGGCTGCCGCCACGCCAAACACCAGAACCGGAACCGTGAGCGGCAGAATGAGGACAGAGACCAGCAGGCCGCCACGCGGCAGCGCCACGGTCAGCGCCGAGCCAACCGCGCCGATGAAGGTGATGGCGGGCGTGCCGACCAGCAGCGTGAGGGCCACCGCCATGAGGCCGACGGGCGGGACGTTCATGAACAAGCCGAGCAGCGGCGAGATAACGACCAGCGGCAGGACGCTCGTGGTCCAGTGGGCCAGGCACTTGATGAAGACGATGAGCGCCAGCATGTGGCGGCTGTCGGACATCAGCAGCAGGTCGAGCGAGCCATCCTCCGCGTCCGTCTGGAACATGCGGTCGAGGCCGAGGAGGCTCGCCAGAAGCGCACCGATCCAGAGGATGGCAGGGCCGATCCGAGCCAACAGGTTCAGGTCCGGGCCGACGCCGAAGGGTATGACGGCAATCACCGCGAGAAAGAACAGCGCTCCGGTCAGGGCGCCGCTGCCGGCACCGGCGGCGAGCTTCAGATCGCGGAGGTAGAGGGAAAGCATGTCAGGCGCCTCCGGCGGGGAATGCTGCGGCGGGAAGAGATTGGCCGATGGAACTCATGCGCGACCCGCCATTTGCAGTTCCTGCGTGTTGTCCAGCCCGAGCGGTAGATGGGTCGCGGCGACGATGAGGCCGCCCTCCGCGAGGTGGCCGCGCATCAGTTCGGCAAAGCGGGCCTCGGAGCGGCGATCCAGGCCAGAGGTCGGCTCGTCCAGCAGCCAGAGCGGCCGGTGGCACATGAGCAGGCGGGCGATGGCAACGCGGCGGCGCTGACCGGTCGAGAGATAGCCGAAGGGCAGATGGCCCACGTCCCAGAGACCGACCTGCTCTAGCGCATCGTCGACCGAGCAGCGGATTTCGCCAAGGAAACGGCTCCAGAAGGTCAGATTCTCCGCAACGGTAAGCGCCGGCTTCATGGCATTGGTGGCGCCGAGGTAATGGGCGGCCGCGGCCGGAGTGTCCCATTTCTCGCCACCGCCCAAAAACTTCACCTCGCCTTCGGCGGGAACCAGAAGGCCCGCGATGATTCGCAGGAGGGTCGACTTGCCCGCGCCGTTCGGGCCGGTGACCAGCAGCGCCGACCCCGCCTCGACGGTGAAGGAAATGCCAGAAAACACGGGCTCTCCACCGCGTTCACCGCCGAGGTCCGTCACGGCAAGCTGCACAATCTTTCTCCCGCTTCAGAAGGGATCCGACCCTAATCGATTCAGAGGAAACAAATGGTCCTTTCACTATGGAACTCTTTTGCAAAATTCTTTATATCGCGGTCAACCACGCCAGCGGCCGGTGTGACCCTTTGAAACCGATGACTGCGCGCGAGCCGCCTTTACCGGCTTGAGACGCAGGGAGCGGACAGCGGAAATGGCCGTACCCGCACCTAAGCACCCGTGTCTCAGGACGTCCGTTCCCCTTCGGATGCAACGACAGGATAGGATCGCACGTGTCTACCTCTCTTGACAGTTTCAATTGTCGCCGGACCCTTACCGTCGGTGGGAAGGAGTACACCTATTTTGATCTGAAGGAGGCAGAGAAGAACGGTCTTGCGGGCGTCTCCCGCCTGCCCTTCTCCATGAAGGTGCTGCTGGAGAACCTGCTTCGCAAGGAAGATGGCCGGTCTGTCACCAAGGAGAGCATTCAGGCCGTGGCGGCCTGGCTCACGGACCGCGGCACGGCTGGCGTCGAGATCGCCTATTCGCCCGCCCGCGTCCTGATGCAGGACTTCACCGGCGTGCCCGCCGTCGTTGATCTTGCCGCAATGCGCGATGCGATGGTGGCCCTCGGCGGCGATCCCAGCAAGATCAATCCGCTCGTGCCCGTCGATCTCGTCATCGACCACTCGGTCATCGTCGATGAATTCGGCTCGCCACAGGCCTTCGCCCGCAACGTGGAGCTGGAGTACCAGCGTAACGGCGAGCGCTACCGCTTCCTGAAGTGGGGCCAGAAGGCGTTCAACAACTTCCGCGTCGTTCCCCCGGGCACCGGCATCTGCCACCAGGTCAACCTCGAGTATCTGTCGCGCGTCGTCTGGTCCCGTGACGAGGACGGCGTCACCTACGCCTATCCCGACACCTGCGTGGGCACCGACTCCCACACCACGATGGTCAACGGCCTCGGCGTGCTGGCCTGGGGCGTGGGCGGCATCGAGGCCGAAGCGGCCATGCTTGGCCAGCCGGTCTCCATGCTGCTGCCGGAAGTGATCGGCTTCAGGCTCACCGGCAAGCTCAAGGAAGGCGTCACGGCCACCGACCTCGTGCTCACCGTCACGCAGATGCTGCGCAAGAAGGGCGTGGTCGGCAAGTTCGTCGAGTTCTTCGGTCCCGGCCTTGCCAACACCACCGCCGCCGACCGCGCCACGATCGGCAACATGGCTCCGGAATACGGCGCCACCTGCGGCTTCTTCCCGGTCGATGGCGAGACGATCAAGTATCTCGAGACCTCCGGCCGCTCGCAGGAGCAGATCGCCCTCGTCGAAGCCTACTGCAAGGCTCAGGGCATGTGGCGCGATGCCGACATGCAGGATCCGGTCTTCACCGACATCATCGAGCTGGACCTCGGCGACGTGGTGCCGTCCATGGCCGGCCCGAAGCGTCCGGAAGGCCGCCTGCCGCTCGAGGAGATCGCCAGCAACTTCGAAAAGGCGCTGGAGGCCGAATACAAGAAGACCGTTGACACCGCCAAGCGTTATGCGGTCGAGGGCGAGAACTATGACCTCGGCCACGGCGACGTGGTGATCGCGGCCATCACCTCCTGCACCAACACCTCGAACCCGAGCGTGCTGATGGCCGCCGGCCTGCTGGCCCGCAACGCCAACCGCCGCGGACTCAGGACCAAGCCGTGGGTGAAGACCTCGCTGGCTCCCGGTTCGCAGGTCGTGGCCGAGTACTTCAAGAAGTCCGGCCTGCAGGAGGAGCTCGACAAGCTGGGCTTCAACCTGGTTGGCTTCGGCTGCACCACCTGTATCGGCAACTCCGGCCCGCTGCCGGCGCCGATCTCCAAGACGATCAACGACAACGGACTGATCGCCGCCGCGGTGCTCTCCGGCAACCGCAACTTCGAGGGCCGCGTGTCGCCCGACGTGCAGGCCAACTACCTCGCCTCGCCGCCGCTGGTGGTGGCCTATGCGCTCGCCGGCACGGTTCGCAAGGACCTGACCAAGGAGCCGCTCGGCGAGGACAAGGACGGCAACCCGGTCTACTTGCGCGACATCTGGCCGACCGCTGCCGAGGTGCAGGAGTTCATCGCCAACAACGTTACCCGCGAGCTCTACGCGACCAAGTATGCGGACGTGTTCAAGGGCGACGAGAACTGGCAGGCGCTGGACGCCCCGAGCGGCCAGACCTACGCCTGGGACGAGAAGTCGACCTACGTGCGGAATCCTCCGTACTTCGCGGGCATGTCCAAGACTCCGAACCCGGCGGGTTCCATCCGCGGCGCACGGATCCTCGGCCTGTTCGGCGACAAGATCACGACCGACCACATCTCGCCCGCGGGCTCCATCAAGGTGGCCTCGCCGGCCGGCAAGTACCTGCTCGACCATGGCGTCGCGGTGGCCGACTTCAACCAGTACGGCACCCGCCGCGGCAACCACGAAGTAATGATGCGCGGCACCTTCGCCAACATCCGCATCCGCAACTACATGCTGGGTGAGAACCCGAAGGAAGGTGGCTACACCATCCACTATCCGTCGGGTGAAGAGATGTTCATCTACGACGCAGCGATGAGGTACAAGCAGGAGGGCGTGCCGCTCGTGATCTTCGCCGGCGTCGAGTACGGCAACGGTTCGTCGCGTGACTGGGCCGCCAAGGGCACCAACCTGCTCGGTGTCCGCGCTGTCATCGCGCAGTCGTTCGAGCGCATCCACCGCTCGAACCTGGTCGGCATGGGTGTCATCCCGTTCGTCTTCGCCGAGGAGACGAGCTGGAAGGAGCTCGGCCTCAAGGGCGACGAGATCGTCGAGATCGAGGGCATCGAGAACCTCAAGCCGCGCGCCACGCTCAACGCGAAGATCACCTTCGCCGACGGCAGCGTGAAGAACGTGCCCCTGCTCTGCCGCATCGATACGCTGGACGAGCTGGAGTACTTCAAGAACGGCGGCATCCTGCAGTACGTGCTTCGCGCACTGGCTGCCTAAGCCGCACCGCAAGGCAAGACGCAGAGGGGGCGGGTCCGACAGGGCCCGCCCTTTTCTTTTTGCCAGACGCCGCAACTCCCCACCTTCTTGCGCGCGGCGCGGCGGACGCTTATGTTGCGAGCCGTCTAACGGGGTGCCGAGCTGCATGGGGCAGCACGGCTGAGAGGCAAGCGTGCCAACCCGCAGAACCTGATCCGGGTCATACCGGCGGAGGGATTAGAACCATGACCGATCTGCTTTCTTCCCACCATCGTGGCTTCTTCTGCGCGAGCCTCCTGCTCGCGGCAATGGCGCTCGGGTCCGCCCAGCCGGCCCAGGCGCAGGATCTCACCGTCTACACCTACGACAGCTTCACGTCGGAATGGGGCCCCGGCCCCCAGGTCGAAAAGGCATTCGAGCAGGCGTGCAAATGCGATGTGCAGTTCGTCTCGATCGCCGATGGCGTCGCGCTGCTGAACCGCCTGCGGCTCGAAGGTGAAGGCTCCAAGGCCGACATTGTCCTGGGGCTCGATACCAACCTGACGCACGAGGCCAAGGCCACAGGGCTGTTCGCGCCGCACGGGCTGGACACATCCCGTATCAAGGTGCCGGGCGAGTTCTCAGACGATACGTTCATACCGTACGACTACAGTTATTTCGCCTTTATCTTGAACAAGGACTCCGGAATCACGCCGCCAGAATCCCTTAGGGCGCTGGTGGACGATCAAAGCGGGCTCAAGGTCGTAATCATGGACCCGCGCACGTCCACGCCCGGCCTCGGACTTCTACTGTGGGTGAAGGCCGTCTATGGCGACGAGGCAGCCGCCGCCTGGGAAAAGCTGCGCGACAAGGTGCTGACGGTGACGCCGGGCTGGAGCGAGGGCTACGGCCTGTTCACCAAGGGGGAGGCTCCCATGGTGCTCTCCTACTCGACCTCGCCGGCCTACCACGTCATCGAAGAGGGCACGGACAAGTACGTGGCGCTGCCTTTCTCCGAGGGCCACTACCTGCAGATCGAGGTGGCGGGCCTGACGAAGAAGGGCGTGGAGAACCCGCTGGCGAAGCAGTTCCTCGAGTTCATGCAGGGGCCCGGCTTCCAGGACGCGATCCCGCAGACGAACTGGATGTTCCCGGCGGGCGAGACATCCAAGCCGCTGCACGAAGCCTTCAATACGCTGATCGACCCCGCGAAGACTCTCCTCTTCACACCGGAAGAGGTGGCCGAAAAGCGGCGCGCCTGGGTGGATGAGTGGTTGGCAGTCATGAGCCGCTGATGGCTTCCGGAATGCGTATTGCGGCGGGCGCCCTGCCGCTGGCGCTGATCGTGGCGCTGGTGGGCGGGGCGCTGGCCGGTCTGTTGATGCAAGGCGCCTCTTCCGCGGGCAGCACTGCCCTGTTCGACTCCTATCTGTTCCAGGTAACGCGGTTCACCTTGTGGCAGGCGGCCCTCTCGACGCTCCTCTCGGTGCTGCCGGCACTGCTGGTAGCCCGGGCACTTGCGCGGCATCCAAACTTTCCCGGACGGCGCTTCATTTTGCAGATGTTCGCCGTGCCGCTGGGGCTGCCGGCGATCGTGGCGGCAATCGGCATCCTGTCGCTCTACGGGCGCGCGGGGTACCTCGCGCCGGTGGCGAAGGCGCTTTGGGACTGGCAGTGGCCCGGCGCCTACGGACTTTCGGGCATCCTGATCGCGCACGTCTTCTTCAACCTGCCGATGGCGGCGCGGCTGTTCCTGGCCGCGCTGGAGACGGTGCCGCCGCACCAATGGCGGCTTTCCGCGCAGCTCGGCATGGGAAGTCTCGCCTCGTTCCGGTTCGTGGAATGGCCGGTGTTGCGGACCGCCCTGCCGGGCGTCGCGGGCCTTGTGTTCATGCTGTGCGTGACCTCCTTCACCATCGTGCTGACGCTGGGCGGAGGACCGGGGGCGACAACGCTGGAGGTTGCGATCTATCAGGCACTGCGCTTCGACTTCGATCCGCAGCGGGCGGTGGCACTGACGGCCGTACAGCTGGTGTTGACCGCCGCGGCGTTGTGGCTGCTTACGCGCTTCGGCGTTTCGCTGACCGGGGACGCCAACCTGCCACTGTCGTCGCGCCGCGTGCTGTTTCCAACCGGGCCGGAGAGGGGTTTCAACGCGATCGTCATCGCGCTGGCGGTGCTCTTCGTGGGAAGCCCGATGATGACGGTGGTTGCGGCCGGGCTTGGAGCTAACCTTGCACGGCTTGCAGGCGAGGATGCGGTGCACCGGGCGACCGCGACCAGCCTTGGCCTCGCCTTTGCCGCGGCATCACTCAGCGTCACACTTTCCTTCGGGCTGGTAATCGCCCGCCGTGCGCTGGAACTCCGGCGCGGTGCGGGCAAGCCGGGCCTGACCGAGCGACTGTTCGACAATGGCGCCATGATGGTGCTGGTGATCCCGCCGATCGTGATCGGCGCCGGCTGGTTCGTGCTGCTGCGAAACTTCGTGGATGTGTTCCAGATCGCCCCGATCATGGTGGTGAGCGTCAACGCCGTGATGGCACTGCCGTTCGCCATGCGGATCATCCGTCCAGCTTATGACGCGGCCAGCCAGAGGCACGAGCGCCTGTGCGCCTCGCTCGGGATCGGCGGATTCGCGCGGCTGAAGCTCATCGACTGGCCGCCGATGCGGCGGCCGGCGCTGCTTGCCTTCGCTTTCGCGATGGCGCTCTCGCTCGGCGATCTCGGCGTGATCGCGCTGTTCGGCAGCGACCAGGTGCAGACTCTGCCCTATCTGCTGCTACAACGAATGGGCAGCTACCGGACGGCGGACGCCGCGGGACTTGCCCTTTTCATCGGAATTCTATGTCTGGGCCTGATGGCCATCGCAGGCCGGGAGAAGGCTGGCGCCAATGTTGCACGCGAATGAGACCATGCGGCCGAAAGGTGCCGCACTGACCCTCAGGGAGCTGGCTTTCACCTATCCCGGCGGGACGGAGATGCGGTTCGACCTGCATGTCGAGCCGTCCGACATCGTGGCCGTGATGGGGCCGAGCGGATCCGGCAAGAGCACGATGCTCAACCTCATCGCCGGCTTCGAGCAGCCTTCGTCCGGCCGGATCCTGATCGATTCGCGGGACGTGACGCGGCTTCCGCCGCACCAGCGCGGCGTATCCATGATCTTCCAGGAGAACAACCTGTTCGCCCATCTCACGGTGGAACAGAATGTGGGGCTCGGACGCTCGCCTTCGCTGCGGCTCAGCGCGAAGGACCGGGAGGACGTGGCAACAGCTATCGAACGCGTGGGACTTGCGGGAAAGGGCGGCAGGCTTCCGGGCTCGCTCTCAGGCGGGGAAAGGCAGCGCGCGGCGCTGGCGAGGGTTCTGGTACAGCAGAACCCCGTCCTTCTGCTTGACGAGCCGCTGGCCTCACTGGGGCCCGCGCTCAAGGATGAAATGCTGGACCTGATCGAGGAGCTGCATCGGGCGCAACGCATGACAATCCTGATGGTCACGCACGATCCGCGGGATGCGCGACGGCTTGCACAGTCGCTCGTGTTCATCGAAAAGGGTCATATTGTTGCCACAGGAAAAACAGAGGAACTGCTGCGCGAAGGCGCCCCGGAGGCACTCTCGCATTATCTCGGTGGCCGAAGCGTGGTATGATTTAGGGTCCGTTCCTATATCAACCGTGGCGGGGCAACTGAGGAGACTGCTTTTTGCCTGAACCAGTTGCTGTTATTAGGTGAGTCATAGGGCGGCTTCGTGTTGGATCGAAAGGACACATCCCTGTCACACCGCTTTTCGAGTCTCCGGAAAACAAGCGTCAAGGCATTGTCACTGCAAGCGCGGCTCCTGGGAGCGTGCGCAGCTGCGGCACTGCTTGCCGGCTGCGCGACCACGGATCTGGTCGAATCGAGCTTCACGCCGCCCCACGATCCGGTGACGG
The DNA here is from genome assembly GCF_039541695.1 of Chelativorans composti. Classification (NCBI taxonomy): domain Bacteria; kingdom Pseudomonadati; phylum Pseudomonadota; class Alphaproteobacteria; order Hyphomicrobiales; family Phyllobacteriaceae; genus Chelativorans; species Chelativorans composti. The sequence continues at coordinate 219,205 of NZ_BAABGS010000018.1, read as the reverse complement.
TGGACACGGTCATGCGCGGCGACCGCGTCGCGAGCATGGCCGCGCGGCAGCACCCCAAAATCCTGCAGACCTACGGCGGCGAATATTCCGATCCAAAACTCGAGCGCATGCTGGCGCGCATCGTCGGCAAGCTGACGCTCGATCCGGACAACCCGAACCAGACGTACCGCATCACCATCCTCGACTCCCCGAACGTGAACGCGTTCGCGCTGCCCGGCGGCTTCCTTTATGTGACGCGCGGGCTGCTGGCTCTGGCAAACGACTCGGCCGAGGTAGCGGCCGTGCTGGCGCACGAGATGGCGCACGTGACAGCCAACCACGGCCTGGAGCGGCAGCGACTCGAAGCGCAGACGCAGCTTGCCAGCCGGGTGGTCACCGAAGTGCTCGGCGCGGACCCGGTGGCCCGGGCGGCCGTGGTGCGCGGCAAGCTGCAGCTCGCGCAGTTTTCCCGCAACCAGGAGCTGGAGGCCGACGTGATCGGCATCCGCTCGATTGGCCGGGCCGGTTTTGACCCATACGCCGCGGCGCGCTTCATCCGCTCCATGGACGCCTACCAGAAGCTGCGCGATGTGAGCGGCGCCACCGATCCCAGCCTCGACTTCCTCGCGACGCACCCTAACGCACCGAAGCGCATCGAGCTCGCACTGCAACAGGCGGAGCAGTTCGGCGCGCCCGGATATGGCGTCACCGACCGCGACCAGTTCCTGGCCGGTATCGACGGGCTGATCTTCGGCGACAAGCCTGAGCAGGGCTATGTGCGCGGCAACAGCTTCCTGCATCCGACGCTCGGAATCGGCTTCTCGGTGCCGGAGGACTTCAAGCTCGACAACGCAGCGGGTGAGGTCATCGCGACTGGCCCGGGCGACCTCGCGTTCCGTTTCGACGGCGTGACGGTCAACCGCAACATTTCCATGACGGACTACCTGCGCGGCACGTGGCTCGCAGGCGTCGACCCCGCGTCCATCCGGCCGCTGACACTGAACGGCCTCGAGGCAGCGACGGCAACGGCCCATGCCGACCAGTGGAAGTTCCGGGTGACGGTGTTGCGCGTGGGCGACCAAGTCTACCGTCTGCTCACCGGTGCGCCCGCCTCCAATTCGCGGCTCGACCAGGTGGCCAACAGCATCGCCAGCAGCTTCCGCGTCCTGTCAAAGCAGGAGATCGCGTCGCTGCAGCCGTTGCGCGTGCGTATCATTACAGTTCAGCCGGGTGAGACGGTCGCCACCCTCGCCAACAAGATGACGGGCGTGAGCCGCAAGGTGGAGCTTTTCCGCGTGCTGAACGGCCTCGGGCCGGGCGGCAACGTGTCCGCCGGCGACAAGGTGAAAATCATCACCGACCGATGAAATCTGGGCTCTGACGAGGTTATGCTTTCCGCTCAGCCGACGGGCGGACCCAGCTCCGGATGGCGCCGCACGAGGGCTATCCTGAGCTTTTCCAACGCACGTGATTCGATCTGTCTGACACGCTCCTTGGAAATGCCGAGAGCGGCGCCCAGCGCCTCAAGCGTTGCGCCGTCCTCGGAAAGACGGCGTTCCCGCACGATCTTCAGTTCGCGGCCATTCAGCGTATTCAGCGCCTGGCGCAGCCAGAGAGCGCGACGCTCGCTGTCGATACGATCGGAGACCACCTGGTCCGGCGTCGGATCCTCGCAGACCAGGAACTCAATGCGCTCCGCGGCCGAGTCGCCGTTCAGGCGCGTGTTGAGCGACGTGTCGCCGCCCGCAAGGCGCGTGTCCATGCGCGAAACCTCGGAGGTGGTCACGTTAAGCGCCTCGGCCACGCGCTGGTAAACTTCTTCGCTCGGCTCTCCGCCGCCCAATTTCTGCAGACGAGCCCGAAGCCGGCGCAGGTTGAAGAACAGCGCCTTCTGGGCGGAACTGGTGCCGCCGCGGACGATTGACCAGTTGCGAAGGATATAGTCCTGCATGGAAGCGCGGATCCACCAACTTGCGTAGGTGGAAAATCTTACCTCCCGCGAGGGATCAAACCTGGCTGCGGCTTCCAAGAGCCCTACATGACCTTCCTGTACGAGATCCGCCATGGAAAGTCCGAAATGGCGGAACTTGCCAGCCATCGCGATCACCAGCCGCATGTGGGCGATGGTGATGTCGTGAAGCGCGTCCAGGTCGTTGTTCTCCTTCCACCGCCGGGCAAGGAGATGCTCCTGTTCGCGCTCCAGATAGGGTGCCGTCATGGCAGCTTTGACGAGCCTGCGACCACCGTCCTGCATTGTCCGCTCCTGCGGGAGCATTCCGGACCTCACCAACCGCCGAAATGCTCCAAGGGGTGATTTCTCACGGTCCAGGAAAGCGTGGCGAACACCCTTTCCGGCAACCGCGTTCATGCCGGCGTGTCGGAATTTCACCGGGTGAGTGTTAACACGGAAGAATTTCGAAGGTTCCACGGGTTCAACAGGTTGTGAGCGGTTCGCGGCGACAGACCGCCACAAAAAAAACCGGGCTTTCGGCCCGGTTTTTCGTTCGCTTCGATCCGAAAAGTTGTTACGCGGCCTGTTCGGTCTCGTCCTTCTCGGCATCCTCCGCATCGGCGTCCGACTTGGAACCGCGGCGGGGCGCCTTGGTCAGGTTCATCTCGATGAGGCGAACAGCCTCGGTCTCGGACAGGCCATTCACGGCAGCGATTTCACGCGCCATGCGGTCAAGGGCGGCCTCGAAGAGCTGGCGCTCAGAATAGGACTGCTCCGGCTGGTTCTCGGCGCGGTACAGATCGCGCACGACCTCGGCGATGAGAATGAGATCGCCGGAGTTGATCTTGGCGTCATACTCCTGGGCGCGGCGCGACCACATGGTGCGCTTCACGCGGGCACGGCCCTGAACAATCTTCAGCGCCTTCTCGACGCTGTCTTCCTGCGAGAGCTTGCGCATGCCACTGGATGTCGCCTTGGCGACAGGAACCTTAAGGCGCATCTTGTCCTTCTGGAAGTCGATGACGAACAGCTCCAGTGTGTGACCGGCAACTTCCTGGCTCTCGATGTTCACGATCTGACCCACGCCATGAGCGGGGTACACGATGAACTCGCCTGTCTTGAACCCGGACTTGTGTGCCACTTTCTTCTGCTGCTGGGTTGCCATACGCCTAAAACTCCTGTTGCAGGTGGCAGCAGCAATCGCTCAGCCACCCTGGGTGTCATGCTGCTTGATGACTAAACGCAGTAACGGAGGTGAATTCGTTTCATCCGTCTGCCGAGGCAGGTGAACTCTTGCGCGCGAAGACCAGGTTCAAGCATCCTTGTAAACAAGGCAACTCCACTTTTCGTGATTAAGATGTTCGCGCCGTCAAGACGTTCTTTACTGACATACACCCGTAGATTAACATAAGAAGGCGCGAAATTCAATTTTTCGCGCATGCAAAATGTAGGGTAGAAGCGGAAGCTTACTACCCCATCATAATGCGGCAAAGCGCCGCAGCGGGAATTATTGTCTCAGCGACCTGTCTCAGTCGCCCTGGCCGGGGTTCGGCGAGAAATACTGCTCATACTTGTTCGGCACGCCGTCCATTTCCTTGGCATCGGCCGGAGGTTCGCGCTTCACGGTGATGTTCGGCCAGACGGCGGCGTACTTGGCGTTGATTTCGAGCCACTTTTCAAGGCCGGGTTCGGTGTCCGGCTTGATGGCTTCCGCAGGGCATTCCGGTTCGCACACGCCGCAATCGATGCACTCGTCCGGATGGATCACGAGCATGTTCTCGCCTTCATAGAAACAGTCGACGGGACACACCTCAACGCAATCCATGTATTTGCACCGAATGCAATTGTCCGTCACGACATAGGTCATTTCGTGCTCCTGCGGGGTGTCTGTGGAAGCTCGGGCGTTCAGGTAGACCCTTTGACGCCTGATGGCAAGTACGCACATCGCGATGCACAACAACGCAGCGAGGCGGCTTGCTCACGCCAGCGGGAAAGGTATCCGCCGAACCCCTTTGGTTGGCGTGTTCATTATTCCATATAGCCTTACCGGATCTTGATTTCCCGCAAATTCTTGCAGGTACCGGTTATCCCGACGAGGATGCCCATCCCCGCAATGCATCTACACCATGCCAACGAACAACCCTGAGGGACCGTTTTTCGGGTCGAGGTGCGCTACCGGGGCGTACCTCCTCGGCGCATACCCGGAGGGCTATGGTCTTCCCTTCAGCTGGTCGAGCTGGCGGCGTTCGCGCTTGGTCGGCCGACCCGCTCCCGGCTCGCGTACCGGACCGGCTTCCGCCTCGGACCTGGGCGGCTCGGGAGGGGAGAGATCCTCATAGAGCAGCCGGGCCTCGGAGGCCGGGCCGCGGCGTTCGCCCGTGTCGAGAATGCGATAGACGAGGATGCGCCGGTCCAGCGTGATCGTGAGCACATCGCCCACCTTCACCTGATAGGAGGCCTGGTCGATCTTGTTGCGGTTGACACGGACCCTGCCGCCCTGGGCGAGCCTGGCGGCAAGCGTGCGGGACTTCACCACCCGCGCGAAGAACAGCCATTTGTCTATTCTCTGGCGTCCTTCGGCGGGCACGCGGACGGTCTCCTACTTGCGAAGCTGTTCCTTCAGGGCAGCAAGAGCGGCAAAGGGCGAGTTCGGGTCGATCTTGACCGGACGTTCCTCACGCTTCGGACGGCGCTGATCGCCCTTCTTGCCTTCGCCCTTCTTCGGGCGATCCTGGCCCCGGCCCTCGGCCGGACGAGCATCCCTGTTGCGGCTCTTTTCGGCGGCCTTGCGGTCGCGCTGCGGCTGCGGGCGGCGTTCAAAGCGGGCCTGACGCCAGACCAGAACGGGCTTCGGAGCCTCCTCGGCGGCGGGCTCACCTGCGGGAGCGGTGGCAGCGGCCTCCTCCGTCGTGGGCGTGGCGGTCTCAGCAGCCGGAGCTTCAGCGGCAGGCTGCTCGCCGGCCGTTTCCTCGGCTGCCGCTGCAGATGACTGCTCTCCCTCTTCTGTCGACGGAGTGGTTTCGGCCGCAGGTGCCGGCTTGGCTTCGGCTGCAGGGGCAGTCTCGGTCGCGCCCAGCGCGGCCAGATGTGCCTGAACCTCTTCAGCCGGCTTGGCCTCGGCGCGGTAGCCCAGCCCCTTCAGGATGGCCTCCATGTCCTCGGCAGTGGCGCCGAGAATGGACATCATGGCCGGGGTCACAACGAAGCTTTCGTTGCCATAGGCGCCCTCGGGGCGCTTGCCGCTGCCGGGCTTCCAGCCCAGGGTCGGACGGATGAGATCGGCCAGGCGCTCCAGAATGTCGACGCGGACCGCGCGGCGGCCGAGATTGCGGAAACCGGCCAGACGGTAGAAGGCGCGATCGAACTGCGGATCGGTGACGATGGATGTGCGGCCGGCTGCAAGGGCAGCCACCACATCGCCGTAACCGGGCTTCTCGCGGGCATCGTTCTTGAGGGCCCAGAGAAGCGTCGCAAGGCCGGCCGGACCCGGCTTGATGAGCGCGGGGACGAAAATGTGGTAGGCGCCGAAACGCACGCCGAGACGGCGAAGCGCAGCACGCGCATCCTGGTCGAGAGCGCGCACTTCCTCAGCGACATCGCGGCGGTTCAGGATGCCGAAGTTCTCGGAAAGCTGGAAGGCAAGTCCGCGGGCCGTGCCGGTGAGAGTTTCAGCATCGCGCAGATCGAGCAGGGGCTTCAGATGCGTCTCGATCTGGTAGTTGACGAAGCGCTCGGCGCGGGCGGCTACCTTGTCCCGGGCTGCGCCGGTGAGCTGCTCATCCGCCAGCAGGACAACCCTGGGCTTCAGCACGTCGTCGGTCGCGACGAGCGTACCGACGGGCGCCCCGAGCCAGCGCAGGATGCCGTCGGATCCCAGGGCCAGATCGCCGTTCGGCGCGGCCGCGAACCGTTCCGCCCGCAGCTCGAACTCCGCCGCCAGGGCTTTCTGAGCCGCGGCTTTCACCGCACGGGCATCTTCTCCCTCAGCGGTTCGGTCGGCCGTGAACCGGAACCCCTGCATTTCACCAACATGATGTCCCTCAACGAGCACTTCGCCCGACGGGTTGATTTCTGCTTCCGGCATTGCGTTCTCTCTAAGGCGCCTCATCAGCACAGATGTCCTGCGATCAACGAACCGTTTCGTCAATCGTTCATGCAGCGCGTCGGACAGTCTATCCTCAATCTCGCGCGTTTTTTCCTGCCAGTGTGTCGAATCAGACAACCAGCCAGGACGGTGGGAAACAAACGTCCAGGTCCGTATCTGGGCAATTCGTTGCGAAAGCGTATCAATTTCGCCTTCCGTCGATGAGGCTTTGGCGACCTGGCTGGCCATGTAATCCTCATCCACGTGACCGTAGCGCACGAGGTCGCGGAAGATCGCACCAACGATCTCGGCGTGCTGGGCCGGCGCGATCTTGCGGTAGTCAGGCAGAGCGCAGGCGTCCCAGAGCAACTGGACGCGGGCGCGCCCCGAAACGAGCGACCGGATGTCGTCCTCGCGGGAAAGGTACTCGAGGACACGCTGGTCGGTGGCCGGCAGGGCACGCGTGAGACCTTCGATGGCCGGGGGACGGTCCAGAGAGATCCGGAGCGCGTCGATGCTGGAAAAATCGAGATCCGCAGAGCGCCACTGAAGCACCTTCACCGGATCGAAACGGTGGGTCTCTATGGCTTCCACCAGGGCATCCGGGAACGGATCGACCTGGCCGGTGACGCCGAAGGTGCCATCGCGCGTGTGGCGGCCGGCACGGCCGGCGATCTGGGCAAGTTCCGCTGCCGTCAGTTCACGGTAATGGAAACCGTCAAACTTGCTGTTCTGGGCAAAGGCGACATGGTCCACGTCGAGGTTGAGGCCCATGCCGATGGCATCGGTGGCAACCAGATAATCGACATCGCCCGACTGGTAGAGCTCGACCTGGGCATTGCGGGTGCGCGGGCTCAAGGCGCCAAGAACGATGGCTGCGCCACCGCGCTGGCGGCGGATCAGCTCGCCGATGGCGTAGACCTCGTCAGCGGAGAAGGCCACGATGGCCGAACGGCGCGGCAACCGCGTGATCTTCTTGGATCCCGCATAGGTGAGCACCGACATGCGGGGACGGCTAATGATGGAAATGCCCTTGAACAGGCGCTCCAGAATGCCGCGCATGGTGGCCGCGCCAAGGAACAGCGTTTCCTCACGTCCGCGCAGGTGGATCATGCGGTCGGTGAAGATGTGACCGCGCTCGAGGTCGGCAGCCAGCTGAACCTCATCGATGGCGACAAAGGCCGCATCAGTCTGGCGCGGCAGAGCCTCGACGGTGCAGACGGAATAGCGCGCGTTCGGCGGGATGATCTTCTCCTCGCCGGTGATGAGCGCAACGTTGCCCACACCCACGCGAGCCGCCACCTTCGTGTATACCTCGCGCGCAAGAAGGCGCAGCGGCAGGCCGATCACGCCCGACGAGTGCGCAACCATCCGCTCGATGGCAAGATGGGTCTTGCCCGTGTTGGTGGGACCGAGAACAGCAGTCACTCCCCGACCATCGAGAGAAACCGTCTTGCTCTTATCAAGCAGGATATTCATTCAAAGCACTCGCGCGCGCCCTTGTATGCGTATGGCCTTGCGCAGACATATAGGAAATACGCCCGGGAGCAACAGGCAAATGCAAGGGCCTTAACCATTGGAACGAGTCTGGAACGAATCAGCGACGAATCGCTGACTCTCAGGAGTTCCAGCAATGTTCACCACCAGATCTTGTGGCAATGCCAGACAAATCTACGAAAAATTGAATCGACAGGTCAACTGAAGCCTCAATTTATGGCCTGAGCGTTAACCATTTCATCGCCCGGCCCAGGCGGGAAATCGCCAAGTCGGCTTAAATCGTTAATTTTATTAAGAAAAGTTTCCGATGTCTTTACATCTTCCGTTTCCGGAGGGCCGACCGGGGTCAAAAGCAGAACGAATCGGCGACGAATCGCTTATGGACGGATTATCTTCTGCGAAGCGTTGGGTTTGGCGAAAAATAATGCACCGGTCATGAACAGCTTATGCACAACGTGTCCACAGGAAGCACGTGCTTTCCGGTGGAAGCCGCGCGAAACGGGTTCACCGACGGATGCCATGTGGCGGCGCAGCTGGCCGTCAATTCATCAGACCAGATACTGACCGCCGTTCGCCGTCAGGGTCGAACCGGTGATGAAGCCTGCCTCATCCGACGCCAGGAAGGTCACGCAGCGGGCAATTTCCTCCGGTTCGCCAAGACGGCCAACCGGGATCTGGTCGACGATCTTCTGAAGCACTTGCTCCGGCACGGCCCGGACCATTTCCGTGGCAACGTAGCCGGGGCAGATCGTATTGACGGTAATGCCGAAGCGCGCACCTTCCTGCGCCAGCGCCTTGGTGAAGCCGATGAGGCCGGCCTTGGCTGCGGAGTAGTTCACCTGCCCGATCTGCCCCTTCTGGCCGTTGATGGATGAGATGTTGATGACGCGGCCAAAGCCGCGTTCGCGCATACCGCCCCAAACCTGATGGGTCATGTTGAAGACGCCGGTGAGATTGGTGTCTATCACCTGATGCCAGGCTTCGGGGGTCATCTTGTGGAACATGGCGTCGCGCGTAATGCCGGCATTGTTCACCAGCACCTCCACCGGGCCAAGATCGGCCTCGATCTGGGCGATTCCCTTCACGCAGGCTTCGTAGTCGGTCACCGACCAACGATAGGCCGACAGGCCATGCCGGTTGGCAAATTCAGCCGAGGCCTCGACACTCCCCACGAAAGTGACCGCAACCCTGTACCCCGCTTCCCGCAGGGCAAGCGCCGTGGCCGCACCGATGCCCCGGGTACCTCCTGTTACGACAGCCACTCGCGCCATGACGTTTCCTCTGCTCCTGTTATCGCGCAAGCCAATACAGCAAGTCGCATGCCAGGGGCTAGTGCATCGTCACAACAGGAGGAAGATCGCGGAACGCCGCGAACGCGCGAGCCCGTTGTGCTTCTTGCGGTTTTCAATCATGGGCGCCGCCGCGAGCCATGCGGCTCCCCGGTGATAACGATATCCTCAGGCGGTTTTTTTGCAGCGCACCATGAACTGCGCTAATATGTTTGAATGGAGGCGATAATTGCCCTTCCATTCCCGACCCGGTTGCGCCTATTTTTGCCAACCTGACGGCCCGCTGCCGGGTCTGAATACATGCGTTCAGGGGGAGGCCCTTATGCCCGAAAAGAACGAACCGGTGATCATCAAGAAATACGCGAATCGCCGGCTCTACAATACGGGTACGAGCACCTACGTGACCTTGGAAGACCTTGCCCAGATGGTGAGGCGCAAAGAGGAGTTTGTTGTCCGCGACGCGAAGACGGGCGAGGACCTAACGCATTCCGTCCTGACGCAGATCATCTTCGAGCTGGAGAACAACCGCGAAGGCCAGAATCTTCTGCCTATCTCCTTCCTTCGCCAGATCATCTCCTATTACGGCGACCAGATGGAGACGGTCGTTCCATCGTTCCTGGAGCAATCAATGCAGCTGTTTGCCAAGGAACAGGCGCGCATGCGCGAGCAGATGCAGCAGGCCTTCGGCGGTAAGGACTTCATGGATTTCACCGTGCCAATGTCGCTAATCGAGGAGACGACGCGGCGCAACATCCAGATGTTCCAGGAGGCGATGCGCTTCTTCGCACCGCAGCCGCCGCCCGCGCAGGAGAAGGAAGAAAAGAAGAAGGAAGAGCCTCAGCCCCAGAAGGCCAATGGCGGACCGACCAGCGCGGAGCTTCAGGAGCTTCGCGAGCAGCTCGCCGCTATGCAGCGCAAGATCGATTCGCTGACCAAGTAACCCCTGCACACCGCACCGCGCGCGGCATCCAGCACACACATCCGATCGACCATCAGAGCGGTGTCCGAGTTTCCCGGAACCGCTGCCGCCGGCAGCCGGACTGCATCAGCCCAGAAGTTTCAAGCGGGCACACGAAAGCAGGGCCCACGGTAACCCGTTGACCCTGCCAAATGTTGCCTGAGCCCCGGTGCGGTGCCCCGAACGAAAAACGGGGCAAACGACGTGAGTCGAAGCTTACGCTTCCTTCGGCTGCAGAACCTGGCGGCCGCGGTACATGCCCGTCTTCAGGTCGATGTGGTGTGGACGGCGCAGCTCACCGGAATTCTTGTCCTCGACGTAGGTCGGAGCCTTCAGGGCATCGGCCGAACGGCGCATGCCGCGCTTGGAAGGCGAAGTCTTTCTTTTAGGTACTGCCATGATACTCTCCGCTGCTCGACGGACCCGAGCGCAGAATCCGCGCTACTGCCTGCCGAGAAAATAGAATTCGCGCCGCCTATACACGGCTTGGATCGTTTTGGCCAGTGGGGGAGCGCGCATTTTTCGAGTCAAATGACGCCGAAACGCCCGTCACCCCGGCTCCTGGTCGGCTTCTATACCATAATCATCCCTTAAGGTTGGATGAAGAAGCCCCGCGTGCAGCATCAGGAGGACGATCGAGGCATCAAGGCCCTTCCCCACCTCCAGCGCCCGTTCGAGGCGCCCCAGAACGGCCCGACGTGCGGGCTCGCCGTTGTTGCGCGCAAACTCCTCCTCGCCCAGCGCAGCCAGCGCCATGAGAGCGCCAACCGGCGGATAGGCCCCGGTAGGCGGTTCCGGCCCGTCTTCGGCCATCAGGCTCACCGCGGCCATCTTCACGCCCTCGGGAACAAGCGACGGGTGCAGTCCGGCGCTCCGCAAGGAAGCGTCGAGATAGCGCATGTCCTGCGAACGGCCGAACCTGCCGAGAAAGCCGATTGAAACACCGCGTTTGACCATGGCTAACCCTTTGCTGTTGACAGAGCGGGCATCCAGAGGTGCGCCGCACACCGGATCATCGGGATTCCTGCACGATGCACCCGATATAGGCGCCCGACGCCCGGGCCCTGCGCTCGATCCGGTTTGCCAGCCGGTTCAGCTGGTTGGAGGGCTTGGCCGGATTGCGCGCGCTCGGATTTGGAAGGGTAACAGCGAGAAGAGCGGCCTGCCGCGCTGTCAGATCCCGGGCGGGACGGCCAAAGTAGTGCTGCGACGCCGCCTCAAGCCCATAGATGCCGGGTCCCCATTCGGCAACGTTGAGATAGATCTCCATGATGCGCCGCTTCGGGTAGATCAGGTCGAAATACATGGCCAACGGCACTTCCACCAGCTTGCGGACGTAGGACCGGCCAATGGGAAGGAAGAGGTTCTTCACGGTCTGCATCGTGATGGTCGACGCTCCGCGGGGGCTTTCACCGTTGAGGAACTCGTTCAGGACCGCCCGCATCTCGCCCCAGTCGACGCCGTTGTGGGCGCAGAACTTGGCATCTTCCGACATCATCACGGAGATGGGCCCGATCTGCCCCATCTCCTCCAGCGGCACCCAGCGCCGGTCATAACCCTTGAGCGCGACCAGATCTGCCAACATGAGGGTGGAGACGGGATGGATGAAGCCTGGCCGGTAAAGGATCGAGAGAACGAGCGGAATGGCAACGATGATCAGCAGCAGCTTCCAGAAGCGCCTGAGCCAGATCCGTGCAGAGGCGCGAATGCCGGTTCGCGGTGGCGGCATCTCAAGTGCCCTCTCTTCCGTCTCTACTTCCGGAGCTGCCAACTACTCGCCTCCCCAATTCTCAAACTGAGATACTCACAGACAGCACTTGTGGCAAATGTTTCTGATGATATGCCTTGACCGGAAAACCGTAACGGGCCATCGCTGACCAATGGATCACTCGACCCCCTTGTCATTTGAAACTCGTTTTTTCCTTCAGGCGGCGCAGGTCGAACAGCTCCTTGCGGAGCTGCTCTCGTCGCGCCCGCGCGAGGGAGAGATCGCCCGACCAGAAACCCTGATCGCCGCGATGCGCCACGGTGCGCTGAACGGTGGCAAGCGACTGCGCCCGTTCCTGCTGCTGGAAAGCGCGCGGCTGTTCGACGCCGAAGGCCCGGCGGTCCTGCGAGTGGCAGCTGCGCTGGAGTGCATCCACTGCTACTCGCTCATCCATGACGACCTGCCGGCCATGGACGACGACGATCTGCGACGGGGCCAGCCCACGGTGCACAAGGCATTCGACGAGGCGACCGCCATTCTCGCCGGCGACAGCCTGCTGACACTCGCCTTCGACATCATCGCCAGCGACGAGACAGAGCTGCCGGCGACGGTCAAGGTGCAGCTGATTTCCGCACTCGCGCGGGCAGCCGGAGTGGGCGGCATGGCGGGCGGACAGGCGCTCGATCTGGCCGCGGAGAAGGTGAAGCCCGACGAGGCGGAGATTGTGCAGCTGCAGGCGATGAAGACGGGAGCCCTCATCCGCTTCGCGTGCCAGGCCGGTGCCATCATCGGGAGCGCCACCGATGCCGAGCGGGAGAGCCTGACCGCCTTCGGCGAAGCGATCGGGCTCGCGTTCCAGCTCGCCGACGATCTGCTGGATGTGACCGCGAGCGCCGAGAAGGTCGGCAAGGCAACCGGCAAGGATGCCGCCGCCGGCAAGGGCACGCTCGTGGCGTTTCATGGCGTGGAGTGGGCCAGGCAGCAGCTCAACGGGCTTGTCGCGCAGGCCGAGGAATTGCTGGCTCCCTTCGGCGAGAAGGCCGGGGTACTCATCGAGACCGCGCGGTTCGTCGCATATCGGGAATACTAGGACGCCGCAGCCTCATTAGCCCGGAACCCTCAACCCGGGCTTGTCAACGGATGAGGGACAAAGCACCCGAAGGCGAATGCAAAATCGGCCCGTGGTTCGGCAGCTCACCATGAGGCCCGTCTCGCCGACCGGACCGGCCGTACTGCCAATCAGGCAGTGACAGCCCGATCCTGTTCAGATGTGTGCAGGCCGTATTTTCGCTCGATGTAATCGGCCAGCATCTGCTCGAATTCCTCGGCGATGCGGGGCCCGCGCAGCGTGGCCACCTTCTTGCCGTCGATGAAGACGGGGGCCGCGGGCATCTCCCCCGTTCCAGGCAGAGAGATGCCAATGTTGGCATGCTTGGACTCGCCGGGGCCATTGACGATGCAGCCCATCACGGCGACCTGCAGGCTTTCCACGCCGGGATATTTCTCGCGCCAGACGGGCATGTTGCGGCGGATGTCCTCCTGAATTTTCTGGGCAAGTTCCTGGAAGACAGTTGAAGTGGTGCGGCCGCAGCCGGGGCAAGCCGCGACCACGGGCACGAACTGGCGGAAGCCCATGGTCTGCAGCAGCTCCTGGGCAACCTGAACCTCGCGCGTGCGGTCGCCGCCCGGCTCGGGCGTCAACGAAATGCGGATGGTGTCGCCAATGCCCTGCTGAAGCAGGATGCCCATGGCAGCCGACGAGGCGACGATGCCCTTGCTGCCCATGCCGGCCTCGGTAAGGCCAAGGTGAAGCGCATGGTCGGAGCGCTTCGCGAGCTCCGTGTAGACGGCGATCAGATCCTGCACCTGGCTGACCTTGGCGGACAGGATGATGCGGTTGCGGGGCAGGCCGATCTCCTCGGCCATCTGGGCCGAGATCAGGGCGGACTGCACGATGGCTTCACGCATGACCTGCTGCGCGGTCAGCGGCGAGCCGTTGGCCTGATTTTCGTCCATCAGGCGTGTCAGCAGTTCCTGGTCGAGCGAACCCCAGTTCACGCCGATGCGGACCGGCTTGTCGTAGCGGATCGCCGTCTCGATGATGGCGCCGAACTGCAGGTCGCGCTTCTCGCGAAAGCCGACGTTGCCCGGATTGATGCGATACTTGGCCAGCGCCTCGGCGCAGGCAGGATGCTCGGCCAGAAGCTTGTGGCCGATGTAATGGAAGTCGCCGATCAGCGGGACATTGATGTTCAGGCGGTCGAGGCGTTCGCGAATGCGCGGCACGGCGTCGGCCGACTCCGCGCGATCGACGGTAATGCGCACAAGCTCCGACCCGGCGCGATGGAGTGCCGCAACCTGCGCCACAGTGGAGTCGACATCGGCGGTGTCGGTGTTCGTCATCGACTGGACGACGACGGGCGCGTCACCACCAACGATAACGCCGCCAACATCCACGGGAACGGAGCGCCGGCGCGGAAGCGGCGCAGAGAGATATTCCGAAACTGTCTCGGCGGTCATGGGACCTGCCCTTCCTTCTTGCGAACGCCACCGTGAGGTGGCGAAGCCGCGTTCAAATGTCAATGGGAATTGATGCCCCGCCCCAACTGGAACCAGCTTCCGACATTCCCGTTATGGATGAAACCGAACAGCGATATTCAGGAACCGTGTTATGGACAACAGATACGACACGACGCTCGGCGAAACGCTCCAGGACCAGATCGCCCAGCTTTCAAGCGAGGTAGCCTCCCTGCAGAAAAAGCTGCGCCGACACGGCCGCACCGCCCTGGGCGAAGCGCGCGAACTCAGCGGCGAAGCCTCCGAATGGATCCGCGAGCAAGCCCTGCCAGAAATCCAGAGGGGCGCGCGGCATCTGCACAGAACCGCACGCAATAATCCAGGCGCAACCGTGGGGGTGGCGGCCGGGCTGCTGTTCCTCGGCGCGGCTCTCGCATTCCTGATGCGCCGATAAGCAGAATTTTTGAACTGAGGTTCAAGAAAATCCATGGCGTTCGCGCGCGAACGCCCACTGCCGCCCGCCCGAGGAACGCGATAGTGCGTTCAATTAGGATAAGTGCGGAATATTTCTGAATATTCTAATACTGACATCATTCTGTCAGGAATAATCAACCCAATCACAATTAGACCACAGCCGTACTGTAGGGGTCAGCCGCCTTCCAGCGTCTGTGATATGGAAATATTGCGCACGCGTCCTTATCTGGGCCAAATGAGCTCACCAGGCCGGAAATGGATTCCAGTATGCCTAAGCTGAAGCTTCACAAGGTCATCGCAGTGGGCGTTCTTGGCGCCACGATTCTCTACGTCGCCACGGGCGAGTTTTCTTCCGTCGGCAGCGCCGAACCGGAACCGGTTCAACGAGCCAGCCAGGAGCAGACTGAAGCCGCGCCCGAGAAGACGGTTCAGGTGGCCGTTCCCCCGCAGCTTGAACATGCCCGCACGATCCGTGTGTCCGGCCAAACGGAGCCTGACAAGAAGGTGGTGCTGGCCTCCCGTGCAGCCGGCGTGATCGCGGAACTGGCCGTTGAGAAGGGCCAGCATGTGGAAAAGGGCGATCTGATCCTGCGGCTGGATACGGAAGGCAAGGAGGCCGCGGTCGCCTCAGCGGAACAGACACTTGCCCAGCGCCGTGCCGAAGCCGAAGCGGCCGAACGGCTTGCCAAGAGCGGCAATCTGGCATCCCTGCAGCTGGAAGCTACACGTGCAGCCCTGGCGGCAGCGGAATCGCAGCTGCAGCTCGCAAAGGCCGAACTCGACCGCGTCAAGATTCTTGCCCCGTTCTCCGGGATCGTCGACCGGACGCACGTCGAAGAGGGAAGTGCGATCATGCAGGGCGCGGAAGTGGCGACCCTGCTGAAACTCGACCCGATCGTCATTTCCGGCGAAATCAGCGAGCGCGAACTGGGCAACTTGCAGACCGGGGATCTTGCGTCGGTGACTCTCGTCAATGGCCGGACCGTCCAGGGCAAGCTGCGCTACGTGAGCCGTTCAGCCTCCCCGCAGACGCGGACGTTCCGTATCGAAGTGGAAGTGCCCAATCCGGACAACGCCATTCCCGCCGGAATGACGGCTGAGATCGCCGCCCAGGCGAAGGCTCTGGCCGCCGTGGCGCTACCGCGGTCGGTCATCACGCTGCATCCGAACGGCGATCTGGGCGTGCGCAGCGTGGAAGCCGACGGAACGGTGGTGTTCCATCCCATCGAAATCATCGATGACACGCCGGAAGCCCTCTACGTGGCCGGGGTGCCGGCGGATGCGCGCATCATCGTGGCCGGCCAGGACTTCGTCGTCGACGGTGAGAAGGTCGTCGCCCGCGATGCGGATGAAAGCATGATCAAGAACCTCGCGCGCATCAACGGCCACCGCGCGCTCCAATAACAACCCGGCCCGGACGCGTGATCCGGCCTACCGGTGTCCCGGAGAGACAAACTCGGTTGCTCGGAGGAGGGCAACGCCATGAACATCGTCCGTCTTGCCATTGACAATGCGCGGCTGACGCTTTCCATCCTGGCGTTCTTCATCGTCGCCGGGGCGCTGTCCTATCTACAGATTCCCAAGGAAGCCGAGCCCGACGTCCCGATTCCCATCATCTACGTGAGCCTCGTGTATCAGGGCATTTCGCCGGAGGACTCCGAGCGGCTGCTGCTGAGACCCATGGAAACCGCCCTCAAGGGCCTTGAGGGCGTGAAGGAAATGCGGTCTTCCGCCTATGAGGGCGGCGGTTACGTCCTGATCGAGTTCCAGGCGGGATACGATTTCTCGAACGCGCTCGAGGACGTGCGGGCCAAAGTGGCGGACGCGCGGCGCGAGCTTCCGCAGGCGGCGGAAGAACCGAGCGTTCACGAAGTGAACATCTCCGAGTTCCCGATCCTCGTCGTGACACTCGCGGGCGACGTTCCCGAACGCGTGCTCACCCACGCAGCCAAGGAGTTGCGCGACCGGATCGAGGAAGTGCCTGGCGTGCTGGAAGGCGCGCTCCAGGGCTCCCGTGACGAGCTGGTGGAAATCATCATCGACCCGGTGAAGCTTTCCTCCTACGGCATCCAGCTCAACCAGCTCATGTCAGGCGTGGCCGCCTCCAACAGCCTGGTTGCCGCCGGCGCTCTGGAAGGGGCTGACGGACGCTTCGCGGTGAAGGTCCCTGCCCTGATCGAGAACCTCGAGGATATCGCCAACCTGCCGATCGTCGCCAGCAAGGATGCGGTGATCCGCGCGCGCGATCTCGCGTCGTTGCGCTCAACCTTCACAGACGCCACGACGATCACCCGTCTGGACGGCCGGAAGGCGATTGCCATCGAGGTGAAGAAGCGCGTCGGCGCCAACCTGGTCGAGACGGTTGATCAGGTGAAGGCGATCGCCGAGGAATATGCCAAGTCGCTCGGGCCCTCGATCACCGTGAGTTACTCGCAGGACAAGTCGGAGATGATCCGCGAACTGCTGGATGAGCTGCAAAACCACGTGCTGGTGGCGGTCATCCTCGTCTTCATCATCGTGCTCTACACGCTGTCCGGGCGCGCCTCGATCATCATCGGCCTTGCGGTGCCGGCCTCGTTCCTCATGGGCATCCTTGCCCTCGCCCTGCTCGGCTACACGGTCAACATGATCGTGCTGTTCAGCCTGATCCTGGCAGTGGGCATGCTGGTGGACGACGCGATCATCGTGACGGAGTTCGCCGAGCGCCGCATGACCGAAGGCATGCCGCGCGACCAGGCGTTCGAGCTGGCTGCAAAGCGCATGGCGGGCCCGGTGATCGCCGCGACGATGACCCGCATCGCCGCCTTCTCACCCCTGCTGTTCTGGCCGGGCATCGTCGGCGAGTTCATGAAGTACCTGCCGATTACGCTGATCGTGACGCTGGCGGCGTCCATGGCCTATGCGCTGATCTTCACGCCGACGCTGGGCGCACTGTTCGCAAAGGCGCACGTGGAGCCTGAGCCGGGCCCGGACGGGTGGTACATCAAGCTTGTCCGCAAGGCGGTGCACTATCCCGTTACCGTGCTGGTGTTGGCCGTCAGTCTGCTGGTCGGCGTGAGCTTTGCCTATTCGCGCTATGGCGCGGGCGTCGAGTTCTTCCCGAATGTCGAGCCCGAATACGGGCTCATGTACGTGCATGCGCGCGGCAATCTTTCTCTCGATGAGATGGACCGGCTGGTGCGGCCGGCCGAAGAGAAGCTGCTCGACTGGCCCGGCATCAAGTCGGTTTATACGCGCGTCGGCAAGACGCGCGGCGGCGGGCAGGACATCGACGAGGATGTCATCGGCGTCATTCAGTACGAGTTCGTGGACTGGCGCGAACGCAAGCCTGCCCACGAGATCCTGAACGACCTGCGCGCCGAGATGGCCAACATGCCCGGCGTGGAAATCGAGGTGCGCGTGCCGGAGGCGGGCCCTCCGACGGGCCAGCCGATCCAGATCCGGCTCTCTGCCGCCGACCCCACGAACCTTGCCGACCACGCGAAGATGGTCGCGCAGCGGATAGCGGACATTCCCGGCGTGATCGACATTTCCGACGGTCTGCCGCCGCCGGGCGTCGACTGGGCGATCAGGGTGGATCGCGCCATGGCAGCGCGCTACCAGGTGAGCCCCGCCGCGGTTGGCTCCGTGGTGCAATTGGTAACGAACGGACTCAAGCTCTCCGAATACCGGCCCGCCGGGGTTGATGACGCCGTGGATATCCGGCTGCGCCTGCCGGACGACCGCCGCACGCTCTCGACACTCGACCAGCTGCGCGTGCAGACGAACGAGGGTCCGGTGCCGATCTCCAATTTCGTCGTGCGCGAGCCGGAGCCGAGCAGCGGAATTCTGAACCGCATCGACGGACAGCGTACGATTACCGTTACCGCGAACGTGGCCAGCAACTACCAGGTGGCGGCCGTGCAGCAGCAAGTGATCCAGGCCCTGCAGCAGATGGATCTCGGCTCCACACGTTGGAAGCTCGCGGGTTCGAGCGAGGAAAGCGACGCGGCGGCGGCCTTCCTGGGCAATGCCTTTGGCGCGGCAATCTTCCTGATCTTCGTGGTGCTGCTGGCGCAGTTCAACCGCTTCACCAGCGTGTGGCTGGTGCTGATGACGGTCGTCATGTCCACGATCGGCGTGTTCCTCGGCCTCCTGATAACCGGGCAGCCATTCGGCATCGTGATGTCCGGCATAGGCGTGATCGCGCTTGCCGGCGTGGTCGTGAACAACAACATCGTGCTCATCGACACCTACGACCGCCTCCGGCACGAGGGCCTGAACAAGTATGACGCCATCATCCAGACCTGTCGCGAACGCGCCCGGCCGGTGCTTCTGACCGCAATCTCGGCGGTTCTCGGCGTGCTGCCCATCGCGTTCGGCCTGGGTCTCGAACTATCGCACCACGAGGTCACGTTCAACGCGCCGTCGACGCAGTGGTGGGTCTCGCTGTCGAGCGCCATCGTCTACGGGCTCAGCTTCGCGACCATCCTGACGCTCGTTGTGACGCCCTCCGCGCTTATGGTGTTCACGCGCGAGCACCGGCATGAGGGCGGACTGACACGGTGGCTCGGATCGCTGTTCCACCGCCGCCGCGGGAGCACACCCGACGACGGAAAGGAAAGCGCGCCGCCAACCGCGCATCCGGCGGAGTGAACCTCATTATTACGCCGGGAAACATTTCCCGGAACCCCTGACGCCCAGGCGGCGTTGTTCTGTCGTATCGCAATCATGGGCAGGACAGAACAATGACGCTTGGCACAATTCTCATCATCATCCTCATCCTTCTTCTGCTGGGCGCAGTTCCAGCCTGGCCTTACTCCCGCGGATGGGGCTATGGACCGTCGGGGCTCGTTGGCCTGGTGCTGGTCGTCCTGCTCATACTCGTCCTCATGGGACGTATCTGAGGCGGGACCAGTCAACCAGTTTGCGGCCAGGTGGTTCAGCCTCTGGACCGCCCGACCGCTCCGTCAGCTCGGGTTGTGAGGTGCTTACGGTCTGAGTCCAAACTGGAGTCCATCTTCCTGGAAACCGACTAGCGCCGCGCGGAGGGATCCAGGAGACGGCCCACCGCCGGCGCCGTTCTGGCAGCGCCAAAGCGCACCTGATGCACCCTGCCCTGTGACGCTCGCAGCCATGCCGGATTTCTCGTGGTGAGCTCATAGCCCTGCGGCAACGTGCGGGTGTCCACCTTGAGGATGTAACTCGAGCCGAAACGTCCCGGCACGACGGCGCAGGGCAGGACGCACCGCCCCAGTCGATCCGTAACCACCCAGACGCCATGCACCGTTGCGATGGCTATGCCTGGAAGCCCGCGCTCGCCGCGGTCATGAATGCCGTTGCGGTTTTCATCGTCGAAAACCACCCCAATAATGTCGCTGCAGCTGAAAGCAGTGAAGGCGGCGTTCATGGCAAGGGCCGCAACAGCTCCAAGAGACGCAATCATCGTACCCAACTCCGTACACATGCGCCCCCACCGAAACTGAAACAAACGATGCGCGCGGAAACGGCCGAATTCGTGATACAATTATGACCTGTATCGACCCGTTGCGAGCATGGTTAAGGATAGCTGAAAGGCTGTGCGTGGCCGTCCTGCCGTGCCTTGCTGTTCATGGGCGCTCGCCTGCTCTTCCGGAAGCATGCACGGTGGCGTAGTATCCGGTCATGGCTCAGAAGAAATCTCATGAAGTCGACGGGTGGCTTGCTCGGCCCGACCCCAGCGTTCCCATTGTGCTCATCTATGGCCCCGACCGGGGTCTGGTGTCGGAACGGGCGGCGGCATTTGCCGCCAAGACCGGGCTGCCCCTCGACGATCCGTTCAGCGTGATAAAGCTGGATGCAAATGACGCCGATCAGGATGGCCGTCTTCTCGATGAAGCGCGAACCGTGTCTATGTTCACCGACCGGCGGCTTGTTTGGGTAAAAGGGATCGGCAACCACGCCAGCATCGTCAAGGACGTAGCCAGCCTGCTCTCCGAGCCGCCGCGGGACACGATCATCCTGCTGGAAGCCGGCGACCTCAAGAAGACTTCGCCGCTGCGCAAGGCCGTCGAGGACGCGAAGACCGCCATGGCTCTCCCTTGCTATGCCGATGATGCGCGCGGCGTGGACGGACTGATCGACGAGGCTTTGGCCAAGGCAGGCCTGAGGATTGCGCTCGAAGCGCGGCAGTTGCTCAAGGCGAATCTCGGCGGTGACCGGCTTGCTTCCCGCGGCGAGATCGAAAAGCTCGTCCTTTACTGCAACGGCGCCTCCGCGATCACCGTCGATGACGTCCGAAACCTCATCGGCGACGTGGCCGGGCAAAGCGCGGATGAAATTGTCGACGCCGTGCTATGCGGGCGTGTGGCCGAGTTCGACCGGCTCTTTTCTCGTTACCTCGCCGGA
Organism: Chelativorans composti; assembly: GCF_039541695.1. Lineage (NCBI taxonomy): Bacteria > Pseudomonadati > Pseudomonadota > Alphaproteobacteria > Hyphomicrobiales > Phyllobacteriaceae > Chelativorans > Chelativorans composti. The sequence goes on along the minus strand of NZ_BAABGS010000018.1, from coordinate 198,382 downwards.
GGCAACCCTTCCTTTGTCATCCTTTCAGCTGCGCTGCGCCAGGTGCAGGGGCTGCAGATTCTGCGCGAGCAGATGGACAAGGAAGGCAAGCCGGCGTCAGCGGTCGTTGCCAGCGCCAGGCCGCCCATCTTCTACAGCCGGAAGAAGAACGTGGAACTGGCGCTCCAGCGGTGGACCCAGTCGATGCTGCAGTCTGCGGCGGACCGCCTGCTCGGCGCAGTGCTGCGCACGCGCCAACAACAAGCCTTGGCGAGCGAACTTAGCCGTCAGGCTTTGTTTGCTCTAGCGGTGGAAAGCGCGCGGGTGGGGCGGTAGGGCCAGCAAGCGTTTCACGTGGAACGTTCGTGCTCAGGAAATGAGCTTTCATTGGCGCTACTGTCGGCCAGGAGAGAGTGGCGCGCAGTTCCTTACCCCGACACAGATCGGCCAGCCGTCTCTTGCTTCAACTGCCTGACCAGAAGGCCGCTTCGAGTTCGCTTGCTGTGACGTGAACCGGGCACAAACCGAACGGCATTACGTTCCCCCCCCGTGGTCGACAAGTCTACTGTTTGGGGTGGGATGGCTGACGCGATGGTCCAAAGAACGCGAACAACAAAAAGCCCCTCGTGCTAAGCTTTTCGAAGCACGAGGGCCTTTTTTGCGCTTGGAATGGTTGCAATCCCAGAGCGTTGGCGGCTCACCCTGGACCGGGCTCATCCGGTGCCAAGCTCATCCTTCTACAAACTCAGGATGAGGGCTACACGTCAGCGCTGCAAAAGGCGGCAGAGTTCGTCCAACTGCTCGAGTGTCTTATAGCCTACGCGGAGTTCGCCGCCGCCATTTTCCTTATGGTTGATCTGGACCTTCAGGCCGATGTGGTCGCTCAGAAGCTTTTCCAGCGCGCGGGTGTCGGCATCCTTCTCACGGCGGACACGCGGCTTCTCTTCCAAGGCATCCGGCGAAGCGGCAAGAGCCTCCGCCTGCCGCACGGACAGGCCCTCTTCGATGATCTTCTTCGCCAATGCTTCGGGGTCCGGCGCATTCACCAGGGTGCGGGCATGGCCGGCCGTGAGTTCGCCGTTGACGATCATGTCACGTACGGACTGCGGGAGCTTCAGCAGGCGCAGGGTATTGGCCACGTGACTGCGGCTCTTGCCGATCACCTGCCCAAGGTCGGCCTGGGTGTAGTTGTGCTCCTCCATCAGCTGCTGGTAGCCAATGGCCTCTTCGATCGGGTTCAGGTCAGAACGCTGGACGTTCTCGATGATCGCCAGCTCAAGCGCCACACGATCGTCCACGTCCCGGACGATGACGGGAACTTCGGTGAGGCCCGCCCGCTGCGCAGCGCGCCAGCGCCGTTCGCCAGCGATGATCTCGTAGCGGCCTTCAACGGGCGCCGGACGCACGACGACAGGCTGGACAATGCCATGCTCACGGATCGAATTTGCCAGATCCGCCAGCTCTTCCTCGGCAAAACTGCGCCGCGGATTGCGCGGATTGGGCGAAATGAATTCGATCGGAACACGCCGATCCTCTCGCACGGCCGATTCATGGCCGGCGCTCGGCGGACGGTCGATCTCGCCGATCAAGGCCGCCAATCCGCGCCCCAGGCGCCTGCGGGAGGGATCTTCATTCATGACGCTTCACACTCCATGCAATACGGGGTCGGTTCACGCCGCCTTGGGCCGGCGCTCTCGCCGGATCACCTCCGAGGCGAGTTGCAGATAGGCCTGGCTGCCAGGACATTTCAGATCGTACAGGATAGCGGGCTTGCCATAGGATGGCGCTTCAGACACGCGCACGTTACGCGGAATAACCGTCTCGTAAACGGTATCGCCCATGAACGCCCGAACATCTTCGACCACCTGAACCGCCAGGTTATTCCGGCGGTCAAACATCGTCAGCACAATGCCCTGGATGCTCAACCGGGGATTGATTGTCGAGCGGATCTGCTCAACCGTCTTGAGCAGCTGACTAAGTCCCTCAAGCGCAAAGAACTCACACTGCAGAGGCACGAGGACCGAGTCGGCTGCCGCCATGGCATTGAGCGTGAGAAGATTGAGCGATGGCGGACAGTCGATCAATACATAGGTGTACGGGGCCGGCTGTGAAATATCACGCAGTGCGTGCCGGAGCTTCAGAACACGATCCGGCTGATGGGAGATTTCCAGCTCCACGCCCAGCAGGTCCATCGTGGACGGAACAATCCAGAGCCCTGGAACGGCGGTTTCCATCGCCGCATCCTGGATTCCGGCCTCACCCACCATCACATCGTAGGACGACTTCTTCCGCGCCTCCTTGTCGATACCCAGACCCGTGCTGGCGTTGCCCTGCGGGTCGATATCGATAATCAGGACCTTCTCGCCAATTGCCGCAAGCGCCGTCGCGAGGTTTATTGCCGTGGTGGTCTTGCCAACCCCGCCCTTCTGATTGGCTACGGTGATGATTTTCGGTCGCGTGCTCATTTGCTCACACAGCCTGTTCGCTACACCAGTGTGTTAGAGGTGCTGAAGATTGCGAATCTCCAGAATCACGCCATCACCCCATTTCGATTCATGGTCGTGTTTTACCAAATCGTAACGCCAACTGATACTGCTCTCTTCAATTTCGCGCTGATAATCCCGACCTTTATGAAACAAGCCGACGGCACCGGCAACGAGCCAGGGTTCAGCGAGCTCCAAAAGAAGCGGCAGCGGCGCCAAGGCGCGCGCCGTGACCACCTCGGGCTTTCCGACCCTGTCGTAAGACTCCTCGATCCGCATGGCGTGAACTTTCGCGGGAGCGTTGAGGCTCGCGAGGGTCACCGCCAGAAACGAGGCCTTTTTGCGGTTGCTCTCCACAAGATCAATGTGCGCGCCCGGGCGCTCGCCGAGCAGTATCGCCATCACGGCCCCCGGGAACCCCCCGCCCGAGCCGATGTCCACCCATTTCGTGGAATGCGGAGCTAGCTTAAACAGGCGGGCGCTGTCGAGAATATGCCGCTCCCATACGGTCGGGAGGGTCGAGGGCGCCACCAGATTGATCTTCACTGCCCAGCGCTTGAAGGACTCTTCAAAGTTGCAGAGCTTCTCGAATGTTTCACGTGAAACGGGGCCGGCCGCGTCTTGGAGGGATTGGTATTTCTCGGTCATGCGGCACCCTTCTCCAGGGTCTTACCCATGTGAAGCATGATGATCGCCAGGGCTGACGGCGTCATGCCGTCGATCCTTTGCGCCTCAGCTATCGTGCGCGGACGCCGGCGCTTAAGCTTCTCCCTTAATTCATTGGATAAGCCGGGCATCCCATCGAACTGAAGATCCTCTGGAATCTCCCGATTTTCCTCATGCTTCAGACGTTCCGCGTCTGCCCTCTGCCGCTCCAAATAGACCGCGTAACGGGCTTCCGTCTGTAGACGCTCCTGCGTCTTTGAGTCAAACTGGCGCAGTTCTGGCCAGACCTCCGCAAGGCGGTCGATGGACAGGTCGTTGTAGGACAACAGATCGTAGGCACTGCGGCGCACGCCATCCTGATTGAGCGTTATGCCGTGGCGGGCGGCTTCCGAGGGCGTAATTGTCAGGCTTTGGGCAAGCTGACGGGCGCGGGCGAGACGGTTCTGAAATTCAGTGAAACGCTCACGCCGTGCGGTGCCAACCAAACCGATTTCGATTCCGAGCGGAGTCAGCCGCTCGTCCGCGTTGTCCGCACGCAGGGAGAGACGGAACTCGGCCCGCGACGTGAACATGCGATATGGTTCCGTGACGCCGTTGGTGATGAGATCATCAATCATCACGCCAATGTAGGCATCCGACCGGCTGATGATCACGGGAGAAAGACCACCTGCCAGGCGCGCGGCATTCATGCCCGCTACGATGCCCTGAGCCGCGGCCTCCTCGTAGCCAGTGGTGCCGTTGATCTGCCCGGCGAGGAAAAGGCCCTTCACCCGCTTTGTTTCCAGCCAGGGGTACAACTCGCGCGGGTCGATGTGGTCATATTCAATGGCATAGCCGAATTGCAGGATGCGGACATTCTCCAGGCCCGGCATGCTGTGAATGAAACGGTCCTGCACGTCCTCGGGGAGCGAGGTCGAGATGCCGTTCGGATAGACCGTATGGTCGTCCAGGCCTTCGGGCTCGAGGAAGATCTGATGGGATTCGCGATCCGCAAAGCGCACGATCTTGTCCTCGATGGACGGGCAGTAGCGCGGACCGACACCTTCGATTGCGCCGGAATAGACCGCGGACTTCGTAAGGTTCTCACGGATGATACGGTGAGTCTCAGCCGTCGTGCGCGTGATCCCGCAGGTAATTTGGGGAACTGTAATTTTGTCCGTCATCAACGAGAACGGAACCGGATCCTCGTCCGCCTCCTGCTTGCCGAGCACTTCCCAGTTGATGGTCCGGCCGTCGAGGCGCGCAGGCGTGCCCGTCTTGAGGCGCGCCAGATTGAACCCGACCTTCTCAAGAGAGCCCGAAAGCCGTATAGCGGCCGGCTCGTTGATGCGGCCGGCGGGGATACGTTTTTCGCCGATGTGAATGAGACCGCGCAGGAACGTACCAGTCGTCAGGATCAGAGACTTGCAAAATAGCTTGCGGTCGCCACCGACGATCAGGCCGGCCACCTGGCCATTTTCTATCAGAATTTCCTCGGCCTCGCCCTCAATGACGTCGAGGTTGGCGGTGGCCTGGATTGCATCCTGCATCGCGAGCCTATAGAGCTTGCGGTCCGCCTGGGTGCGCGGCCCGCGGACCGCAGGCCCCTTGCGCCGGTTCAGCAACCGGAATTGGATGCCTGCGGCGTCAGCGACACGACCCATCAAACCATCGAGCGCATCGACCTCGCGGACGAGCTGTCCCTTGCCAATTCCACCGATGGCGGGATTACAGGACATTACACCTATATTGTCGAACCTGAGCGTGACAAGCGCGGTACGGACGCCCATACGCGCCGCAGCGGCTGCGGCCTCACAGCCGGCATGACCACCGCCAATGACAATAACATCATAGAGTTCGTGCATATTCAGCTCCACTTGCGCGCTGAATGCGCCTGTTGTCCGCTCAGGTCAAGGCTGTTTCACGTGAAACTGAACAACTCTTCGGAGCGCCTGTTTCACGTGAGTCATCCCGTTTTCATGCGACGTGTTTCACGTGAGTCGCGTTGGTATAGCAGGCTATGTTTCACGTGAGTCAGCTCAGACAGTCGTTTTGTCGCTGTTTCACGTGAATCATGGCCATAGGCGATCCAAGCCGCGCATACCTACTTCCCAATGCAAAAGCGGGCAAAAATGGTGTCCAGCAGGTCCTCCACGTCAATGCGGCCGCAAATGCGCCCCAGTGCATCTGAAGCGAGACGCATGCGTTCGGCGGCGAGTTCAAGCTCTGATTCCTCCAAAGCAATATCCAGATGGGCTAGCGCTTCTTCGAGGAGAACCTTGTGTCGTTCCCGGAAGGGAATGATCGACCCGGCGCTCGCAGTATATTGGTCCGCGTGCTGGCGCAATGACGAAATCAGGCGGTCGATACCTTCTCCCGTCCGCGTCGAGATCACACAATCGTAGTCCCTGCACTTGGTGTCAGTCACGAGATCAGCCTTGTTGCCCACCCGTATGGTTGGAACATCCGGTAGGCCGGGAACCATGACGGGGTTGGCCATGTCCTCGACCAGAAGAACCAAGTCGGCGGAGGACGCGCGGTCAAGCGAACGCTGAATGCCGATGGCCTCCACCTTGCCGGGGGTTTCGCGCAGTCCGGCCGTGTCCGCCAGGTTCACTTTCAGACCGCCGAGATCAAGATGGACCTCCAGTACGTCGCGTGTCGTTCCTGCCTCGTCCGTGACGATTGCCACGTCCCGCTGCGCCAGCACGTTCATCAGACTGGACTTGCCTGCATTGGGGGCACCCAGAATGACGACTTGCAGGCCCTCGCGAATGATTTCGGCATGATGATACGCGGATAGGTGCGCCGAGATGCGCCCTCGAAGCTCGCGCACGTCCTTCCAGACGCGGTCAGATACGGAGCCTGGCACGTCGGCTTCGTCCGCGAAATCCAGCTCTGCTTCGATAAGCGCCCTCGCCTCAATCAATTTCGCGCGCCAGGAATCATAGATCTCCCGATGGCGGCCGCTCGAATTGGCAATTGCAAAACGGCGCTGGGTTTCCGTTTCGGCTGCGATCAGATCGGACAATGCTTCAACGTTGGCCAGGTCCAGCTTGCCGTTCATATAGGCGCGACGCGTGAACTCGCCCGCCTCCGCTGCACGCAAACCCGGCATAGCCGACAAGGTAGACAGGAGCTTCGCCACCACAGCCTTGCTGCCGTGGACCTGGAGCTCGACGCAGTCCTCTCCGGTAAAGCTTGCTGGCCCGGCAAAGAAGATGCCGATTCCGCGGTCGATCAGTTCATTGTCTGTGTCGCGCAGCGCCACGTAAGCGGCCCTGCGCGGCTGTGGTTCGGATCCACAAAGCTCCTCCCAAATGGCCCGGCATTGCGGGCCGCTGATGCGGATCACGGCAACGCCCGATGGCAGGCTGCCGCTGGAAAGCGCAAAGATGGTATCCGTGCTGAAGATTTGATCGCGCATTAGTTCTGCTCTACCTATCGGTCACGTCGCGTTTTCCGGAGAATCATTGTGGCCCTGCCTCAGAAGAACCTGCTTGTCAACGAAACCAGCCCATATCTTCTCCAGCACAGGGACAATCCGGTGCATTGGAGGCCGTGGAGCGCGGCCGCGCTGCACGAGGCGAAGCAGCTCGACCGGCCCATACTCCTCTCCATCGGTTATGCCGCCTGCCACTGGTGCCATGTCATGGCGCATGAATGCTTCGAGGACGAGCAGGTGGCGGAGGTCATGAACCGATACTTCGTCAACATCAAGGTGGATCGCGAGGAGCGGCCGGACATCGACCAGATCTACATGACGTCGCTGCAGGCAATGGGCGACCAGGGTGGCTGGCCGCTTACAATGTTTCTTACGCCCGACGGAAAGCCCTTCTGGGGTGGCACGTATTTTCCGAAAGAACCGAAATTCGGGCGTCCGGGGTTCATCGAGATTCTGAACGCGATCCATCAGGCCTGGCAGGAGCAGCGTCGCACACTCGTCGAGAGCGCGGATGCGCTGGCTTCGCACGTCCAGAACGTGCTTTCGCCGCAGAAGGGTGGGAAGGAATTCCAACCGTCCGCGCTGCATGCACTGGCAAACCGGATTGGCACGACCATGGACCGTGAACGCGGGGGCATGAAGGGCGCGCCGAAATTCCCGAACGTGCCCTTCCTCAACCTGCTTTGGCTCGATTGGCTCGAATACGGCACGGCCGAACACCGAGACATGGTGCTGACGACGCTCAGGGCTATCCTCTCAGGCGGCATTTACGATCATGTGGGCGGCGGCATGTCGCGCTATTCGACCGACGACGAATGGCTGGTGCCGCATTTCGAGAAGATGCTTTATGACAATGCCCAAATCATCTCGCTCTGCTGCCAGGCTTACGGTGAGACGGGCGACCCGCTCTTCCGCGTGCGCGTGGAAGAAACGGTGAAATGGATGCTGAACGAGATGTGGCTGGCGCAGGGCGGGTTTGCCTCCAGCCTTGACGCGGATTCGGAAGGCAAAGAAGGCAAATACTACACCTGGACCGAGGACGAGCTCGTTTCAGTGCTCGGCAAGGACGGCGCCGAAGAACTGCTGCAGACCTATCAGCTTTCCAAGCCCGCCACGTGGGAAGGTGGACCCATCCTGCACAGGTCGGCCTCCCCCAACATTCTGGAAGAGCCCAGCGAGCGCCGGCTACACACGTTGAAACACAAGCTCGCGGATGCCCGAAAGGCGCGCGTGCGTCCCGGTTGCGACGACAAGATCCTGATCGACTGGAACGGTCTTGCGATCAATGCGCTCGCGGAGGCTGGGCGGGTGTTTTCACGGCCCGAGTGGATCGAGGCGGCACAATCGGTCTATGCTTTCATTCAGAGCACGATGCGCGACGGACGCCTGCCCCATAGCGTTCGCGGCGATGCCATGCTGTTCCCCGGCCTTTCCAGCGACTATGCCGCGATGATCAAGGCTTCGCTCGCGCTTTATCAAGCGACCTGGAACGAGGATTATCTCGTCCAGGCGGAACAGTGGGCGGAGATGCTCAATCGCTGGCACGGAGATGAAAAGGGCGAAGGCTATTATCTGACAGCCTCCGACAGTCGCGACGTGCCGGTGCGTATCCGTGGCGACATTGACGAGGCCATTCCCTCGCCCTCGTCACAGATCATCGAGGCCCTCACGAAGCTTGCGATCATTACCGGGAATGATACGCTTTATGACAAGGCACTGAAGGCAGCGGCGTCCGCCTCGGCGCGCGTTGAAACGTTGCTTTATGGCCAGGTCGGCGTGGTCTATGCCTCGGCAATCGCTCAGAAGCCGCACAAGCTGATGCTTCATGACGGGAGCGGCGCGCTGCTTGCCAAAGCAAACCGCATCCTCGATCCGCGCCGTGTGGATATCAGACTCGGGTCCGAACCCGCCAAGGCGGAGAAAGCAGCGGGCATATCCGTCGACCGCAGCAAGAACGCCGCTTGGCTGTGCGTCGGCCAAAGCTGTCTTGCGCCTATCACCGATCCTGCCGAACTCAGAAAAGCTCTTCTCTAAAGGTCGTCGCCGAACCGGGCACACCCGCGATCAGATCACACTCTCCTGCCGTCTGGCTGGAGGGTGTTTTCTTGCAAATGGCCGGCTGTGCTATTCGACACTTGGTCTCATCGCGGTTGGCCGGCAGCCGTTTCCAGATCGGTCAGGTCCCACAGAAACAGTAAGTATATTTGCTTTATTATAAAAGTAATACCTCAAACAATAAAACAAAAGGCGCCGGATGTTCCGGCGCCGTTCTGCATTCGTCCAAATAGTTTGACTGAAATCAAGTATTCATCGAATCAAAGAACTCTGCGTTGTTCTTCGTCTGTTTCAGCTTGTCGATGAGGAACTCGATCGCATCCGTGGTACCCATCGGCGCGAGGATGCGGCGCAGTACGAAGATCTTCTGCAGCTCGTTGCGCGGGACCAGCAGGTCCTCCTTGCGGGTACCGGACTTGAGGATGTCGATCGCCGGGTAGATGCGCTTGTCGGCAACCTTTCGGTCGAGAACGATTTCCGAGTTGCCGGTGCCCTTGAACTCTTCAAAGATCACCTCGTCCATGCGGCTGCCGGTGTCGATCAGCGCCGTGGCAATGATGGTGAGCGAACCGCCCTCCTCGATGTTGCGGGCCGCACCGAAGAAGCGCTTCGGACGCTGAAGAGCGTTCGCGTCAACACCGCCGGTCAGCACCTTGCCCGAGGACGGGATGACGGTGTTGTAGGCGCGGCCGAGGCGGGTAATCGAGTCGAGCAGGATGACGACGTCGCGGCCATGTTCCACCAGGCGCTTGGCCTTCTCGATGACCATCTCGGCCACCTGGACGTGACGGGCAGCCGGCTCGTCAAAGGTCGAAGAAATCACCTCGCCCTTCACCGAGCGCTGCATGTCCGTCACTTCTTCCGGACGCTCGTCGATGAGAAGGACGATGAGATAGCACTCGGGATGATTGGTGGTGATGGAGTGCGCGATGTTCTGAAGCAGCACCGTCTTACCGGTTCGCGGCGGCGCCACGATCAGGGCGCGCTGACCTTTGCCGAGCGGAGCGATCAGGTCAATGATGCGTGCGGACAGATCCTTGCTGGTGGGATCGTCGATTTCCATCTTGAACCGCTCGTTCGGATAGAGCGGCGTCAGGTTGTCGAAGTGAATCTTGTGACGGATCTTTTCGGGATCGTCGAAATTGATCGAATTGACCTTCAGAAGTGCGAAGTAGCGCTCACCTTCCTTGGGGCTGCGGATCGGGCCTTCAACGGTGTCGCCGGTCTTGAGAGAAAAGCGCCTGATCTGCGAAGGCGAAATATAGATGTCGTCAGGGCCGGGAAGATAGCTGGCGGAAGCAGAACGCAGGAATCCGAATCCATCCTGGAGAACCTCGACAACGCCCTCGCCGATGATCTCGATGTCCTGCGTCGAAAGCTTCTTCAGAATGGCAAACATCAGCTCCTGTTTGCGCATGATGCTTGCGTTTTCCACCTCGAGCGATTCGGCAAACGCGATCAAATCCGTCGGCGATTTGCTCTTCAGCTCTTGTAACTTCATCTGCTGCATATGGGTGGTCTCTAGGTAGGTGAGAGAATCAAAAAAGGAGTAGGCAGGCGCTTGATGGTCCGGTCGTGTCCGGATTTCCGCGGCAGAGACGACAACCTAACCTGATGTGGGAGGAGCCTTCTTCTACCGCGACTGGCAGCAAAGCGCAAGAAGCTTGTTGGTAGTTCGGTCCGTCCGCGTTCTAGATAAGAAGTCGCAGGCGACCTAAAAAGGCTTAACGATAACCATTATGACGATAAGGATCATCAGTACTGTTGGTAATTCATTTACCATGCGCCAATGGCGCGCAGGCTTCTCATTCGCATCACTGGCGAAACGGCGGACAGCGGCCGACAAATAGCCGTGAACACCAGACAGAAGAACCACCAGCGCGAGCTTGGCATGCAGCCAGCCGCCCTGGAAACCGAAGACTTTCCAGGCAAGCCAAAGACCGAACACCCATGAGGCGATCATGGCCGGGTTGATGATGTAGCGCAGCAGGCGCTTTTCCATCACCTTGAAGGTCTCGCTCTGCGGCGAGCCCTTTTCGCAGTCGGCATGGTAGACGAAAAGGCGAGGCAGATAGAGCATGCCGGCCATCCACGAGATGACCGCTATGACATGCAGTGCCTTGATCCAGAGATAGAGGTCGTCCGGAGCCAACGCGAAGAGCAGAACGGAAAGAACGGCAAAGATGAGCAGCGCAGTGAACGCGCGCTTTCCCGCCTTGCTGCCGTCCGTGTCAACCTTAGCCATCAGGCCTGTTTCCTCACCAGTTTCAACATCTGCTCCACGTGCTCGATCGGCGTCTGTGGCGTGATGCCATGCCCCAGATTGAAGATGAGCGGGCCATTCCCGAGCGTTTCGAGAATGGTACGCACCCCCTCTTCGAGCGCCTTGCCACCGGCCAGAAGCCGCATGGGATCAAGGTTTCCCTGCACCGGACCCTGAGTCTGCAGTTCAGAAGCCTGACTCATCGGCACGGTCCAGTCGAGTCCCAGGACGTCGACTCCTGTGGAGCTGCGGTAATTTGCGTAAAGCAGACCTGCATTCCGGGGAAAACCGATCACGGGAACGTCCGGGAAACGCGCCTTTACACGTTTCACGATCTCGGTCACCGGCTTCACGCACCAGCGCTCGAAACTGGGCTGATCGAGCACGCCTGCCCAGGAGTCGAAAATCTGGATCGCATCGGCTCCGTTCTCGATCTGGCGGATGAGATAGGCAGCGGAAGCTTCCGTCAGTTTCCCGAGCAATTCGTCCATAGCTTCCGGATGACGATAGCCAAAGACACGGGACGGCGCCTGGTCGGGGGTTCCGTGGCCGGCGATCATGTAGGTGGCAACCGTCCAGGGAGCCCCGCAAAAGCCGACAAGGGCCGTTTCGTCCGGCAGTTCGACGCGCAAGCGGCGGACCGTTTCATAGACGGGCTCGAGCTTCTCGTGGATCGACTCCGGTTCAAGAGATGCAATGTCGCCCGGTTCGATCGGCGTCATGACCGGACCACGTCCCTCTTCAAAGCGGAGATCACGCCCCAGGGCGTGAGGTACGACGAGTATGTCGGAGAAAAGGATGGAGGCGTCAAAGCCGAAACGGCGGATCGGCTGAAGAGTTACCTCGACGGCCAGCTCAGGGTTGTAACAGAGGTCGAGGAAGGAACCCGCTTTTTTCCGGGTTTCCCTGTACTCCGGGAGATACCGGCCCGCCTGCCGCATCAGCCAAACAGGTGGGGGGAACACACCCTGACCTTTTGCGGCCAGGAGAAACTTCCGCACTGTCATCTCCGATATCTCTCCGCGATCCGTCAAAAAGAATCCTGAATCTGGAATCTTCTTTTTCTAATTCCCTGTGCGCACTGTGAATTCCGACTTATCCACCAAAGGGCTGAAAATGCGAAGCCGGACAGCGCTCTGTGTGCAGCCCTTATAATCTCTGGATAAAGATTTGGAAGATCAGGAATCCTACATTGGAGTCAAGGAAGTAGGGATGAGGCGATTCGCAGCTGGCCGTGCGCGGGGCTGGGGATAACGGAACTGATTCCAACATAACTCTCTACAGGGCCGGATTCATTTTCACTGGGGGGTGAAATGTGAATAAGGGGGCCGATTATCCCAAGCGGCGGTCTCGCCTTGGACGGCTCTCCAAGCTATCAACACGTGTCCACAGCACGGGAGCAATGTGTGCATAAGCAGCAGAATTTCTTTCATCTCCACCTGATCTCCGATTCGACCGGAGAGACGCTCCTGGCTGCTGGTCGCGCCGCGGCGGCGCAGTACAAGAATGCGCGGGCGATCGAGCACATCTACCCGATGATCCGCACGGAAAAGCAGCTGGAGAAAGTGTTTGCCGGCATCGAGGCGGAACCCGGCATCATTCTCTACACGATGGTGGACCAGAAACTGGCCCGAAAGGTGGATGAATGGTGCGTCAACATCGGCCTGCCGAGCGTCAATGTTCTGGAGCCGGTGCTGTCCGTGTTCCAGGCCTATCTGGGCACGCCAGCGGGACGGCGCGTGGGCGCCCAGCACGTGCTGGACGCGGACTACTTCCGCCGCATCGATGCCCTGAATTTCACGATGGAGCATGACGACGGGCAGCTCGCCCACGAGCTTGATCAGGCAGACATCATTCTGGTCGGGATCTCACGCACGTCAAAGACGCCGACGAGCATCTATCTCGCCAATCGCGGCATCAAGACGGCCAACGTGCCGATCGTGCCGGGCGTGCCGCTGCCGGAGGCGCTCATCAATGCGAAGAATCCGCTGATCGTCGGACTCGTGGCGTCGGCCGAGCGAATTTCGCAAGTCCGCCGGAACCGGGAGCTAGGGACGGCGGAGCTGCCAGACCGCGTGGATACGTATATAGATAAGACGGCAATCGCCAATGAGCTCGCCTATGCGCGTCAGCTTTGCCAGAGACATGGGTGGCCCATCATTGACGTGACCCGCCGTTCGATCGAAGAAACGGCAGCCGCCATTCTCGACCTGCGCCAGAAGTGGCGCCAAGGAGGACACCATGCCGGAAGCTGAGACCATCATTCTCGCATCCACCAGCCCGTTCCGCCGCCAGCTTCTGGCCAATGCGGGGCTTTCGATCGAGGCGGTCGCGCCGGAAATCGACGAGCGTGCCGTGGAACAGAGCCTCGAAGGCGCTGACGTGACACCGGAGGACGTGGCGCAGATCCTTGCCGAGGCGAAAGCGGTGAACGTATCCGAGCGCTACCCGGACCGGTGGGTGATCGGCGGCGACCAGACGCTTTCGCTCGGCGACCGGATCTTCCACAAGCCCGCGGACATGGAAGGCGCGCGGCGGCATCTGCTGGCGCTGTCCGGCAAGACGCACCAGCTCAACAGCGCCATCGTGCTCGCCCGAAACGGCGAGGCGGTGTGGCGGCACGTCGAGATCGCGCGGATGACGATGCGCGAGCTTGATCCCGGATTCATCGGCCGCCACCTGGCGAGAGTGGGCGACATCGCCCTGAAGAGCGTCGGCGCGTATCAGATCGAGGGCGAAGGAATCCAGCTATTCGAGAAGATCGAAGGCGATTATTTCACGATCGTCGGGGTGCCGCTCCTGCCGCTCCTCGCCAGGCTCAGAGAACTGAAGGTCATCGATGGCTGAGAATTTTCCGCGCGCGTTCGTCTGCGGCTTTCCGGTGGCGCATTCGCGCTCGCCGCTCATTCACAATCACTGGCTGCGCGCCTATGGCATCGCCGGATCCTATGAGCGGCGGGAGGTGGCGCCGGAAACGTTCCCGGAGTTCATCCGGACGGTGCGGGAGGAAGGCTTCGCCGGCTGCAACGTTACCATTCCGCACAAGGAAGCGGCCTTCTCGCTACTGGAACAGAAGGACGAGTCGGCCGAGGCTATCGGTGCGGCCAATACGCTCTGGTTCGAGGATGGCAGACTTTGCGGCAGCAACACCGATGCTTACGGCTTTGCCGCCAATCTCGACGAGCGGGCGCCCGGCTGGGATCGGGGCGGCGTTGCCACGGTGCTTGGCGCCGGAGGTGCCGCGCGGGCGATCGTTCACGCGCTGCAGACGCGTGGCTTCCGCGATATACGCATCGTGAACAGGACAGTTTGGCGCGCCGAGGAACTGTGCCATCACTTCCGCGGCGGAACTTCGGCGCACGGGTGGGAGGCGATGGCTGAACTGCTGGCGGACACCAGTCTGCTCGTCAACACGACGTCGCTCGGCATGGACGGCGGTTCTTCCTACGACCTGCCGCTCGACCCGCTCCCTGAAAAAGCCGTCGTCACGGATATCGTCTACATACCGCTCGAAACACCGCTTCTCAAAGCGGCGGCGCAGCGTGGCCTGACGACCGTGGACGGTCTCGGCATGCTGCTGCACCAGGCTGTGCCGGGCTTCGAACGCTGGTTCGGCCGCCGGCCCGAGGTGACGGAGGACCTGCGGGCGCTGGTGATCGAGGACATGGAGAAGGCGCATTGATCATTCTGGGCCTCACCGGTTCCATTGGCATGGGCAAGACCACCACGGCCAGGCTCTTCATGGACGAAGGCGTGCCGGTGCATGACGCCGATGCTGCCGTCCACCGGCTCTATGCGGGTGAGGCCGCGCCGCTGGTGGAGGAGCTGTTTCCCGGAACGGTCGAGCACGGGGTAGTCAATCGCGAGAAGCTCGCGCAACGTGTGGTGGGAAACCCAGAGGCGATGAAGAAGCTAGAGACGGTCATTCATCCGCTGGTTCGGGCGGATTGCGAACGCTTCCTGGAGGAGCACCGGCAGAAGGGGACGCCTGTCGTCGTTCTCGACATCCCACTGCTCTTCGAGACGGGAGGGCGCGAGCGGGTAAACAAGGTGGTCGTCGTTTCGGCGCCCGCCGATGTCCAGAAGGAGCGGGTGCTTGCCCGTCCGGGCATGACGGAAGAAAAGTTGGAGGCCATCCGCGCCAGGCAGATGCCGGACGAGGAAAAGCGCCAACGCGCCGATTTCGTCATTGAAACAGGCTATGGGATCGAGCCGGCCCGGCAGGCGGTGCGGGAAATCTTGCGGCAACTGCGCGGCGCGTGACTTATCCACACGGGGACGCGGGCTCTGGCTTCGGCCATGATGGTCGCGTATGAAGGTCTACATGCGGGAAATCGTCTTCGATACGGAAACCACCGGCCTTGATCCACGCGAGGATCGCGTGATCGAGCTCGGCTGCGTCGAGCTGGTCAACCGGTTCCCGACGGGACGCAGCCTGCACTACTACATCAATCCGCAGGGTCGTTCCGTGCATCCGGACGCGCTGGCGGTGCATGGCATCTCCGATGCCGATCTGGCGGACAAGCCGACCTTTCCGGAGATTGCGGACGAATTCATCCAGTTCATCGACGGCGCGAAGCTCGTCGCCCACAACGCGAACTTCGACATCGGTTTCATCAATGCCGAGTTCGAGCGGATCGGGCAGTTGCTGATCCAGCCGGATCGGGTGATCGACACGCTCGCGATCGCGCGGCGAAAGCATCCGATGGGCCCGAACACGCTCGATGCGCTCTGCCGCCGCTACGGAATCGACAATTCTCGGCGCACCAAACACGGCGCTCTGCTTGACGCCGAGCTGCTGGCGGAAGTCTATATCGAGCTGGTGGGCGGCAAGCAGGCCAGCTTCGGCCTGGAAGTCAATCCGATCGAGCAGGCCAGCGATGATACGGGTCATCAGGTGGCGATCACGCTGCCGCCAAGGCCGCGCCCCCTGCCCTCGCGGCTGTCGCCCGAGGAACTTGCCGCGCACCAGGCCATGGTGGCCTCGCTTGGCCCCAAGGCGCTCTGGCTCAAGCTGGACGCGCCGGCGGACGAGGCCAAGACGGGTTAAGACCTTCCGGCAGTGTGGTCACGGAGGAAGCTCGAAGGTCGGGCAACCGGGCGCTCAAGAATTTCCAGAGCAGTTCAGATTTTCACGGAACCTCTGAATAGCTCCAAGCAATTGTCTTGTCGCAGTTCCGGACGGAAAACCGGTTTCCACTTTTCCCTGCTCCAAAGCCGGGCACAAATGAAAAAGCCGCGCTGGCTTCCCACCGCGGCTTGCTCATATCGTCTGTAGGACTCAGGTCTTAGGAGACCTGCACCTTGGCCTTCGCCTGTTCCTCGGCGATGCGCTGCTGGAACATGCGCGCGAAGTCGATCGGGTCGATCATCAGCGGCGGGAAGCCGCCGTTGCGCGTCGCGTCCGCGATGATCTGGCGGGCGAACGGGAAGAGCAGGCGCGGGCACTCGATGAACAGGATCGGCAGAAGGTGCTCCTTCGGGAAGCCCTCCACGCGGAAAACACCACCGTAGACCAGCTCGACGTTGAACAGGACGGAATTCTCCTGCTCAGCCTTCGCGGCGAGCGTCAGAACGACGTCGTAGTCCGTGCCCGAGACCGGGTTCGCGTTGACGTTGACGTTGATGTTGATCGAAGGGGGATTGCCGCGAGACACCAGCGACTTCGGCGCGCCAGGGTTCTCGAACGACAGGTCCTTCACGTACTGCGCCAGAATGCTCAGATTCGGCTGCTTGTTACCTTCCGGAGCGGCAGCCCCGTTGTTGTCCTGCGGTTGATCCGCCATTCCATCATGTCCTTTGCTGTTGCCTCAAGAGGCGTCATTTCCCTCGATTCGCTGCTAACACGCACCCTCTGTCATTACAAGTTGCGGGAGGTCTAATCCTTGTCGATCCTCCGCCAGGGGGTGTCTCCGGCCGAGCGGCTCGACGAATATTCGTCCTCATCCAGGTCGATGACCTTGTCTTCCCGGCTGTAGCGCCAGGTACGGGCCGAAAAGGTCGAGCTCTCGGACAGGATTATAATGTGGCGCCGCATGTAATGCCATGCGATGTCGCGCACGGGCGGGATGAAGAGCAGAAGGCCGATCGTGCTCGTGATGAAGCCCGGAACCACCAGAAGAAATCCGGCGACCAGGATCATGGCGCCGTGGACAAGCTCACGGTCGGGAACCCCGCCCTCGGTGGAAATCTGACGGATTCGTGACAGGACACCAAGCCCCTGGATGCGTACCAAGACGAAGCCCAAGACCGTTGAAAGAATAATCAGCCCGATCGTCGCCAAAACGCCAATTTGACGGCCTACGACGATAAAGCCCGCGATTTCCAGCAGGGGCAGGACGAGAAAGAAGACAGGAACCAAGGAGAACGGCAATGGCGTGGTTTAACCTCCGTGAGACAGGAATGGCTTTTCCCAAAGATAGGAACTCGTCAAGACAGTTTGAATGATCTTCAATCCCGTTCTATATGGGATAGTGCAAGGACGCAGGAAGGTTTGCCACGATGGCGCCGCTCCGGTCTTCTCCAGTACAATAACCGGCTAGGCTGATATGCAGTTCTTCGATTTTGGAACGATCTTCTTCATGGTCGCGGCGATCGTGATCTTCTTCCAGCTGCGTAGCGTCCTCGGCCGCCGGACAGGGAACGAGCGTCCTCCCTTCGACCCCTATTCCTCGGACCGCTCGACGCTTTCCGAGAAGGACAAGGTCGAGAAGAACGGCAATGTCGTCGCCCTGCCGCGACGCAACGCGGAGCAGCAGGCCAACATGTACGCGGTCATCGACCGCTATGCCGCGCCTGACACCGAGCTGAACCGGGGCCTGCGCGCGATCAAGGATGCCGATCCCAACTTCGATCCCAACAGTTTCATCGAGGGCGCCAAGCTGGCTTACGAGATGATCGTCATGGCCTATGCCCATGGCGACCGGAAGAGCCTCAAGAACCTGCTCTCCAAGGAAGTCTACGATGGTTTCGTGGCGGCCATCGAGGAACGCGAGAAGCGGGGCGAAAAGATCGAGTCGTCCTTCGTGGGCATCAACGAGATTTCCATCATCGCCGCCGAGATGAAGAAGACCGAGGCGCATGTCACGCTGCGGATCACCTCCGAGCTGATTTCGGCCACGCGCGACAGCGCCGGCGTCATCGTGGACGGCGATCCGGAGACAGTGGTCGAGGTCAAGGATGTCTGGACCTTCGCGCGTGACACGCGATCCAGGGATCCGAACTGGAAGCTGGTGGCCACCGAAGCCGAGGAGTGAGCCCGCATGCGGGCGCGGAAAGGGAAGAGAGGGACACCGTGAGTCTCTCGCCGCAACTCCAGCGAAGTTCCTTCCAGGAACTCCCGGGATGGCAAGAGGACAAAGGCATCTCAGCGGCGCTGGATGCCTTTTCTCGTTCCGCCCGTCGCGTGCGCGTGAAACCCTACCGCTCAGGCGCCCTCGGTCTGCGGCTCGAGGCGTTCGGGGAGGCATTCGATCGCGCGGCAGGTATTGCCGGGCCTGTTTCGGATGCGCAGGCGCGGATGTTCTTCGAGCAGTTCTTCGTGCCGTATTGCGTCATGCCCGAAGCGGGCGCGCGGTCGCTGGTGACGGGCTATTACGAACCTGTGGCCGAGGCCTCGCTGGTACGGACCGACGAGTACCTTCAACCGCTCTACCGCCAGCCGGACGACCTGATGGAAATCGAGGACCCGGCAAGCCTGCCCGGGTGGGATCCGAGCTTCCGGTTCGGGCGGAAGACGGCGGATGGTTTCGAGCAATATTTCGATCGCGGTGAGATCGACCGCGGCGCGCTCGAGGGACGCGGGCTGGAGCTTTGCTGGCTCAAGGACCGCGTGGACACGTTCTTCATTCATGTCCAAGGCGCGGCACGGCTCAAGCTTGCGGACGGAAGCCACATGCGGGTCACCTATGCGGCGAAGACCGGCCATCCATTCACCGGGATTGGCCGGGTGCTCGCCGACATGGGCGAGATCCCGCTCGCCGAAGTGACCATGCAGTCGATCCGGCGATGGCTGGCGGAGCATCCCGAGCGGATGGACGAGGTTCTCTGGCAAAACCGCAGCTATATCTTCTTTCGCGAGACGGAGCCCGGCGATCCGGCGCTCGGGCCCGTTGCCGCGGCGAAGGTGCAGCTCACGCCTGGCCGCTCCATCGCGGTCGACCGGCTCCTGCACACGTTCGGCACGCCGTTGTTCATCAGTTCTCCGGGGCTGGAGCCGGTGTTCGGCGAGCCCTTCCAGCGCCTCATGATCGCGCAGGACACGGGCAGCGCCATTCTCGGGGCAGCGCGGGCGGACCTGTTTATCGGGACCGGCCAAGCGGCAGGTGAAATCGCCGGAGTCATCAAGCACGACGCCGCGTTCTTCGTGCTGGTGCCGCGAAGCCTTGCGGGGGAGTCATGAGCAGGCGGAGAAAGTCCCTGACCGAAGAGGACCTTATCCTCTGGAGCCGCGTGGCGCGCACGGCGGTGCCGCTCAAGGGGCGGACGTATCCCGAAGAGCCGGAGCAGCCTGCAACCAAAGCGCCCGCGGACACCGTTCAGGATCTGAGCTTTCCGGCGGTCACGCCCGTCGGGGCACCGATTCCCCCGCAGACCCCGAAGAAGAAGGAACTCGTGGTCCGCAAGCTGGATCAGCCCACGCGAACCAAACTTGCGAAGGGGCGCCTGGAAATCACCGGCCGTATCGACCTGCATGGCATGACGCAGGACGAGGCCCATGCGGTCCTTCAGGCGTTTCTGTTTCGCGCATATCACAGCGGACAGCGCTATGTGCTGGTGATAACCGGCAAGGGCTCGACCGGCGAAGGCGTGCTGCGGCGTGCCGTGCCGCGATGGCTGGCCTCAGATCCGTTCCGCCAGTACGTCGGAAGCTATGAGGATGCCGCCCGGCATCACGGCGGGCATGGCGCGCTCTATGTCAGATTGCGCAAGAGGGGAATCCGGTGACACCGTTTGCCGCAAAGATCCGCCAGATCCGCAAGGCGCGCGGCATCAGCCAGAAGGAAATGGCCGCGGCGCTGGGCGTTTCGCCGGCCTATCTGTCGGCGCTGGAGCATGGGCACCGCAGCCCGCCCAACTGGAGCATGGTCCAGAAGATCATCGGCTTTCTCAATGTGATCTGGGACGAGGCCGACGAGTTGCAGCGCCTGGCGAAGCTCTCCAATCCGCGCGTCGTGATCGATACGGCGGGGCTGTCGCCCCGGGCCACGGAGCTCGCCAATTTGCTCGCGCAAAGGATTGGCGACCTCTCGGAAGAGGATCTCGCCCGTCTCAGCGAGACGGTCGGGAAGATGCTGGAGCGGAAGACGGAGTAACGGCGCTCCACACGGGGAAGCGACGAGCTCAGAACTCAGATGAGGCTACAAGAGCTTCCAGTTCCTCGCGCTTCTGGTTCACCAGCCAGCCGTAATAGTTTTCCTCCGGCAGTCTGATGGGCTGCCCCTTGGCCCGGCGGGCACGGTTTTCCGCCGCCAGCTTCGCGGCGCGGGCCTCCGGGTTGCCGATGTTGTAGAGCGTGGAGGTGATGCCGGGATTCTTGCTGATATCGAAGTTGGCGATGCGCTTGTAGGCCTCGATGGACTTCTTCAGCGTGGCCGCGACATAGGCCAGCGAAATATCGGGGTCCATGATTGCCTGATAGACCTCGGTGGGCTTGCAGTGGTCCAGCGGTCGGAAGCCGGAGACCTTGGCTACCGTGTCGGTCATCTTCAGGGCGGTGAGCGGGTTCAGCTGTCCGATGCCGAAGGTCTGGCCGGCGTAGAAGGGCTGGAAGAAGACGGCGCCGAAGCGGTCGTTCGGAAAGCGCTTTCCATCGACCGTCTTGCCGCGGAACTGGCCTTCCCAGATGTTCTCGCGGCAGGTCCAGAGGTCA
Source organism: Chelativorans composti (assembly GCF_039541695.1). Taxonomy (NCBI): domain Bacteria; kingdom Pseudomonadati; phylum Pseudomonadota; class Alphaproteobacteria; order Hyphomicrobiales; family Phyllobacteriaceae; genus Chelativorans; species Chelativorans composti. The sequence goes on along the minus strand of NZ_BAABGS010000018.1, from coordinate 177,641 downwards.
TAGCTGTCGGTGAACTTCTCGCAGCTCTTGAACTGTGGACGCTTGATGAATTCGTCGAGGGCTTCCCCGCTGTGGGAGAACGAAAAGCTCGACGTGAGGTACGACGCGGCCTTGACGTAGTAGGTCTGGAGGCGGTCGTAGGCATCGACGTTGTAGGTGTGCTCGCCGACGATAGCGCCAACGATGTGAACGGGCGCGATGCCATAAGCGGCCGCGACTTCGCGGATCTTGGCCCGCAGGCGGTTGTCCTTGCGAAGCAATTGGTAGACGCGCGCGTACTTGGCCTCATAGGTGGTCTGGGCTGCCCTGGTACGTTTCGCGGAAACGCCCGGGATGGGTGGCTGCTCGGCATTTCTGTTGCCGGGAGGCACGATCTGCGCTGCCTCAGCCGCGCAGGCGAGACCCGTGACAAGCGTCAGTCCGATCAATAAGCTGCGAATGGTAATCACCGCCCAAACCCATTGATGTGCCGCGTCGCAAGCGGCGAAGTTCACCGCTGGGCCGCAGTACAGTCAGTCAGATTGCGGCTTGCCGCGGGAGAATCGCTGCCGCCGCGAATAATCATGATTAACGATGGTTGCAACCTAGAAAAACCCCGCGCCAAAGTCGAGGACTTTGCCAGGCGCGGGGTCGATATTGCGGGAGTGTGGCCTTTCGCTCACAGGATGTAGCGCGACAGGTCCGTGTTGCGGGACAGGTCGCCCACATGCTGCTCCACGTAGCGGGCGTCAATCACCACCTTCGTGCCGCTCCGGTCGGGGGCGTTGAAGGAAATGTCGTCCAGCACGCGCTCCATCACCGTCTGCAGGCGGCGAGCGCCGATATTCTCGACATTCGCGTTCAGTTCGACGGCGATCTCGGCTAGACGGTCGATCGCGCCGTCGGTGAACTCGAGCTCAACGCCTTCGGTCGCCATAAGTGCAATATACTGCTTGATGAGGCTGGCTTCCGTCTCGGTCAGGATGCGGCGGAAGTCGTCCTTCTCCAGCGCGCGCAGCTCGACGCGGATGGGCAGGCGGCCCTGAAGCTCCGGCAGCAGGTCCGAGGGCTTCGAGACATGGAAGGCGCCGGAGGCGATGAACAGGATATGGTCGGTCTTCACCGGGCCATACTTGGTCGCGACGGTCGTGCCCTCGACCAGCGGAAGCAGGTCGCGCTGCACGCCTTCACGCGAGACGCCGGCGCCGAGGCCCCCTTCCCGCGAGGCGATCTTGTCGATCTCGTCGATGAAGACGATGCCGTCGTTCTCGGCGGAAGCCAGCGCGCGGCGGATCACCTCGTCCTGGTCCAGAAGCTTGTCGGACTCGTCGTTGATCAGGATCTTGTAGGATTCGCGGACCGTCGTCTTCACAGTCTTGGTGCGCACGCCGCCCATCGCCCGCTGGATCATGTCATTGATGTTGAGGACGCCGATGTTCGCGCCGGGCACGCCGGGGATCTCGAACCCGCCGAGCGGGCCGCCGTTGTCCGCGACCTGAATCTCGATCTCCTTGTCGTCCAGTTCGCCGTTGCGCAGCTTCTGGCGAAAGCTGTCGCGGGTGGCAGGGCTGGCAGTCTTGCCCACCAGCGCGTCAAGCACGCGCTCCTCGGCGTTCAGATGGGCGCGGGCCTGCACGCCCTGGCGCATCTGCTCGCGGGTGAGTGCGATGGCCGCCTCGACGAGGTCGCGGATGATCTGTTCCACGTCGCGGCCGACATAGCCAACCTCGGTGAACTTGGTGGCCTCGACCTTGATGAAGGGCGCGCCGGCGAGCTTCGCCAGGCGGCGCGAGATCTCGGTCTTGCCCACGCCGGTCGGGCCGATCATCAGGATGTTCTTCGGCATGACCTCTTCGCGCAGGTCCGGCGGCAGCTGCTGGCGGCGCCAGCGGTTGCGCAGGGCGATGGCTACCGCTCGCTTCGCCTCATGCTGGCCGATGATGTAGCGGTCGAGCTCAGAAACAATTTCACGGGGAGAGAAAGTCGCCATGTGCTGTTATAATCCAGATTGCCACTGCTTAATCGCCTCGGAGGGTAAAGCAGCATGATTACGTTGAGGGTCAGGTTGTCCCGGATGGCGTAGCCGACGCCAACCTCGAAAATGATGGCCAGAGTCACTGTCACCCATATAGGTAGCCGTGCGGCAAGTACAAAACCCACTATCATCCAGAGTGTGTCGGACACCGAATTGATGACGCTGTCGCCGAAGTAGTCGAGCGAGATGGTCGCCTCGCGGGAACGGTTGATGACCCGGTCTGTGTTCTCCAGAATCTCCCAGAAAACCTCGACCGCCGTGGCGATGGCGAGCCGGTAGCTGACGCGCAGCCGGCGGCGAAAGAGCGCCCATGTGGCGAAGTAGAACAGGAAGCCGTGAATGATGTGCGAGGGCGTGTACCAGTCGGCAAGATGCTGGCTGTTCTCGCTACTGTTGACCACGCCCCACCACAGCTTCACCGTGCCGCATTCGCAGATGAGCGGCTGGCCCATGAAGGTAAGCGCCATGCCCTGAAAGGCGACAAGCGCGGCGGTGATGAGAATGCCCCCCAGAAGGAAGCGATCGGAGTTCGCTTCCCCGCTGGTCATGATGGATCGTCTTCCGGATTGTCGATGGCCATGAGAAGGACCCTGCCGTATTCGCTCGTTCGTTCGCCCAGCGGGCGGAAGCCCGCCTTCGTGTAGGCGGCGATTGCGCGGGTATTGTCCGGGCTCGGATCGATGATCACGCGCGCGGCCCCTTCCCCGAACAGCTCTTCAACGAACTGCCGGAGGATCGCCGAGCCGTGACCCCCGTTAATGAGTTCCGCCGGGCCGATGGAGAGATCGACGCCCAGGGTGCCGAAGGGCTGATCGGCATAGGGATGGTCATCCTCGAGATGCGGGTCGTAGGACTGAAGGTAGGCAATGGGCCTGCCATCCAGCTCGACGATCAGCGGCTCGACCGAGACGCTGTCCATATGTTCACGGATCTCGGCGATTTCGCGGACGGGATCGCCCCACCATTCAGCCCAGTGCGGCTGCCTGATCCACTGTTCGAGGAGCGGAAGATCCGCTTCCTCGACAGCACGAAAATCGTAAGTGTCGTCCGACGGCTCACTCCGCGGCATCGAGCGATTCCAGGATGATGTTGTTGTTGGTGTAGATGCAGATGCTGGCGGCGATCTCCATGGCCTTGCGGGCGATCTCCTCGGCGCTCTTGTCCGTGTCGATCAGGGCCTTGGCCGCGGCAAGCGCGTAATTGCCGCCGGAACCGATCGCCATGATCCCCTGCTCCGGCTCGAGAACGTCACCGTTACCGGTGAGGGTCAGAGTCACGTTCCGGTCCGCCACGAGCATCATCGCCTCGAGGTTGCGCAGGTAACGGTCCGTGCGCCAGTCCTTCGCAAGCTCCACGCAGGCGCGGGTCAGTTGGTCCGGGTACTGCTCCAGCTTCTTCTCCAGGCGCTCCAGGAGGGTGAAGGCGTCGGCGGTCGCGCCGGCGAAGCCCGCAATCACGTTGCCATTGCCGATGCGGCGGACCTTGCGGGCATTGCCCTTGATCACGGTCTGGCCGAGGCTTACCTGGCCATCGCCGGCGATGACCACCTTGCCGCCCTTGCGCACGGTCACGATGGTCGTGGCGTGCATAGAGATTTTTTCACTCATTGATCGTTATCCTTGATGCCATCCGGCTGTCTTAGCCACCTATGTAAGCGCGGGGCGGCCGATTGCAATCACGGGCCGCGGTTGCGTCTGCGTGCTGGCGTTTGTTGTTCACATGCTCTAAAAGGCCCCCGTTGGCGATAAGGAATTGATTATGGTCCTCGGCAATTCTCGCGCGGCGCAGATCAGCCGCAAGACAAACGAGACGGACATTACCGTTTCCGTCGACCTCGATGGCAGTGGCCGGTACGAGATCTCGACCGGCGTGGGATTCTTCGACCACATGCTGGAGCAGCTGTCGCGGCATTCGCTGATCGACATGACCGTGAAGGCCAAGGGCGACCTGCACATCGACGACCACCACACGGTCGAGGACACCGGCATCGCCATCGGACAGGCGATCGCGCGAGCGGCGGGCGACCGGCGCGGCATCGTGCGGTATGCCTCGCTCGACCTCGCCATGGACGAGACGCTGACGCGCGCAGCCGTGGACGTCTCCGGCCGGCCTTACCTCGTCTGGAACGTCAATTTCCCGACCCAGAAAATCGGCACGTTTGATACGGAACTGGTGCGCGAGTTTTTTCAGGCGCTGGCCCAGAATGCAGGCATCACGCTGCACATCACCAACCACTATGGCGTGAACTCGCATCACATCGCCGAGACCTGCTTCAAGGCGGTGGCGCGGGTGCTGCGCACCGCGCTGGAGCCGGATCCGCGGCAGCCGAACGCCATTCCTTCCACCAAGGGTACACTGAACGGCTGAGCTGATGGCCAGTTACTACGTCCTTGAATCTCCTGAAACGGATGGCATGGGGCGACCAGCGGATGCCGTCCTGATCAGGGACGGATTTTCGGTCATCGCGTTCATCGCCCCCTTCCTGTGGTTCCTGTTCCACCGGATGTGGTTCGAGGCGCTGCTGGTCTTCGGTGCGTTCACCCTGCTGGCCATGCTGTCGCTGGTGCCAGGGCTCGACTTCTTCTCAGTGCTTGGGATCATTGTCTGCCTGTTCTGCGGACTCGAGGCGCAGAACCTGTGGGCCGCATGGCTCCGGCGCCGCGGCTGGAGGGACTGGGGCATCGTCGTCGGGGCAAACCGGGACGAAGCCGAGCTGCGCTATCTTTCCGCGCTGGCGGCAGAGGGCGATGAGGACGGGACCGCAGGTCTCACTGTTCCACGTGAAACCGCTTCGCAGACCGGACCATGGTCCGATGGTTCCCAATTTGGCTTGATTGACTACCCACGAAAGGCCTGACGCAATGCGTGTCGCCATTATTGATTACGGCTCGGGCAACCTCCGGTCTGCCATGAAGGCTTTTCAGAAAGCCGCGGAGAATTCCGGCATCAGCGCGCAGATCGAACTCGTGAGCGAGCCCGAACGGGTGAAGTCGGCGGACCGCATCGTGCTGCCCGGCGTCGGGGCCTATGCGGACTGCAAGGCAGGCCTGGTGGCCGTGCCCGGCATGATCGAAGCGATCAACGAGGTTGCCATAGAGCGCGGACGTCCCTTCCTAGGCATCTGTGTCGGCATGCAACTCATGTCCTCGCGCGGGCTCGAGAAGCAGGTCACCCAGGGCTTCGGCTGGATCAAGGGCGACGTGAAGCTGATGACGCCGGATGATCCTTCGCTGCGCATTCCGCAGATCGGCTGGAACACGATTCACGTGAAATATTCGCACCCCCTGTTCGAGGGTATCGCCACGGGACCCAACGGCTATCACGCCTATTTCGTGCACTCCTACCATCTCGACGCCGAGAACAAGGAAGACGTTCTCGCCACGACCGACTACGGCGGCGAGGTAACCGCTGCGGTCGCGCGCGGCAATCTCGCGGGAACCCAGTTCCATCCCGAGAAGAGCCAGGTGCTCGGCCTGCTTCTCATCGCAAACTTTCTGAAGTGGAAGCCATGATCCTGTTTCCTGCCATTGATCTGAAGAATGGCGAGTGCGTCCGCCTGAAACTGGGCGAGATGAGCCAAGCCACGGTCTACAACACGGACCCCGCGGCGCAGGCGCGGACGTTCGAGGAGCAGGGTTTCGAGTGGCTGCACGTGGTAGACCTCGACGGCGCGTTCGCCGGCACCAGCGTGAACGGGGCAGCGGTTGAAGCGATCCTCAGGGCGACGAAGAACCCGGTGCAACTCGGCGGCGGCATCCGCTCGATGGAGCAGATCGAGGCGTGGTTCGACAAGGGGCTGGCCCGGGTGATCCTGGGCACGGTGGCCGTGCGCAATCCGCAGCTGGTGCGCGAGGCCTGCGCGGCGTTTCCCGGCCGCATCGCCGTTGGCATCGACGCGCGTGGCGGGCGCGTGGCGGTCGAAGGCTGGGCCGAGACCTCGGACCTGACGGCAGAGGAGCTTGCCAAGCGCTTCGAGGGCGCGGGCGTGGCTGCGATCATCTACACCGATATCGACCGCGACGGCGTGCTCAAGGGCATCAACTGGGAGTCCACCATCGCGCTCGCGAATGCGGTCAACATTCCGGTGATCGCCTCCGGCGGGCTGGCCTCCATGGCGGATATCGAGCGGATGATCCAGCCGGATGCGGCGGTGCTGGAAGGCGCAATCTCCGGACGCGCACTATATGATGGGCGTATCAATCCTGCCGAAGCCCTGGCTCTACTCAGAAAGGCACGGTCATGAGTTTCAAGGCGCGCGTCATCCCCTGCCTCGACGTCAAGGACGGACGGGTGGTCAAGGGCGTGCAGTTCGTCGACCTGATCGACGCGGGCGATCCTGTGGAAGCCGCCAAGGCCTATGACGAGGCCGGAGCGGACGAGCTCTGCTTCCTGGACATCACGGCGAGCAGCGACAACCGCGAGACCATTTACGACGTGGTGGCGCGCACGGCCGACCAGTGCTTCATGCCTGTCACCGTCGGCGGCGGCGTGCGGGAGGTGCAGGATATCCGCAAGCTGCTGCTCTCGGGCGCCGACAAGGTGTCGATCAACACGGCGGCGGTCCGGAATCCGGAGTTCGTGGCCCGGGCGGCGGACAAGTTCGGCGACCAGTGCATTGTCGCCGCCATCGACGCCAAGAGGGTCTCGGGCGAAGGCGAGACGCCGCGCTGGGAAATCTTCACGCACGGCGGGCGCAATCCAACCGGCATCGATGCGGTGGAGTTCGCCTGCAAGGTGGTGGAGCTGGGCGCGGGTGAAATCCTGCTCACCTCCATGGATCGCGACGGCACCAAAGCCGGCTATGACATTCCGCTGACGCGCGCTATCACCGATGCGGTGCGCGTGCCGGTGATCGCTTCGGGTGGCGTCGGAACGCTGGAGCACATGGTGGAAGGCATCCGCGACGGACACGCCACCGGCGTGCTGGCCGCCTCCATCTTCCATTTCGGCACCTACACGATCCGGCAGGCGAAGGATTACCTCGCGAAGGCGGGTATTCCCGTGCGGCTTGATCCAGTGAGAGAAGGGTGATGGCGATGAGCGACTTCGACCTCAAGAAACTCGAGGCCATCATCGCCACGCGAGGCAGGTCGGGCGACCCGCAGTCGTGGACGGCGCAGCTGTTCAACGCGGGCATGCCGAAGGCTGCCCAGAAGATGGGCGAGGAGGCCGTCGAGGCGGTGATCGCCGCCGTCAAGGGCGACCGCGAGGAACTCGTCTCCGAAAGCGCCGACCTGCTCTATCACTGGCTGGTGGTGCTGGCGCTCGCCGGCGTGTCGGTGGATGAGGTCATGGCCAAACTGGAGTCCAGGACCGGACAGTCGGGCATTGCGGAAAAGGCTTCCCGCCCGAAAGCGTGAGCGCACGCCGGCCGGGTTTCTCCACGCGAGGCACAGAATTCAATGATCCAGAACGCCCAGAACGAACGCTATTCACCGTATCGCGTTTTCACTGCGGAGGAGTGGGCGCAGTTTCGCAACGACACGCCGCTGACGCTGACGGCGGAAGAGGTGGAGCGGCTCCGGTCGCTCAACGACCCGATCGACCTGGAGGAGGTCCGCCGGATCTATCTGTCGCTGTCGCGCTTGCTCAGCGCCCATGTGGAAGCAAGCCAGCTGCTTTACCGCCAGCGGCGCGTGTTCTTCCAGATGGACGATTCGGTGAAAACGCCGTTCATCATCGGCATTGCCGGTTCGGTGGCAGTGGGCAAGTCCACCACGGCACGCGTGCTGAAGGAGCTGCTGCAGCGGTGGCCGTCCAGTCCGAAGGTGGACCTGGTCACCACCGACGGCTTCCTCTATCCCAACGAGGTGCTGCGCAAGAACGGGATCATGGACCGCAAGGGCTTTCCGGAAAGCTACGACATCGGGGCGATCCTGCGGTTCCTGTCGGCGATCAAGGCGGGCATGCCGAACGTCAAGGCGCCGCTCTACTCGCATCTGACCTATGACGTGTTGCCGGGCCAGTATGTCACGATCGACCGGCCGGACATCCTGATCTTCGAGGGCATCAACGTGCTGCAGACGGGTAACCTCCCCGCTGATGGCATCGCGGTGCCGTTCGTCTCGGACTTCTTCGACTTCGCAATCTACATCGACGCGCCGGTGGAGCTCATTCACGACTGGTACGTGGAGCGGTTCATGCGCCTGCGCGAGACCGCCTTCCGCGATCCGCAGTCGTTCTTCCACCGCTATTCCAAGCTCTCCGAGCACGCAGCTAGAGCCATCGCGGAGCAGCTCTGGGAGAACATCAACCTCAAGAACCTGAAGGAGAACATCCTTCCGACTCGGCCGCGCGCGGACCTCATCCTGCGCAAGGGCGCCAACCATCTCGTGGAGCGGGTCGCCCTGCGGAAGCTGTAAGGCTTGGCTGCAATCCACAGCGGTGCAGCGGGATCAAGCTTCTTCTCCACCCCCGCAGATTGATCTCTCCGCCGAGAGGAACACTCACCGTTTCACGTGATGATTTCCGAGGCCCGTGGCGGCGTCACGCGGCGGAGCGTCAGGTTGATGCGGCCGCCGTTTTTCAGGAGCGTCGAGGTGCCGGGGTAGATGCGGTCGACGCCGTGGAAGGCCAATCGCCCCTCCCCGCCCAAAACGAAGACATCGCCGCTCTGCAGCTTGTAGGAGACAGTCGGACCCTGGCGGGTCTTGCCGCCGACGCGGAAGCGGCAGGTGTCGCCCAGCGAGACGGAAACCACGGGGGCGTCGAAGTCTTGCTCGTCGCGGTCCTGATGCAGGCCCATCTTCGCTTCCGCATCGTAATAGTTGATGAGGCAGGCTTCCGGATCGAAGGGATAATCCGCAACGGCACGCCAGAGGTCGAGCAGCATCGGCGGGATCGGCGGCCAGGGCTTTCCGGTGACGGGATGGATGGGCTGGTAGCGATAGCCACGCTCCTGGTCGGTCACCCAACCGAGCGCACCGCAATTGGTCATGCGCACGCTCATCGGCTTGCCGGTGCGCGGCATGCGCGGGACAAACAGTGGCGCTTGGGCGACCACCGCCCTTACCTCTTCGAGGAGAGCCTTCTGCTCGTCGGCGCTGAAATACGCCGGCAGGTAGCGGATGCCAGGAAGCATTTCCGTCATGGATCAGGTCTCCAGCCCCGTGGTGAATCGTCTTCCTGGTCAGTATCTAGAACATTCAGCGTTCCGGAAAAATGCCGAAACGCAGCGGGTTCCGTGCCGGGAACCGTCCCTGGTCATCTCCTGATAAAGGTTCTGGACCGAGAGCCGGTTCCCGCTTTTCCTTGAGCCGTTGCGGCGGCTATTCGTCCAGCTCGGGAATGCGGAGCACCTGACCGGGATAAATCTTGTCCGGGTGGGTAAGCATCGGCTTGTTCGCCTCGAAGATCAGGGTGTGCTTGTCCCCCTTGCCCTTGCCGTAATGGGCCTCGGCGATCTTCCAGAGGTTGTCGCCCTTCTTAACGGTGTAGAAAACGGGGTCCTTCGCAGGCGCTTCGGCGACCTTCAGCTCGGCAGCCTCAACCTTCGATACGCCCAGGGTGTTACCGACGGCAACGATGGCCTTCTCGAAGATCGACTGGTCCTTGACCTCTCCGGAGAGGATCACCTTGTCGCCCTCGACCTTCACGTCCACCTTCTCGGTGCCAAGAGAGTGGGATTCCAGCGCCTTCTTCAGTTCTTCCGCATCGGGCGCCTTCTCCTCGTCCACCAGGCCGAGCTTGACGCCAACCGATTTCACAAAGTCAAAAACACTCATGCATTATCCTCCGGAGGTTGAAAATTCCACTTTAGCCGCAGCCAATGCAGGAAATCAAAACATATTCAGCACTGTCATGCGACCGCGCGCCTATTCCGGCGTGACCTTGCCGCGCATCTTCTTCACCTGCCCGCGGGCAGATTTCGCCTTCAGGCGGCGTTCGACGGCGCCGCGGCTGGGGCGGGTTTTCCTGCGGGGCTTGGGCGGCGGTTCGGATGCCCGATAGAGGAGGTCCACGAGACGGGCGCGGGCATCCTGGCGATTCTGCTCCTGGGTACGGAAGCGCGAGGCCTCGATGACAACCACGCCATCCTTCGTGGCGCGGCTGCCCGCAAGTTCAATGGCGCGAAGGCGGACGGCTTCGGGGAGATAGCCGGCATTCATGACATCGAAGCGAAGCTGGACGGCTGTGGCGACCTTGTTCACATTCTGCCCGCCCGGGCCGGATGCGCGGATGAACTGCTCGTCGAGCTCGTCTTCCTCAATCCAGATGCCAGGTCTGACGTCGAGTCGTCCGCCGCTCACGGTCTTTCTCCAGGTCTCAAGAATGAAACAGGCCGCCCCGAGGCGGCCTGTGAACCGTCATTCCTTGACGCGACGCTTACTCGGCAGCCTGAGCCAGCCGGGGGGCCGCGTTCAGCACGTCCTCGCCGACATAGTCCGCGAACTTGGCGAAATTGTCGATGAACATGCCGACCAGGCGGGCGGCCTGCGCGTCATAGGCGGCCTTGTCGGCCCAGGTCTCGCGCGGGTTGAGGAACGAGCTGTCGACGCCCGGAACGGAGACCGGAACCTCGAAACCGAAGTTCGGATCGCGGCGGAACTCGACGTTCTTCAGCGAGCCGTTGAGGGCAGCGGTGAGCAGCGCGCGGGTGACGGCGATCGGCATGCGGCGGCCGACGCCATAGGCGCCGCCGGTCCAGCCGGTGTTCACCAGCCAGCAGTCGACGTTGTGCTCCTTGATGAGGTCGCGCAGCAGGTTGCCGTAGACCGACGGATGGCGCGGCATGAAGGGAGCGCCGAAGCAGGTCGAGAAGGTCGCTTCCGGCTCGGTTACGCCACGCTCGGTTCCGGCCACCTTGGCGGTGTAGCCGGACAGGAAGTGGTACATGGCCTGGGCCGGCGTCAGACGGGCGATCGGCGGCATGACGCCGAAGGCGTCGGCCGTCAGCATGATGATGTTCTTCGGCTGGCCGGCGCGGCCCGTGGCGCTCGCGTTGGGGATGTAGTCGAGCGGATAGGCGCAGCGGGTGTTCTCGGTCAGGCTGCCGTCATCGAAATCCGGAACGCGGTTCTCGTCGAGGATGACGTTCTCGAGAATGGTGCCGAAGCGGCGGGTGGTTGCGAAGATCTCCGGCTCGGCCTCGGCGGACAGGCGGATGGTCTTGGCGTAGCAGCCGCCCTCGAAGTTGAACACGCCCTCGGGGCCCCAGCCGTGCTCGTCATCGCCGATGAGGGTGCGGTTCGGGTCGGCGGAAAGCGTGGTCTTGCCGGTGCCCGACAGACCGAAAAAGACAGCCACGTCATCCTCGGCCCCGACATTGGCCGAGCAGTGCATCGGCATGACATCGCGCTCGGGCAGGATGTAGTTCAGGGCGGTGAAGACCGACTTCTTCACCTCGCCTGCGTACTCGGTGCCGCCGATGAGCACGATCATGCGCTTCATGTCCATGGCGATTACCGTCTCTGTGCGGGTGCCGTGACGGGCCGGATCAGCCTTGAAGGACGGAATGTCGATGATCGTCATCTTCGGGACGAAGGTCTCGAGCTCTTCCTTCGTCGGACGGATCAGGAGATTGCGGATGAACAGCGAATGCCAGGCGTACTCGGTGACGACGCGGACCGGCAGCTCGTTCTTCGGATCGGCGCCGCCGCGCAGATCCTGTACGAAGAGGTCCATGTTTGCCGCATGCTTCAGCATGTCCTGGTAGAGGACCTCGAAGTGCTCCGGCGAAAGCGGCTTGTTGTTGTCCCACCAGACGTTGTTCTCCGTCAGATCATCGCGAACGATGAACTTGTCCTTCGGCGAACGGCCGGTGTGTTGGCCGGTCGTGGCCACCAGCGCGCCATGAGCCGTCAGCCGGGTCTCGCCGCGTCGGATGGATTCCTCGGCCAGTTCCGCCGGATTCAGGTTGAAGAACACCTTTCCGGTGGTTTTGAGGTTGCTCTGCTCAAGTCCAAAAGTAGGATTGCGAAGGCCGGTTTCGGGCATTGACTTTACCAAAGTTAGAATTCTGTCCAGGAAGCCGGCCATCAAGCCGGGTGAGACCCGCCAGTAGCAGGCGGCGCAGCTTTAATCATCAGAAAAGGTGAGTGAAATCAAATCATTAATCGATTTAGATTTTTTAAAATCTTTTTAAATCGGTTAGATGTGTGAATACCGCGGGATCGGGAACCGGGAATGTGCAGGCGTTTGCCACAGGGCGCGGGGGTTCCCACATGGTGCGCAAATCAGGGTGTGACTTTGAACGTTATGTGTGCCACATTTTGTACCTAATTTGTCCTGCAACTGAGCGCACAGCACAGAGAGGGACATTCGCAGATGAGGGAGCCTTCCGATATGGCGACAATCGCGCTCGTAGATGATGACCGTAACATTCTTACGTCTGTGTCTATCGCGCTCGAGTCCGAGGGATACAGGGTGGAAACCTATACGGATGGCGCGTCAGCCCTGGAAGGTCTGATTGCCCGTCCGCCGTCGCTCGCGATCCTCGACATCAAGATGCCCCGCATGGACGGCATGGAGCTGCTGCGGCGCCTGCGGCAGAAGAGCGATCTGCCGGTGATCTTCCTGACCTCCAAGGACGATGAGATCGACGAGCTGTTCGGCCTGAAGATGGGCGCCGATGATTTCGTCCGGAAACCTTTCTCGCAGCGGCTGCTGGTCGAGCGCGTCCGGGCCGTGCTGCGCCGCGCCGGCGCGCGGGAACAGGCCGCCAAGGGTGGTGACAAGCCGACGCGGTCGCTGGAACGCGGCAACCTGGTCATGGACCAGGAGCGGCATACCTGCACCTGGAAGGGCGAGCCGGTGACGCTGACTGTGACGGAGTTTCTAATTCTGCATGCGCTGGCGCAGCGGCCGGGTGTGGTAAAGAGCCGCGATGCGCTGATGGATGCAGCCTATGACGAACAGGTGTATGTGGACGACCGCACGATCGACAGCCACATCAAGCGGCTGCGCAAGAAGTTCAAGGCGGTGGATCCCGATTTCGACATGATCGAGACGCTCTACGGTGTGGGATACCGCTTCCGGGAAGTGTGACGTCTGAGGCGGATGATCAAGCGAGCGCGTAACAGGCTGGACAGTGTCGCCAGCAGCCGGCCGGTTCGACCGTGGCTGCCGAAGCGGCTCGCCCAGCCGGTCCGCCGCGTGCTGGGTCACTACATGTTCTCGAGCCTGACCCGGCGCATCCTGATTCTGAATTTCGGCGCGATTGCCGTCCTTTTCGTCGGCATCCTCTACATCAACCAGTTCCGCGACGCGCTGATCGAGGCCCAGGTCGAAAGTCTGAAGACGCAGGGCGAGATCATCGCGGGCGCCATTGCGGGATCGGCGACGGTCGAGACCGACACCATTCTGGTCGATCCGGAGAAGCTGCTTGAACTGCAGGCCGGCGAAACCCTGCCGCCGCGAAGCGACCGGCTTGAAAACCTGCACTTTCCCATCAATCCGGAGATCGTTGCGCCGCTGCTGCGCCGGCTGATCTCGCCTACCAAGACGCGCGCGCGCGTCTACGACGGCGAGGCCAATCTCATCTACGACACGCGGCAGCTCACGCAGATCCTCCGGTACGATCTGCCGCCCCTCGACCCGCCCAAACCGGGCCTGTGGGACCGGTTCCGCACCTGGGTGACGTCCTATTTCCTCGACAACAACCTGCCGATCGAGCGCGAGCAGCCCGGCGGCAGCGGCCTGGCCTATGACGAGGTAACGACCGCGCTGAAGACGGGAACAGTGCAGGCCGTGCAGCGGCGCAGCGAAAAGGGCGAATACATCATTTCGGTCGCGGTGCCGATTCAGCGTTACCGCGTGGTCGTGGGCGCGCTGCAGCTCTCGACCCAGGGCGACATCGACCGGATCATCGCCGAGGAGCGCAGGGCCATTTTCCGTGTGTTCGCGGTGGCGGCGGCGGTCACGGTCATGCTGTCGCTGCTGTTTGCCTCCACCATCGCCAATCCGCTGCGCAAGCTCGCTGCTGCGGCAATCCGTGTGAGGCGGGGCGTGCGCAGTCGCGAGGAGATCCCGGACTTCTCCCACCGCCAGGACGAGATCGGCAACCTCTCGGTGGCGCTGCGCGACATGACCAAGGCGCTCTATGCCCGGATCGACGCGATCGAGAGCTTTGCGGCCGACGTGGCGCATGAGCTCAAGAACCCGCTGACCTCGCTCGGCAGTGCCGTGGAAACGCTGCCGTTGGCCAAGGACAAGAAATCGCGTGACCGGCTGATGGAGATCATCCAGCACGACGTTCGCCGTCTCGACAGGCTGATCACGGACATTTCCGATGCTTCGCGCCTCGATGCGGAGCTGGTGCGCCAGGAGGCTGAGCCGGTCGACCTCAAGCAGCTGGTCGATCACATCGTCGACGCGGCGCGGAATGTCAGCGCGAAGAAGAAGCAGGTGGAGATCGTCGTCAGCGTCGAGGACAAGGGCAGGAATTTCATCGTGATGGGCCATGACCTGCGTCTGGGGCAGGTGCTGACCAACCTGATCGAGAATGCGCGCTCCTTCGTGCCTGCCGAAGGAGGACGCATTACCATCACGCTCATGCGCACCGGCAAGCGCATCGTCATTTCGGTGGAAGACAATGGCCCGGGTATCCGGGCGGAGAACGTCGAGCGGATCTTCGAGCGCTTCTACACCGACCGGCCCGGCGAAGAGTCCTTCGGCCAGAACTCCGGCCTTGGCCTCTCCATCAGCCGGCAGATCATCGAAGCCCACGGCGGCACCCTCACAGCGGAGAACATTCCGGGTGCCAAGCCAGGTGAAGTGCGCGGCGCGCGCTTCGTCATTTCTCTCCAGGCGGAGGGACAATAGTGCCGGCCAGCAATGTTCACGGTACGCTCGTTTCGGTTGCCGGCAAGGGTGTGCTGATCGAAGGGCCGTCCGGCTCGGGCAAGTCCACGCTGGCGCTGAAACTCCTCATCACCGGAACGGCACTCGGCTTGCCGGTGAAGCTCGTCAGCGACGACCAGGTGTTTCTTTCGGTTCAGGACGGCAGGCTGGCCGGCACGGCGCCGGAGGCGATTGCCGGGCTCATCGAGGTATGGGGCGTGGGGCCAACGGCGGTGGATCATGTCGCGTCGTCGCCAGTAGACCTGCTGATTCGCCTCGTGCCCAGGGGCTGCGCTCCCCGCATGAACGACGACCGCCGGGAGGAACGATTCGGCATCGGGCTGCCCTTGCTGGAACTGGAAGAGCGGAACGCGGATGGCGCCGTGCTGGCAATTCTTGCCGTTCTCAAGCGCGGCCCCTTCCGCGAGCATTAATCGTGATGGCAAAAAAGCCGCAGCGCTTGACCGATTTGGACTTGTCATTAATGGCAGGCTGGACAAGATAGCGCTCCGGCCTGGAAAATGCATTCCAGCAAGAATTCCGCGACCTGGTGGCGAAAACAGGCAAGTAAACGGAGAGTGCTCTCGCAGTGAGTAGAGAAGTGGTGATCCGGATCCCGCATCACGAGTGGGCAGGCCTTCGCCCGATGGCGCGCATGAAAAATGACTGGAGGGCGGTCCGATGATTGGAATTGTCCTCGTTACCCATGGCAGGCTGGCTGATGAGTTCCGTCACGCGCTCGAGCATGTGGTTGGCGCCCAGGAGCAGATCGAAACCGTATGTATCGGGCCTGACGACGACATGGAAAAGCGGCGCCAGGATATCCTGGACGCTACCGCGAGGGTGAACACCGGGGCGGGCGTTGTTGTCCTCACGGACATGTTCGGCGGCACACCCTCCAACCTCGCCATCTCGGTCATGGAACCGGGGCGTATCGAGGTCATCGCCGGGGTCAACCTGCCCATGCTGATCAAGCTTTCCAGTGTCCGGGTCAGCGATGACCTCGAGAGGGCGCTCGAAGAAGCGCAGACCGCCGGCCGCAAGTACATCAATGTCGCCAGCCGGGTTCTGCAAGGAAAATGAACGACAGCGCCACTTCTTCCGCCACCGGACCGCAGACGATTTCCCGCAGCTTCACCATCGTCAACCAGCGCGGGCTGCATGCGCGCGCCTCGGCCAAGTTCGTGCAGCTCGTGGACGGCTTTCAGTCGAAGGTCACGGTCGAGAAGGACGGCATGAAGGTGGGCGGAACCTCCATCATGGGGCTGATGATGCTTGCCGCCAGTCCCGGCTGCTGCATCCACGTGACGGCCGAAGGGCCCGACGCCGGAGAGCTTCTCGACGCGCTCGGGGAGCTGATCGCCAACCGTTTCGGCGAAGAGATCTGAAGGCTCTTTTCCAGGAAGCCTGTTCCGGTTTAGAACCGCCAATCAAGCCGTTGGTACCGTAAGCCCTGCGTGAGAACAGGACCCGGATGTTCCGGTCAGCGTCAGCAGGCAGAAAGCCTATGCGAAGCCGTGCAGCAACCCTCATTTCCGAAGCGGCAGTTGGCTTCCGCCAAAAAGGAGAGGCCGGAATCACATAAAGAGTTCCTTATATCGTTGTACGCTGATGCGGGTTCTGCTAGGCATCAGGAAACGCGCGTCCGCCCGGGCGCGGAAAATTATTCCAAACGGAGCTCGGATCATGGCCGAAGACTACGTCGTTGCCGATATTTCGCTCGCGGACTGGGGGCGAAAGGAAATTGAGATCGCCGAAACGGAAATGCCGGGCCTGATGGCCTGCCGCGCAGAGTTCGGAGCGCAGAAGCCTCTCAAGGGCGCCCGCATCAGCGGCTCCCTGCACATGACCATCCAGACCGCCGTGCTGATCGAGACGCTGAAGGAGCTCGGCGCCGAAGTGCGCTGGGCCTCCTGCAACATCTTCTCGACGCAGGACCATGCCGCGGCGGCGATCGCGGCTACCGGCACGCCGGTGTTCGCCGTCAAGGGCGAGACGCTGGAGGAGTACTGGTCCTACACCGACCGCATCTTCCAGTGGCCGGATGGCGAGCCCTCCAACATGATCCTCGATGACGGCGGCGACGCCACCATGTACATCCTGCTCGGCGCGCGTGCCGAGGCGGGCGAGGACGTGCTCTCCAACCCCGGCAGCGAGGAAGAGGAAATCCTCTTCGCTCAGATCCGGAAGCGCATGACCGAGACGCCGGGCTTCTTCACCCGCCAGCGTGACGCAATCCGCGGCGTGACCGAGGAGACGACGACGGGCGTCAATCGCCTGTACCAGCTGCAGAAGCGCGGTCTGCTGCCCTTCCCCGCCATCAACGTGAACGATTCCGTCACCAAGTCGAAGTTCGACAACAAGTACGGCTGCAAGGAATCGCTCGTAGATGGCATCCGCCGCGCGACCGACGTGATGATGGCCGGCAAGGTCGCCATCGTCTGCGGCTATGGCGACGTGGGCAAGGGCTCGGCCGCCTCGCTGCGGGGCGCGGGCGCGCGCGTCAAGGTGACCGAGGCCGATCCGATCTGCGCCCTGCAAGCGGCGATGGACGGTTTCGAGGTGGTCACGCTCGACGACGCGGTGGAGACGGCTGACATCATCATCACGGCGACGGGCAACCGCGACATTGTCACGGTCGAGCACATGCGCCGCATGAAGGACATGGCCATCGTCGGAAACATCGGCCACTTCGACAACGAGATCCAGGTCGCGGGTCTGCGCAACTACAAGTGGACCAACATCAAGCCGCAGGTGGACATGATCACCTTCCCCGACGGCAAGCGCATCATCCTGCTGTCGGAAGGCCGCCTGCTCAACCTCGGCAACGCCACCGGCCATCCGAGCTTCGTGATGTCGGCCTCCTTCACCAACCAGGTGCTCGCACAGATCGAGCTGTGGACGCGCGGCCACCAGTACGAGAACAAGGTCTACGTGCTTCCGAAGCATCTGGACGAGAAGGTCGCCCGCCTGCATCTCGACAAGCTTGGCGTGAAGCTCACCAAACTCACGCCCGAGCAGGCCGCCTATATCGGCGTCTCGCCGGAAGGCCCGTTCAAGCCGGATCATTACAGGTACTGACGCGCCTTCAGCGCGGACGGTTACGTTCACTGCGCAGAAATGCCGGGTCACGGAGGTGGCCCGGCATTTTCATTTATGGTTAATGGCTTCTTCACCTGGATTCGTCCAACTAGTACAGTGCGATGATTCGAGAATGCAGACGAATCCGCCATGCGGCCATGGTCTTGATCTATTTGCTGGAGAGGAACCAATGCTGGGGCTGAGCCCGCTGATCGGCGAGGTTCCGGAGCCTCAGGGCCCGGAAGCATCGTCATGGCGAAAAGCGCGCCGGTTTGCCGGCCGGGCGCTGTCGAGCATGATTGCGCTTTCCGCATCCATCGAAGGGGCCGCCGCCCAGTCCGTCGTCAACCTGCCGGTCATAGGTCAGACCACGATCAGTACCCACGGCGCCCTCCAGTTCGCCATCTTCGCCGGTGTCATGGGCGCGGCTTTTCTATGCGCCCTGGGGGTCATCAAGCTGAGGGCGCGTTCCCTCGCCGAGATGTCCGTTCTCAAGGGGCGCGTGGCGGAACTGTCGAGCGCCCTGTCGCGCTCGGAAGCCCTGCTCAACCTCAGAGACCAGCGCATCGTCGTGTGGCCCACAGGCGGTGACACGCCGTCCGTGGTCGGCGACCTGCCGGCCGAATCGGGGGCGCCGCTCGAACGCAACGCATTTCTCGCCTTCGGGCGCTGGCTCAGCGCCAAGTCCGCAGCGGCACTGGAACGCTCGCTGCAGGCCCTTCTCGATCGCGGGCAGTCCTTCGATCTCGTCGCGGAGACGCAATCCGGTACGCTTCTCGAGGTGCAGGGACGGCGCTCGGCGCTTCATTCCGTGCTGCGGTTTGCCTCCTACACGTCCCTTCAGGAGGAACACGCGCGGCTGAAGCTCGAACTCGACCAGCTGCGCGCCAGCCATGAGACGTTGATGCGGCTGCTCGATCAACTGGATACGCCGCTGTGGCTGCGCGACCAGAGCGGGCGTCTTGCCTGGGTCAACCGCGCCTATGCGCAGGCGGTGGAAGCAAGCGAGCCGTCGGTCGCCATCCAGGAAGGCCGGGAGTTGCTGCCGGCCGCCTCGCGGGATGGGCTTGGGCAGAGCGGCGCAGTCACCCAGCAGTCGGTCTCCACCGTGGTCAGGGGCGAGCGCAAGGTCTACGAGGTCACATCTGTTGCCGACGGCGCGGGCAGTGCGGGCATCGCGAGCGACACGAGCGAACTCGAGGCGCTGCGCAAGGAATACGAAAGCATGGTGCGCAGCCATGCCGATACGCTCGACAAGCTGACGACGGCGGTCGCCACCTTCGACGCGGAACAGAAGCTCAAGTTCTACAACCAGGCCTTCCAGCAGCTGTGGGGGCTGGACACCCGCTTCCTCGACAGCCAGCCGGAGAACGCCATCCTGCTCGACCGGCTGAGGAGCGAGGGCAAACTTGCCGAGCAGCCCGAGTGGCGCCGGTGGAAGGACCAGGTATTGTCCGTCTACCGGGCGGTGGAGCCGCAGGAGTTCTGGTGGCACCTGCCGGATGGACGCACCATCCGCGTGATCGCCAACCCGCAGCCGCGCGGCGGCATCACCTGGGTATTCGAGAACCTCACCGAGAAGATCAGCCTCGAAAGCCGGTACAACGCCATCGTCAAGGTCCAGAGCGAAACGCTGGACAACCTGGCCGAGGGCGTGGCCGTGTTCGGTTCGGACGGCCGGCTGCGCCTGTCCAACCCGGCGTTCCGGCGGCTGTGGGGCATTCCCGACAAGTTCCTCGAGGGCGACATTCACATCTCGCTGCTCAAGACCGCCTGCGATCCGCTCGCGAACCCGAGCCCGTGGGGGGATTTCGTAGCGGCGGCCACCGGCTTCGACGACGAGCGGCGCGACAGCCACGGCCAGACCGAACTCACCAACGGCACGGTGCTGCAGTGGGCCATTATCTATCTGCCCAACGGGCAGACGATGCTCACCTTCGTGGATGTCACCGACAGCGTGCAGGTGGAGCGCGCGCTCAAGGAGAAGAACGAGGCGCTCGAGAAGGCCGACAAGCTCAAGAACGACTTCGTACAGCACGTGTCCTACGAGCTGCGCTCACCGCTTACCAACATCATCGGCTTCACCGAGCTCCTGTCGCTGGAGACGACCGGACCGCTTACGCCGCGCCAGCGCGAGTATGTCGAGCACATCAGCTCCTCGTCCTCCATCCTGCTGACGGTGGTGAACGATATCCTGGACCTGGCAACCGTGGACGCGGGCATCATGGAACTCGATGTGCGCGAGGTGCCGGTGGCCGCGACTGTGCAGGCGGCGGTCAGCCTCGTGGAGAAACGGTTCGCCGAGCACGACATTTCGGTCGAAGTGGACGTGTCGCGGGCGCCGTCGCATTTCTTCGCGGACGAGCATCGCGTAAAGCAGATCCTCTACAACCTGCTCAGCAACGCCGCGAACTATGCGCCAGAGGGCGGCAGGGTCACGGTGTCGGCCTGGGACAGCGGGGATGGCGTGGTTTTCCGCGTGCACGACAACGGTCCCGGCATGGCGCCGGAGGTATTGCGCACGATCTTCAAGCGCTTCGAGTCCAGCAACAGCGGGCGCCGGCGCGGCGCGGGGCTGGGGCTCGCCATCGTCAAGAGCTTCGTCGAACTCCACGGCGGCACGGTGGAGATCGAAACGGGCGAAGGTCGCGGTACCGCCGTCATCTGCCGGTTCCCCTTCGCCCCCAATGGCGTGCGCGCGGCTGCTGAATAAAGGTCCACATGCCGACAGCCGATCCGATCGTACTCGACCTGCCCGACGAAGCGGCCACGCTGCGGCTGGGCGAGGATCTGGCGCAGGCCGTGAGGCCCGGTGACGTGGTGGCGCTCCATGGCGACCTTGGCATGGGGAAGAGCACGCTCGCGCGCTCCATCATCCGGGCGATCGCGGACGATGAATGGCTCGAGGTGCCGAGCCCGACGTTCACGCTGGTGCAGAGCTATGCGCTGCGCATCCCCATCCATCATTTCGATCTCTACCGGCTGTCGGAAGCCGAAGAGATGGAGGAACTCGGCCTCTCCGAGGTGCTGGCCGAGGGCGTGGCGCTGGTCGAGTGGCCGGAAAGGGCCTCTGATTACTTCATAACAGCGATTCACGTGAAACTTTTCGAGCAAGGCGAAGGCCGGCGGGTGGAAATCCACGCGCCGGAGGCCGCCCGCGCGCGGATCGTCCACTCGCTGCACGTCCGGGCGTTCCTCGATGCGTCGGGCTACCCCGGCGCGAGCCGGCGGTACATGCTCGGGGATGCTTCCATTCGAGCCTATGAGACAATCCGCACGGAGGCCGGAGAACGGCTCGTGCTGATGGACGCGCCGGAGCGGCGAAACGAGCCGGCGGTGCGGGATGGCCTGCCTTACAGCCGGATCGCCAGGCTTGCGCAGTCGGTGGCGGCCTTCGTTGGCGTCGCGAAGTGCTTGAAGGCGCACGGGTTTGCGGCGCCCGAGATCCATGCGATGGATCTCGACGCCGGACTGCTGCTGATCGAGCATCTGGGCGACGGCACCTTTTTGCTGCCTGACGGGAGCCCGAGCGCGGAACGCTATGCGGAGGCAGGAAGGCTTCTGGCGGCGATGCACGGGCAACAATGGCCGCGCCGCATGCCGGTGCGCGAGGGCGTGGAGCACATGGTGCCGGACTATGACCGTGCGGCATTCGAGATTGAAGCATCGTTGCTGCTGGACTGGTATGTGCCTTTCGCGAAGGGCCGCCCGGCGAGCGACGAGGAAAGAGCGGAGTTTGCCCGGCTGTGGGCCCCGCTCATCGAAAGGCTGCTGACTTGTGAGCAGAGCCTTGTGCTGCGAGACTATCATTCGCCCAACATCATCTGGCGCGAGGACCAGGAAGGCTTCGACCGGCTCGGCATCATCGACGTTCAGGATGCGGCGATGGGGCCTGCGGCCTATGACGTCGCGTCGCTCGCGATGGATGCGCGGGTTGATATATCAGAAGAGATCGAACGGGTTGTGGTGGAGGCTTATTGCGCAGCGCGAGGATCAGGCTTCGACCGCGCAGCCTTTGAAGAGGCCTATGCGATCACGGCGGCGCACCGGAACACCAAGATCCTCGGCATCTTCGTGCGGCTGGCGAAGCGCGACGGCAAGCCCGGATATCTGAAGCACCTGCCCCGCATCCAGGATTATCTGCGGCGCGCGATGAACCACCCGGTGCTGGCTGATCTGCACGCCCATTACGAAAAGCAGGGCTTTCTCGGGGATCAGGCATGAGTACGCGCGGGCCGGAGAAGGCTATGGTGCTGGCGGCGGGGCTCGGCACGCGCATGCGTCCGATCACCGAAAGGATGCCGAAGCCGCTGGTGCCTGTCGGCGGCAAGACGCTCATAGACTGGGGGCTCGACGCGCTGGCGGAAGCCGGCGTTCGGAAGGCTGTGGTGAACGTCCACTACCTGCCGGACATGCTGATCGGGCATCTCAAGGCGCGGCGCACACCCGCGATCGCAATTTCCGACGAGCGCGACCAGCTTCTCGATTCGGCAGGTGGGATCGTGAGGGCGCTGCCGCATCTCGGGGAAAAGCCGTTCTATATCCTCAACGCCGACACATTCTGGATCGACCGTGATGGCTCGAACCTCGCTCGCCTGGCGGCGGCGTGGGATGCGGAACATATGGACATGCTGCTACTGCTGGCCGCTCCGGCGCAGGCGACCGGGCACACGGGCAAGCTGGATTTCGTGATGGACGATGCCGGGCGGCTGCGGCGTGCAAAGGATGCAGCCGACGGGTATATCTATGCCGGAGCCGGGATCATCCATCCGCGCATCTTCGAGGGGGCTTCTGCGGAACCGCATTCGCTGAACCTCTATTTCGACCGGGCGATCGCGGAAGGGCGGCTGTTCGGCCTGCCGCTCGAGGGGCACTGGCTCACGGTGGGCACGCCGGACGCCATCGCACCGGCTGAGGCTGTGTTGGAACGCGAACGAAGGACTTCATGACGGAAGCGAGGAAAGCGCCGAGACTCTATTCCATACCGCCGGGCGTACCTTTCCTGCCGGCGCTGACGGAGGCGCTGCTTTCGGGCAGACTGGTGCCCGGGTTCCGTTTCGAGGGCGATCCGCTCTCGCTGTCGAATGTCACCATCTATCTGCCGACGCGGCGCGCGGTGCGCGAGCTGCGGGCGGAGTTCATGCGCCAGCTCGGCGGCGACACGGTCATCCTGCCATCCATCCGGGCGCTGGGCGAGTTCGAGGAAGAGCTGACAGACGTCACCGACGAGGGCGGGGCGGAGCAACTCGTCGCCATCAACCCGCCGATCTCGCATCTCGACCGCATCCTGATGCTGGCGCCACTGGTGCAGGCATGGAAAAGCCGCCTGCCAGGCCATGTGGCCGCGCTGTTCGAGGAAGGCGTGGTGATCCCCGCCTCAATCGCGGACGGGCTGTGGCTCGCGCGCGACCTCGCAGACCTCATGGACGAGGTGGAGACGGAGGAAGGGGACTGGACGCGGCTTGCCGATCTTGCGCCCGAGGATCTGGCGGTGTGGTGGCAGGTGACGCTCGAATTCCTGCAGATCGTGACGGAAGCCTGGCCGCAGGCGCTGGCCGAGATGGGCAAGTCCAATCCGGCCGCGCACCGCAATGCGATGATCTCGGCGGAGGTAGAGCGGCTGAAGCGCAACCCACCCAAGGGGCCGGTGATCGCGGCCGGTTCGACGGGTTCGAACCCGGCGGTGGCGCGATTGCTCGGCGCGATTGCGCGGCTCGAGCAAGGGGCCGTCGTGCTGCCGGGCCTCGACCTGCAGCTGGACGATGCTTCCTGGGCCGCGATCGGCGACAGCGCGGAGCTTTCCTCCTGCGGCCATCCGCAGTTCGGCCTGAAGCGGCTGCTCACGACCATCGGGGCGGAGCGGGTGGAGGTGCAGGAGCTTGGTGCGCCCTCCCCTACCCTCGCCGCGCGGCGGCGGGTGGTGTCCGAGGCGCAGCGTCCGGCGCAGACGACAGACTATTGGGCCTATGACCGCGCGATTGTCGACAAGGCGCTGGCGCTGGGTGCCTTGCAGACGGTGAGCCTCATCGAGGCGGCGACGGAGCGCGAGGAGGCGGAAGCGATTGCGGTCGCGCTGCGGCACGCGATCTCAGCCAGCGGGAACGCCACCGCGGCGCTGATCACGCCCAACCGCGAAATGGCGCGGCGGGTGGCGATGGAACTGCGCCGGTTCGGCATCCGGGCGGACGATTCGGGCGCGCGGCCGCTGGCGGATTCCGTGCCGGCGACACTACTGCGGCTGATGATCGAAACGGTCTGCCATCCGGAAGAGCCGGTGGCGATCGTGAGCCTGCTCAAGCATCCGTTGCTGCATCTCTCGCTGCCGCGTGAGACGGTGCGGCGGGCGGCCGAACTCATCGAGCTGGTCGCGCTTCGCGGCGGCACGGGACGGCCGGACATCGCGCATCTCGGCAGCCTGTTCGAGAATCGCCTGGTGGAGATTGCCGCGAGCCATTACGAGCCGAACTGGTTCAAGCGGATGAGACCGGAGGCCATCGAGGAAGCGCGCGACGTGCTCGCCCGGATGGCCGAGGCGCTCGCGCCCCTGGCATCGCTGCGCGAGAGGATGGGCCGCGTGCGGCTTGCCGAGATGGCGCGGGCGACGGTGCTGGCATTCGAGAGCCTGGCGCGGCAGGAGGACCAGAGCCTCACGGAACTCTACCGTGGCGAGGCGGGCGACACGCTGACGCGCTTCCTGCGCGAGCTGGTTGAAACGCAATCGGGTATCGAGGTTTCGATCGACGAGTGGCCGGATGTGTTCGCCGCGCTGATCGCCGGGCGGATGGTGAAGCCGCCGATGGGCGGCGATCACCGCGTGTTCATCTGGAGCCCGCTCGAAGCGCGCCTGCAATACGTGGACACGCTGGTACTGGGTAGCCTCAATGAGGGCAGCTGGCCGCAGGTGCCCTCCTCCGACCGGTTCATGTCACGTCTGATGAAGAGTGAGCTTTCGCTGTTACCGCCTGAGCGGCGCATCGGCCTCGCCGCCCACGACTTCATGATGGCGATGGGTGCGCCGAACGTGGTGCTGTCGCGCTCGGCGCGGTCGGGGAACGCGCCGGCGGTTGCCTCGCGCTGGCTGCAGCGGCTTGCCGCCTGCATCGGACCAGACGAGGCGGAAGCCATGTGGAAGCGCGGGCGGAAGTATCTCGACTGGGCGGCGGCGCTGGCGGCGACCGAAAGCGTCGATTTCGCACCGCGGCCCAACCCGAAGCCGCCGCTCGAAGCGCGGCCGAAGAAGTTCTCCGTGACGGAGATCGAGACGCTTCGGCGCGATCCTTACGCGATCTATGCGCGGAAGATCCTGCAGCTGCAAGCGCTGGAACCATACTTGCGCGATCCGGGCGCGGCCGAGCGGGGCAACCTGTTCCACGAGGCGCTGCACGAGTTCGTGCGGTCAGGCATCGACCCGATGGACCCGGAGGCGGGCCGCAAGCTCATCGAGGCGGGTGAGATGGTGTTCAGGGAAGCGGAGCTGCCGCAGGACGTGCACATGGTCTGGTGGCCGCGCTATGTGCAGACGGCACAGGGCATTCTCGAATGGGAGCGGGCGCGAGCCGGGCGCGTCCTGTCGCGATACGCGGAAATTTCCGCCTATCCGCGCGAGATCGGTTCCACCGGCGTGACCCTGTCGGGCCGAGCCGACCGCATCGACTTGCTGGAGGACGGGTCCGCCGAGATCATCGACTACAAGACGGGAAGCTCCCCTTCGGTGAAGCAAGCGTACACGCTTCTCTCGCCGCAGCTCGCGCTCGAGGCGGCTCTGCTGAAGCAAGGGGCATTCGGGGAGATCGGCCAACGCTCGCCCGGAAACCTCACCTATGTGCGTTTGCGCGCCAATGGCGAGGTGGAGGCGGAGTCGATCCTCAAGCCAGGTAAGGGTGACAAGACTGCCGAAGATCTGGCGCAGGAGGCGTGGGAACGGCTCGAGCGGCTGATCAAGCATTACGGCAGGCCCGGGACAGGTTACCTCTCCCGCGCCCTGCCCTTCAAGGAAGGAGACGTCAGCGGCGACTACGATCATCTGGCACGCGTACTCGAATGGTCGGCGGGAGGCGATGGCGCCGAGGGAGACGCGGAATGAAGGCTTTCCTGCGCATTCCCCCGGATACGATCGAGAAACAGGCGAAGGCATCGGATCCGAGCCTGTCCGCCTGGGTGTCGGCCAATGCCGGTTCCGGCAAGACGCACGTGCTGTCGCAGCGGGTGATCCGGCTGCTTCTCAAGGGCACCGATCCGTCCAAGATCCTTTGCCTCACGTACACGCGCGCGGCGGCGGCCAACATGGCAAACCGCGTCTTCGCCAATCTTGCGAAGTGGAGCACGCTGCCGGACGACGAACTCGCCGAGGAGATTTTCAAGCTGGAAGGCGAGCGGCCGGGACACGCAAAGCTCAGACGGGCGCGGCAGCTGTTCGCCCGGGCGCTGGAAACGCCGGGCGGGCTCAAGATCCAGACGATCCACGCCTTCTGCGAGGCGATCCTGCACCAATTCCCGCTGGAGGCGAACATCGCCGGTCACTTCGAGCTGCTAGACGAGCAGATGGAGCAGGCGCTGTTTCTGGAGGCGCGGCGGGAGCTGATGACCACGGTCTCGGCGCACGAGGACGGGCCGCTGGGCAGAGCCTTCGCGGATATCCTGCAGCGCGGCGGCGAAGCGGGCCTGCAGGACCTGCTCAAGGAAATCGTCGCCAAGCGGGACAAGCTGCGCGAATTCATCGACGCGCTCAGCGACGGGCATTCCATCCTGGGCGCGCTGAAGCAGGAGTTCGGATTCAGCGCGGAGGATACGCTCTCCTCGGTGGCCGCCGCGGCCTGGCCGCTGCCCGGATTGAGCCCGGAGCAATTTGCAGAGCTCGTGCGGGTCGCGGAACAGGTGGGTGCGACCGGCCTCACGAATGCCATGCTCGAGGATGCAGCGGCGGCTTTCGAGAGTCGTGATCCGCTGCACCGGCTGGACCTGCTCAGGAAGGCGTTCTTCACCGGAAAGGGCGAGCCCCGAAGCGAGCGCACTTTCACCAAGGCGCTCAGGGAGCGCCTGCCGGACATCTATGACCGGTATCTGGAGGCCGCCAGGTTCGTGCAGGAGGCCTGCGACCGGATCGCGCTGCTGAAGCAGCTCGAGGCAACGAACGGCGTGGCGGTCATCGCCGACGCGCTGATCGGCCAGTACGAACAACTGAAGCGCGCCCGCGGCTTCCTCGACTTCAATGACCTGATCCAGCGAACGGTGCATCTGCTGGCGCGGTCCGATGTAGGGCCGTGGGTGCAGTACAAGCTCGACCGCGGCATCGACCACATCCTGATCGACGAGGCGCAGGACACGAGCCCGCCCCAGTGGGAGATCGTGCGCAAGCTGGCGGAGGAGTTCTTCGCCGGCCACGGCGCGCGGGAGGGCGTGCGGCGGACGATCTTTGCGGTGGGCGACGAGAAGCAGTCCATCTACTCGTTCCAGGGTGCCGAACCATCGGCCTTCACCGAGACCGGCATGATGTTTGAGCAGGTCATTCCCGGCAATGGCGGCCAGTTCATGCGGATCAAGCTGGAACGTTCGTTCCGCTCGACCGAGGACGTGCTGCGGGCCGTGGACCTGGTGTTCAGCCGCCCGGAGGTGGCGAAGGGCGTCACCTACTACCAGGAGCCGATCGAGCACAAGGCGATCCGCGAGAACGCGCCCGGCTATGTGGAAGTCTGGTCGCCGCTGAGCCCGATCACCGTGGAGGAACCGGACGACTGGACCGAGCCGATCGACCACGCGTCAGCCCCGGCGGTGCGGCTGGCGGAGGTGATCGCGGAAAGGATCAAGACCTGGCTCAGGGACGACATCCTCGAGGGCAAGGGACGCAAGATCCGCGCAGGCGACATCATGGTGCTGGTGCGCAAGCGCGACCGGTTCGTGCATGCGCTCTCCCGCGCGCTCAAGAACCGCGGAATCGCCGTGTCCGGTGCGGACCGGCTGCGGCTCACCTCGCACATTGCCATCCAGGACCTTGTCGCTCTCGGCCGTTTCCTCATCCAGCCGCAGGACGATCTGTCGCTCGCCGCCGTGCTCAAGAGCCCCATCTTCGGGCTCGACGATGATGACCTGTTCGATATCGCCTACGGGCGCGGAGACCTTTCGCTGTTCGCTGCGCTGAAGAAGAAGGCGGAGACGGACGCCCGGCTCTCCGGAATCGTCTCCACGCTGCTCGAATGGCAGTCGAACGCGGTGTTCATGCCGGTCTACGAGTTCTATGCCAGTATCCTCACCGGTGCGCCGGAGCGCGCGGGCGCGCGCAAGCGCTTCGTGGCGCGGCTCGGTCTTGAAGCCAACGACGTGCTGGACGAATTCCTGTCCTTCTGCTTTACGGCCGAGAAGACGGGACTGCTCGGGCTCGAGGCGGTAC
This sequence comes from Chelativorans composti, assembly GCF_039541695.1. Classification (NCBI taxonomy): domain Bacteria; kingdom Pseudomonadati; phylum Pseudomonadota; class Alphaproteobacteria; order Hyphomicrobiales; family Phyllobacteriaceae; genus Chelativorans; species Chelativorans composti. The sequence continues at coordinate 149,382 of NZ_BAABGS010000018.1, read as the reverse complement.
TGGCCACGCTCGAAGGTGCCGCGCCGGAGATCAAGCGCGAGATGGACCAGTCGCGCGACGAGATACGCATCATGACCGTGCACGCTGCCAAGGGCCTCGAAGCGCCGGTCGTGTTCCTCGTGGACCCGGGCAGCGCCGCCATCACCTCAGCCCATCTTCCGGACCTGCTGCCGTTCAAGCTGCGCGACCGCGGCATCACCGGGTTCCTGTGGCGAAAGGGAAAGGATCTCACCAACAGCGTCATGAAGGACCTGGAAGCCGAGGTAAAGCAGAAAGCCGAGGAAGAGTATCGCCGGCTGCTCTACGTGGGCATGACGCGCGCCGAGGACAGGCTCATCGTCTGCGGCTACCATGGCGCGAGGCCGAGCAAGGATACCTGGCACAGCATGGTGCTGGCGGCTTTCGAGGGGCAGCCCGGAACCGAGACGCGCGACGATCCGCAGGAATGCGCGCCGGTACTGCGCTTCCGGGTGACGCCGGTTCCCGAGACCGTGAGCGCTGTGGCCGAGGGCGAGGGAGGACAGGCGGAAGCGCCGGAACCACTGCCGGCGGCGCTGCTGCAGCCGCTGCCGCCGGCGCCTGCGGTGCCGAAACCGCTTTCGCCCTCCAGCGCGGGACTGCTCATCGAAGGCGACAGGGAGATCGTCCCCTCGCCCGTGTCGCCGGTGCTCGGACCCGCCCAGCAGCCGGGCTTCGCGCTGGAACGCGGCACGGCGATTCACAAGCTGCTGCAGTACCTGCCCGAATTCCCCGTCGATCGGCGGGAGGCCGTCACGCGCGACTATCTGGAACGGGCAGGCGCATCCTGGCCGGCGGGCGAGGTGGAAAAGGCGGCCAGGGCGGTGCTCACCATCCTCAACGACCCGCAGTTCGCGCCAATCTTCGCGCCGGGTTCACGGGCGGAGGTCTCCGTGATGGGCAAGCTCCGGCTGGGCAGCACTGAACGGGCCATCTCCGGCAAGGTCGACCGGCTGGCGGTGACGGAGGACCGGGTGCTGATCGTCGACTACAAGACCAACCGCCCGGCGCCCGCGAGGGCAGAAGAGGTTCCGCCCGCCTATGTGGCGCAGCTTGCGCTCTATGCGGAGCTCATCAAGCCGCTTTATCCAGACAAGAAGGTGGTGGCGGCGGTGCTGTTCACGGAGACGCCAATCCTCATCGAACTTGACGATGGACAATTGGCAAGGACGCTTGCGGGACTCGCGGTCGCGTGACAAAAACATTCCTTGATAACATTCCCGCAGTCCCCCACATAGCGGGCAACCCCTTACAACATTCCTAGGAGAGGCTTATGGCCACCGTCACCGTCAATGCTGGCAACTTCGATGCCAATGTGCTGCAGTCCAGCGAACCTGTTGTCGTCGACTTCTGGGCGGAGTGGTGCGGACCCTGCAAGATGATCGCACCGGCACTCGAGGAGCTTGCCGCCGAATTCGCTGGCAAGGTGAAGGTTGCCAAGCTGAACATCGACGAGAACCCCGAGATCGCGGCACGCTATGGCATCCGGTCGATCCCGACCCTCATGCTGTTCAAGAACGGCGAGGTCGCGGACATGAAGGTTGGCGCCGCGCCGAAGACCGCGCTTGCCGCCTGGATCAGCTCGGCAGCCTGATACACGTTTCCAAGACAGCAAGAAGCCCGGGACCGGCTCTTCGGCCCGGGCTTTTTTATTTGAAGTCAATGGGCTGAGTGATGTTGGCTAACGTGCGAGGGGATAAGACCTTCTGATCGATGGAGCTCGATCTCCGTTCCCCCCGTGCGATTTCAGGCGTTGCATCCACGGTTCGGCAAATCGCAATCGCTGGAGATTTGGCACCAAGTCCGTGCCGGCCCATCCACTGCTGTGGGGGAAGAGGAGACATCGGCACTCGGTGCAGCCACGTGCCTGATTTTTCAGGAGGACAATCCGGTTTCGCTGACTACAGCCGACCGCTCAGGTGGGCGGCATGTTGTTTGCCGCGAGCACGTCGCCGGCGAGATAGAGCGAGCCGCAGATGAGAATGCGGGGGGCGACATCGCCGGTCCAGGTGTCCCGAAGCAGGGAGAGAGCGCTTTCGACGCTGCTCATGGGCTCGGCTTCAAGGCCCGCTTCCATCGCACGCGCGGCAAGCACGTCATGGGGAACACCCGCTTCGCTGCTGGTGATCGGAACGGTGTAGACGCGCCGGGCCATGCCCTGGAAGGCACGGAAGAAGCCGGTCTGGTCCTTGGTGTTGATCATGCCCGCAACCAGGATCAGAGGGCGGGGATGGCGCTCTTCGACCGCGGCGAGAGCCTCGGCAATCACCGCACCGGCATCCGGGTTATGCCCGCCATCGAGCCAGAGCTCGGCCCCTTCCGGGGCAAGGTCGACCAGCGGGCCACTGGTGAGTTGCTGGAGCCGCGCCGGCCAGGTTACCGCCTGCATGGCGGTTTCGGCCGCCTCCAGGGTGAGGCTGAAACCCGCGGATTTCACCGCGGCAATGGCCGCGGCGGCGTTGGCGAGCTGGTGGCGGCCGCGCAGGCGCGGCAACGGCAGATCGAGCAGGCCGTCTTCATCCTGATAGACGAGCCGGCCCCGCTCCTCGTGGGCCACGAAGTCCTGTCCGTAGACCCTGAGCGGGCAGCGCAGGCGTTCGGCTCTCTCGATGAGGACGTCGCGGGCCGTATCCCATTCCTGGTAACCGATGACCACGGGACAGCCGCGCTTGATGATCCCGGCCTTCTCGGAGGCAATCAGCTCCACGCGGTCGCCGAGGAATGCCTGATGGTCGAGCGAGATCGGCATGATGACGCTGACGGCCGGGCTTGGAATGACGTTGGTGGCGTCGAAACGCCCGCCAAGGCCGACCTCCAGAATCGCGGCGTCGGCAGGGTGCTCCGTAAAGAGCAGGAACATGGCGGCCGTCAGCAGCTCGAAAACGGTGATCTTCTCGCCCTGATTGGCATCCGCCACGCGCTGCAGGGCATCGGCGAGAACGTCGTCCCCGACCAGACGCCCTCCGCCAGGCGTGCCGATACGGTAACGCTCGTGCCAGTTTACGAGATGGGGAGACGTGTGGACGTGAACGGTATGGCCGGCTGCTTCCAGCAGGGCGCGGCTGAAGGCCGATGCCGAGCCCTTGCCGTTGGTGCCGGCGATGTGGATCACCGGCGGCATGCGCAGGTGCGGATTGCCGAGCCGTTCAAGGAGGCGGCTGATCCGCTCCAGGGACAGGTCGAAGCCCTTCGGGTGCAGCTCCGACAGGCGCTCGATCAGCCGCGCAGCCTTGCTCATGAACGTCCTAGCTCCAATGCCCCGATCAGGCGTTTGCCGCGAGGGCCGGTTCCGCGGGGAGCACGGACGGGGCGCTGGCAGCCGGGTCCACCTTCAGCAGGATCTTCAGCAGGCGGGCGATGGTCGATTTCAGCTCGAGACGGGAGACGACCATGTCGACCATGCCATGCTCGAGCAGGTATTCGGAGCGCTGGAAGCCTTCCGGCAGCTTCTCCCTGATGGTCTGCTCGATCACGCGGGCGCCGGCAAAGCCGATGACGGCGCCAGGTTCGGCAATGTGGATGTCGCCCAGCATCGCGTAGGACGCAGACACGCCGCCCGTGGTCGGGTTGGTAAGCACGACGATGTAGGGCAGACCAGCCTCCTTGAAGCGGTCCACCGCCACGGTCGTGCGCGGCAGCTGCATGAGCGAAAGGATGCCTTCCTGCATGCGCGCGCCGCCGGAAGCGGCGAAGAGCACGAGCGGCAGGCGGCGCTCGACGGCAACCTCGAAGCCCTTGATGATGGCTTCGCCCGCGGCCATGCCGAGCGATCCGCCGATGAAGGCGAAGTCCTGCACGGTGGCGACGACCTCGAGGCCCTCAATGCGGCCGACAGCGTTCAGCACGGCGTCGTCGAGGCCGGTCTTGGCCTTGGCGTCGCGCAGGCGGTCGGTGTAGCGGCGCTCGTCGCGGAACTTGAGCGGGTCAACCGGAACCTTGGGATTCTCAAGGATTTCGTAGACACCGTCGTCGAAGAAGAACTTCAGACGGTTTTTCGCCGAGATCTTCATGTGCGCGCCGGACGACGGCACGACCCACTGGTTCTCCTCGAGATCCTTGTGGAAAACCATCTCGCCCGTTTCGGGGCATTTGATCCAGAGGTTCTCCGGTATCTCCCTCCGGCCAAGCATGGAGTTGATTTTGGGCCGTACGAAATTGGTGATCCAGTTCATCGGAAACTCTTACTCTACTTGCGCGGCGATACTATCCGGCAAAATTAAGTCGTTTGTTCGGCTGCGGCCTGGCGAGCTTCGCGCACACCCTTCGCGAGACCGCGCACAAGCGTTGCGACCGCCTCGGCCGGGTCGGCCGTCTTCTGGCCGTCGGGGCCCAGCACGTTCGCCACGGCATTGACGATGGCGGTGCCCACGACGACGCCGTCGGCGGAGGCGCCGATCACCCTCGCCTGCTCGGCGGTCTTGACGCCGAAGCCTACGCAGACCGGCAGGTCCGTATGCGACTTGATGCGGGCGACCGCGTCCTTGACCTTCGCGGTGTCAGACAGGGCCGAACCGGTGATTCCAGTCATGGAGACGTAGTAGACGAAGCCGGATGTGTTTTCGAGCACCTTCGGAAGACGGTTATCATCGGTGGTAGGCGTCGCCAGGCGGATGAAGTTGTGGCCGGCCTTCAAAGCCGGAATGCACAGCTCCTCGTCCATCTCCGGCGGCAGGTCCACCACGATGAAGCCATCGATGCCGGCAGCCCTCGCGTCGGCCAGGAAGCGATCCACGCCGTAGATATAGATGGGGTTGTAGTAGCCCATCATCACGATCGGCGTGGTGTTGTCCTCGCGGCGGAACTCCTCGGCCATCTTGAGCGTGCGGGCAAGCGTCTGGCCGCCCTTGAGGGCACGCAGGCCGGCCGCCTGAATGGCGGGGCCGTCGGCCATCGGGTCGGAGAAGGGCATGCCGAGCTCGATGATATCGGCGCCTGCCTTCGGCAGCGCCTTCATGATGGCGAGTGAGGTCTCGTAGTCCGGATCGCCTCCCATGAAATAGGTCACCAGGGCCGGACGGCCCTCCTGCTTCAGCCGGGCGAAGAGGTCGTCGATGCGGGTGGAGCTCATGCCGGGCTTTCCTGCTTCGTTCTGCGACATGCTCAGATCTCCATGCCCATCATCTTCGCGACCGTATGGACGTCCTTGTCGCCGCGGCCGGAGAGATTGACGATCATGATCTGGTCCTTGCCCATGGTCGGGGCCACCTTGATCGCCTGGGCGATGGCGTGCGCGGACTCCAGCGCGGGGATGATCCCTTCCAGCTTCGTGGTGAGCTTGAAGGCTTCAAGCGCCTCGTCGTCCAGAATGGGCACGTATTTCACGCGGCCGGTGTCCTTCAGCCAGGCGTGCTCGGGGCCGACGCCGGGGTAGTCGAGGCCGGCGGAGATCGAGTGGCCGTCGAGGATCTGGCCGTCCTCATTCTGCAGCAGATAGGTGCGGTTGCCATGCAGGACACCGGGGCGGCCCGCGTTCATCGAGGCGCAGTGCTCGATGCCGTCGAGGCCGCGCCCGCCAGCTTCCACGCCGATGATCTCAACGCCCTTGTCGTCAAGGAACGGATGGAAGATGCCGATGGCATTTGAGCCACCGCCAACGGCGGCGATGACGACATCCGGCAGGCGACCCTCCTGCTCCAGGATCTGCTCGCGGGCTTCCTTGCCGATGACGGCCTGGAACTCGCGGACCATCTCGGGATAGGGATGCGGACCGGCGGCGGTGCCGATCAGGTAATAGGTGTTCTCGACATTGGTGACCCAGTCACGCAGCGCCTCGTTCATGGCGTCCTTCAGGGTGCCATGGCCGGCGGTGACAGGGCGAACCTCGGCGCCGAGCAGCTTCATGCGGAAAACGTTGGGCTTCTGCCGCTCCACGTCGGTGGCGCCCATGTAGACGACGCAAGGGAAGTTGAAGCGCGCGGAGACGGTGGCGGAGGCCACGCCATGCTGGCCGGCGCCGGTCTCGGCGATGATGCGCGTCTTTCCCATGCGCTTGGCGAGCAGGATCTGGCCCAGGCAGTTGTTGATCTTGTGGCTGCCGGTGTGGTTCAGGTCCTCACGCTTCAGGTAGATCTTCGCGCCGCCCAAATGCCGGGTCAGGTTCTCGGCGAAATAGAGCTTGGAGGGGCGGCCGGCATAAAAGGTCGAAAGCTGCTTCAGCTCGGCCTGGAACTCGGGATCGTTCTTGGCCCGCTTCCAGTGCTTCTCCAGATCGAGGATGAGCGGCATCAGCGTCTCGGCGACGAAGCGCCCGCCAAAAATGCCGAACATGCCCTGCTCGTCGGGGCCAGTCCGGAAAGAGTTTGGTTCCATCGGCTTGGTCATGCCGCTCCTCGTGAATCTAAAGCCCGAACAGCCCGGAAAAACGCGCGGATCTTTTCAGGGTCCTTTTCTCCGGGCGCCCTTTCGACACCGGATGAGACATCGACGCCGGAAGGTTTTACCATTTGAAGCGCCGCGCCGATATTTCCAGCGTTAATCCCACCGGAAAGCATGTAATCCACATCGGCGTCAAGGGAAGCGAGGATCGCCCAGTCGAAGGCGATGCCGTTGCCGCCGGGAAGCTCCGCGCCGGCCGGCGGCTTGGCATCCAACAGGAAACGGTCGGTCACGCCGCGATACGGCGCGATTGCGGCAAGGTCTTCCGCGTCGCGGATCGAAATGGCCTTCATCACCGGCAGGCCGTAACGCGTCCTCAACTCGGCAACACGGTCGGGAGTTTCCCTCCCGTGGAGCTGAAGAACATCCGGCTGCATGGCCGCAACGATGGTGTCGAGCGAGGCATCGTCGGCATCCACGGTCACGGCGACGGCAAGCGCCCTGCCCCGCGCGGCCCCGCGCAGGCGGGCTGCCTCGGCGACGGATACGTGGCGCGGGCTCTTCTCGAAGAAGATGAAACCGATGTGGCTTGCTCCCCCCTCCAGGGCGGCCGCCACGGCCTCCTCCGTCTTCAGGCCGCAAATCTTGATGTCCAGCGTCATGGCCGGTGGAGTGCCATGAATTGCAGCAGAAGTCGAGGTGCGAAGCTGACCCAGGGGGAAAATCACTCGAAGCGGAGCGCCTGCAGGGCGGTCCCGTTGCGCTTCAGCCAATCGCGGCAGCGCTCCGTGTCGGGACAGAGTTCCGTGCAGAGCTTCCAGAACCTCGGCCCGTGGTTCATTTCCCTGAGATGAGCAACCTCGTGCGCGACGAGATAATTGATCACCGGGGATGGGGCCATCATGATGCGCCAGGAAAAGGAGAGAACGCCGTCCGCGGTGCAGGAGCCCCAGCGGCTGCTCGTGTCCTTGTAGCGGATGGCCTTGGCGCGTCTTCCGACGGTGGCCGTGTGGGTCGCGACCAGCGGTTCGATGTGGGTCTTTGCCTCTCGCTTCAAAAAATCGGCTACGCGGCGCGGCAGGTGCTCGATGGCGCCGGGTACGAGCAGAACGGGCTCGCCGTCGAGAACGGTGGCGGTGGCCAGTCCGCGGCTTGCCTCGACATGAACGATCCGGTGCGGCTTGCCGCGGAGCGGCAGCCTGATACCGGGCCGCACGAGCGCATCAGGGGGATATTTCCGGTACTTCTCCTCGAGCCAGCCCTGGTGGCGCTCCAGAAACCGCTGGATTTCCGCATCCGGAACACCGGGCGGAACGGTTACGCGCAACCCCTGCCCGCCCGTGGCGATGCGCAGCGTCAGCCGCCGGGCGCGGGCATTTTCCACGATCTTCAGGGGAACCGCCCTGCCCGCGACCTCGTGCATCCGCTCCCGGGGCTGGGGCGGCTCGCGGAACGGGGATCTGAAGCGCAGCAGCGACATGGATCGGAAAGATTGATTCGGCGATCAGCCTACAGGGTTAAACGACCTGCAATGTGAGGGGAAGCGGAAAGGGAGAAGGCGGCGCTCGCCGCGCCGCCTCCGGTCGTGAAACGGGTCAGGCCGAATGCGTGCCGTCCGCCGACGGGGCGGGACGGTTGCGGTTCTGCATGAAACGCTCGAATTCTTCCTGATCGCGGGCGCGGCGAAGTTCGCGCATGTAGTCGTCGAACTCGTCACGCATGGCGTCCAGCTTGCGGCGCTCTTCCTCAAGTCGCGCAAGCTCCCCGGCGCGCCACTCGTCAAAGGCGACATTGCCGGTCGCGCGCGGCGCGCCGGCATGGCGGCCTCCGCGGCAGTTGGCAAACATGCCATCGGTGACGCGGTTCACCTCGGTCTTGAAGCTGCCGAGCCGGTCACCCCAAAGGATGTAGGCCAGCATAGCAAGGCCGAGCGGCCAGTAGACAATGAAGCCCAGGACCATTAGGGCAATGGTGGCGGGCGTCCAGGCCGGGCGGAGGGCGGATTGGGTCATCTTCGGTGTCCTCTCATCAAGGCCAGCCGGAAGTGGCTGCTAGGGGACACATGGATACCCCTGCCCTCCCCTTCAAGAACGGCGCGTTCAAACGTCTGAAATAATCATGCCCCGCAACTAATCCATATTAGGGCGTTCGCCCAAGCGAGACCTCGCGCAGGGCCGTCAGGGCCTTGATCATCAGCGAGAGGTCCTGCGGACGCGACAGGCGATGGTCGCCGTCGCGGATCAGCGTGAGGGTCACGTCATCTTTCGGCAGATGTTCGAGCAGGCGCAGGGCGTGGCGGTACGGCACGTCCGGGTCGGCCATGCCCTGCAGGATGTGGACCGGGCAGTGAGTGTCGATGATGCCGTCGAGTACGCGGTTGTTGCGGCCGTCATCGATCAGCGCCTTCGTGTAGACGTAGGGCTGGTCGGAGTATTGCGAGGGCTGCTCGAGCTTGCCCTTTTCCTCGAGGATGCGGCGCTGCTCGTCGGTCAATCTCGGCTCGATGAGCTCCGAGGTGAAGTCCGGCGCCGGTGCGATCAGAAGCAGGCCGGCCAGACGGTTCGCCTGGCCCGCCTTCACCAGTTCCTGGACCATGCGCAGCGCGATCCAGGCGCCCATGGAGGAGCCGACAAGGATCTGGCTGCCCGCGGTGAAGCGGTGGAAGACGGCGAGACTTTCGTTGAGCCAGCGGGAAATGGTTCCCTCCTTGAAGTCGCCACCGGACTCGCCGTGACCGGAATAGTCGTGGCGGGTGACCATGACGCCGTTCTGGATGCCCCACTCGTGCAGGACCTGGGCCTTGGTGCCCCGCATGTCGGACTTGTAGCCGCCGAGCCACATGACGCCCGGCGCCGAACCGTCCCGATGGCGCACCGCGATCTTCACGCCATCGACCTCAATCATTTCGGGTTCCAACTCATTCATGATACATCCCATCCCTGCCGGTGGCCGCCCGCCGGGCGGCGCAAGCGTGTCAACCGGGAGCAGTTCCAGTTCCTGTCCAGGTCTGGTGCTGCCCGGTCAGTTCGTCTTGCGAGGGTTCGGGCTGAAAAACCAGCGCGTGCCGTCCCCCTGAACCGCTTTAGCGCTTAACCGCGGAAATCGAAACCGGGTTTCATCTCCCCCCCCCCCGTGATTCTTTGCACAGGTTGTGCTATTGACCTAAGAAATTGACTGCGCACATGGCGAGTGATGCCCGCTGTGAGCAGTCAATATTGTATCAACGACGTGGAGATAACGACCATTCGCAAGCCATTTAAAGCAGCGCCCATTGTAAAAGAAGGCCCTCGTGCCAACCGTGAGATTCGCGCCCCCAGGGTGCAGCTTATTGATGCGGACGGTACGAATCGTGGTGAGGTATCCCTGGAGGAAGCCCTTGCTGCTGCAGAAGAAGCCGGGCTTGATCTGGTGGAAATCGCACCGAACGCTACCCCGCCCGTCACCAAGATCGCTGACCTCGGCAAGCTGAAGTATCTCGGCCAGAAGAAGGCCGCGGAAGCGCGGAAGAAGCAGAAGACAGTCGAGATCAAAGAGATCAAGATGCGTCCGAACATCGATCACCACGATTACGAGGTGAAGATGCGGGCGGTGAAACGCTTCTTCGAGGACGGCGACAAGGTGAAGCTGACCCTGCGTTTCCGCGGGCGTGAAATGGCTCACCTCGAGCTCGGCATGAAGCTGCTCGACCGGGTGAAGCAGGACACCGAGGCCTTCGCCAAGGTCGAAGTCGAGCCCAAGCTCGAAGGCCGCCAGATGATGATGGTTCTGGCTCCACGGTAATTTCAGTCCAATCTGCAATAGTCCCGGGCCGCGCGGCACTTGCGCGGCCGGGAACTTGCTGTTATGAGACGGCCTGTTCTGAACCGCCCGGCAGGGCATGCCGTGGCGGTTCATAATGCTTGCGGGCTTGGCGGCCCGAAGAAAACAAGCGCCTACGGCGCGCATACAACTGGAGAAGCAAAATGCCCAAACTGAAGACCAAGTCATCGGTCAAGAAGCGCTTCAAGCTCACCGCCACCGGCAAGGTGAAGGTGCAGGCTGCCGGCAAGCGCCATGGCATGATCAAGCGCAGCAACAAGTTTATCCGTAACGCTCGCGGCACGATGGTCCTGTCCGACGCGGACGCCAAGATCATCAAGAATTACGCCCCGTACGGACTCTAAGAGCGGCGCAGTTACAGTAAGGAGATCATGCAATGGCACGCGTGAAGAGGGGCGTTACCGCCCATGCCAAGCACAAGAAGGTTCTGAAGGCCGCCAAGGGTTTCTACGGTCGTCGCAAGAACACGATCCGCATCGCCAAGCAGGCGGTTGAGCGTTCGCTGCAGTATGCCTATCGCGACCGCCGCAACAAGAAGCGTAATTTCCGCGCCCTGTGGATCCAGCGCATCAATGCGGCTGCCCGCGAGCATGGCCTGACCTATGGCCGCTTCATCGACGGCCTGAACAAGGCTGGCATCGAGATCGATCGCAAGGTCCTGTCCGACATGGCCATCCATGAGCCACAGGCGTTTGCCGCGCTCGTGGCCAAGGCCAAGACCGCTCTTGAGTACCTCAAGAACGGCACGCCGAACGAGTTTGAGAGCGCGGTCGCCTAAGCCCAGCGCTCCCGACAACCTATACATCCAAGTTCGGGAACCCGCGCTGGCAGGCTGGCGCGGGTTTTCTTTTTCTCACCTGCAGGATCACAAGTGAAGCGGGTGGCATGAGACGGAAGAGCTTCCGCAGCGCCGGCGCGCACGGAGGCGGTGACGCAACAACCTGGTATGCGGCCAAGACGCAGTGCCGAGGGCAAGGGAAGATGATGAACGATCTGGACCAACTGGAAAAGCAGCTGCTCGACGAGATTGCTGCAGCGGGCGATGAGGCGGCGCTTGAAGCCGTGCGCGTCTCCGCCCTCGGCAAGAAGGGATCGATCTCGGAGAAGCTCAAGATGCTGGGCTCGATGACACCGGAAGAGCGCCAGACGATGGGGCCGGTCATCAACGGGCTCAAGAACCGGATCACGGACGCGATCACGGCACGCCGCACCGAGCTGCGCGAGGCGGCAATCGCGGCACGCCTGGAGCGCGAGCGCGTGGACGTGACGCTGCCCGTGGCGAAGCCTGCGGCGGAGCGGGGTCGCATCCATCCGATCAGCCAGGTGATCGACGAGATCACCGCCATTTTCGGCGACCTCGGCTTCGAGATTGCCGAGGGTCCGGACATCGAGACCGACTACTACAACTTCACGGCGCTCAACTTCCCCGAAGGCCATCCGGCGCGCGAGATGCACGACACGTTCTTCCTCGAGCCCAATGCCCAGGGCGAGCGGAAGCTTCTGCGCACGCACACCTCGCCGGTGCAAATCCGCACCATGGAGGCCAAGAAGCCGCCGATCCGAATCGTCATTCCCGGCAAGACCTATCGCGCCGACTCCGACGCCACCCACACGCCGATGTTCCATCAGCTCGAGGGCCTGGTGATCGACAAGACGGCCAACATCGCCAACATGAAGTGGGTGCTGACCGAGTTCTGCAAGGCCTACTTCGAGGTCTCTTCTCTCAACATGCGCTTCCGCCCGAGCTTCTTCCCGTTCACGGAACCGAGCCTCGAGGTAGACATCCAGTGCGACCGCTCGCGTCCGGGCGAGGTGCGCTTCGGCGAGGGTAACGACTGGATGGAAATCCTCGGCTGCGGCATGGTGCACCCCAACGTGCTGCGCTACGGCGGGCTCGACCCGGACGAGTACCAGGGCTTCGCCTGGGGCATGGGCATCGACCGTATTGCGATGCTTAAGTACGGCATGCCGGACCTGCGCGCGTTCTTCGACGCGGATGTGCGCTGGCTCGAACACTATGGCTTCCGTCCGCTTGATCTGCCGACGCTGTTCGGCGGTCTGAGCAGCTAACCTTCAGGGCAGGCAGAAAAACCATGAAATTCACGCTTTCCTGGCTCAAGGATCACCTTGATACCGACGCCTCGCTCGACCAGATCGTCGAAACGCTGACCATGATCGGGCTGGAGGTCGAATCCGTCGACGACAAGTCCCAACTGAAGCCGTTCGTTATCGCCAAGGTCGTCAGCGCCGAGCAGCATCCGGACGCGGACCGCCTGCGCGTGTTGCGCGTAGATGACGGCTCGGGCCAGCTCATCCAGGTCGTCTGCGGCGCGCCGAATGCGCGCGCGGGCCTGATCGGCGCCTTCGCCAAGCCCGGCACCTACATCCCGGGTACGGGCATTACTCTTTCCGTAGGCAAGATCCGCGGCGTCGAAAGCCACGGCATGATGTGCTCCGAGCGGGAGCTGCAGCTTTCCGACGAGCACAACGGCATCATCGAACTGCCGGAGGACGCGCCGGTCGGCCAGTCCTTCGCCGAATGGGCGAAGCTCGACGATCCGGTGATCGAAATCGGGCTCACGCCGAACCGTCCAGACTGCACCAGCGTCCATGGCATTGCGCGCGATTTGGCGGCGGCCGGCCTCGGCAAGCTGAAGGATGGTACGGTCGCGCCGGTTCCGGGGAAGGGGGTCTGCCCGGTCGACGTGGTCATCGAAGCACCGGAACTCTGCCCGGGCTTCGGCCTGCGCCTCGTGCGCGGGGTGAAGAACGGCCCGTCGCCGAAGTGGCTGCAGCAGCGCCTGATCGCCATCGGTCTGCGCCCGATCAACGCGCTTGTCGACATCACCAACTACATCACCTTCGATCGCGGCCGCCCGCTGCACGTGTTCGACGCCGCGAAGGTGGCCGGTAACCTGGTCATCCGCCGCGCGAAGGACGGCGAGAAGATCCTGGCGCTCGATGGCCGCGAATACGCGCTGACGCCTGAAAACTGCGTCATCGCCGACGAAAAGGGGGTCGAATCCATCGCCGGCATCATGGGCGGCGAGCTGTCGGGCTGTGACGAGAGCACCACCGACGTGCTGATCGAGTCGGCGCTGTGGTCGCCGCTCAACATCGCGCGCACGGGCCGCGACCTCGGCATCATCACCGACGCGCGCTACCGGTTCGAGCGTGGCGTCGATCCGGAGTTCGCCATTCCGGGACTGGAGCTGGCGACGAAGATGGTGCTGAACCTTTGCGGCGGCGAGCCGACCGAAATCCGCGCCGTCGGCTTCAAGCCGTTCGAGCCGAAGGTCGTGAAGTTCCCGGCTTCCGAGGTGAAGCGGCTGACCGGCCTCGACGTTCCGGCCGAGGAAAGCCACGCCATCCTCAAGCGCCTCGGCTTCGAGCCGCTGGGCGAGGGCGAGGTGGTGGACGTGAAGGTTCCGTCCTGGCGTCCTGACGTCGACGGCAAGGCTGACCTGGTGGAAGAGGTCATGCGCATCCATGGCGTCAACCGGATCGAGCCGCAGCCGATGATTTCCAAGGATTCGGTGAGCGGAAAGATCCTCACGACGGCGCAGATCCGCACGCGGATGGCACGCCGGGCGCTCGCCGTGCGCGGCATGATGGAGGCCGTCACCTGGTCCTTCATTTCCGAGCCGCAGGCGCGGCTGTTCGCCGAGAACCGTCCGCTGATCAAGCTCGCGAACCCGATTGCGGCCGACCTTTCGACCATGCGGCCTTCGCTGTTGCCCGGCCTCATCGCCGCGGCAAAGCGCAACGGCGACCGCGGCTTCCGCGATGTCGCGCTGTGCGAGGTGGCCGCGACCTACGAGGGCGACCGGCCCGAGGACCAGCGCCGCGTGGCCGCCGGCGTGCGCCGCGGCACGGCGCGTCCGGAAGGACAGGGTCGCAGCTGGTCGGGCAACGTCGCGCCGGTGGACGTGTTCATCGCCAAGGCTGATGCGCTCGCCGTGCTGGAAGCCTGCGGCGTTCCGGCCGAACGTGTGCAGATCGAGGCAGGCGGTCCGAGCTGGTACCACCCCGGTCGCAGCGGCACCCTCAAGATGGGGCCGATGGTTCTGGCCACGTTCGGCGAGTTCCATCCCAAGCTGCTCGAGGAGATGGACGTGACCGGGCCGATCTGCGGCTTCGAGGTGTTCCTCGATGCCATTCCGGAGCCGAAGGCGCGTCCGACCCGGACCAAGCCGCGGCTGGATCTTTCGCCGTTCCAGGCGGTCACGCGCGACTTCGCCTTCGTGGTCAACCGCAAGGTGCAGGCCGCCACGGTGATGCGCGCTGCCGCTGCCGCCGACAAGAAGCTGATCACGGGCGTGACCGTGTTCGACGTGTTCGAGGGCGAGGCGCTGGGCGCCGGCAAGAAGTCGATAGCGATCGAGGTAACGGTGCAGCCGACCGACAAGACGCTGACCGACGAGGATTTCGAGGCGCTTTCCAAGCGCATCGTCGACAACGTGGCCAAACAGACGGGCGGCGTGCTGCGCGCCTGATTGCCCTCGGCCGGATCGGGGTGCCCTGCATTCGCCGCGGGGGGCCTCGGTGATGACCGTATTGACGGGATTGCACCCGCTTCCAGGGTAACCCGGCGTCAGGCCAGTGACGCCGGGTTCTTGCTTGGTACACCTTACACCAGAGGGATGCACGGAATACTCGAACTCTTTACGCTGAAACTCCTTACGCTGTGTTCAGCGGCTGAATGCTGCACAGCGTTAACGGGTACTCGGGCGAGAAGGTAAAGCCGTAGGCGACCCGAACCTCCAGGGCGCCCTGAGTAGCTTCCTCCTGCTCTTCATACATGGTCACTGCCATGCACTCCTTGCTCAAGACCTGGCTACGGTCTTCGCCGGGAGTGGCGACGGCCTTGGCCAAGACGACTTCGCCAGCGACGCCATGCGAAGCCGCCGCGGTCCGTGCACTTACTTCGGCGACAGGCGCTGCGATGCAGTTCCTTGCCAACACAAGAAACGCAATACCCCCCAACAGGAGAACGTACTTTCGCACTTTGCTCAATCCACACGTTATTCAGGGGTACACAACGCGGACATCATCGCGCCAAAGTTTAAAGAAATGGTATCATACAATTTTTAGTCGATTATGGGCGGGTTGCAGCCGCATCCGAAAATGGCTGCATTCGATGCTTTCTCCGCCTTGCACCTCAAAAGGGCGCTTCTTATATACGCGGCAGGTCGCGGCTCGGCCTTCGGTCGTTGAGCGGTGAGCAAACATTCTTGTCAGAGGGGCTGTCATCGGGAACGCCAAGATGGGTCCTGACAGTCTGCTAAGTGGAGAGAATAAATGGCAAAAGTCATTGGCATCGATCTGGGTACTACCAACTCCTGCGTCGCTGTTATGGACGGCAGGGACGTGAAGGTCATCGAGAATGCGGAAGGCGCACGGACCACACCTTCGATCGTAGCCTTTACCGATTCGAACGAGCGCCTTGTCGGCCAGCCTGCCAAGCGCCAGGCGGTTACCAATCCTGAAAACACGTTCTTCGCAATCAAGCGACTGATCGGCCGCCGTTTCGACGACCCGATGGTCGAGAAGGACAAGAAGCTTGTCCCCTACAAGATTGTCGCCGGCGACAATGGTGACGCCTGGGTCGAGTCCCAGGGCAAGAAATACTCGCCCTCGCAGATCTCCGCGATGATTCTTCAGAAGATGAAGGAGACGGCGGAGGCCTACCTCGGCGAGCCGGTCACGCAGGCTGTCATCACGGTCCCGGCCTATTTCAATGACGCTCAGCGTCAGGCCACCAAGGACGCCGGCAAGATCGCCGGCCTCGATGTGCTCCGCATCATCAACGAGCCGACCGCTGCGGCGCTCGCCTACGGCCTCGACAAGAAGGACGGCAAGACGATCGCCGTCTATGACCTTGGCGGCGGTACGTTCGATATCTCGATCCTTGAGATCGGCGACGGCGTCTTCGAGGTGAAGTCCACGAACGGCGACACGTTCCTCGGCGGCGAGGACTTCGACATGCGCCTCGTGAACTACCTCAACGAGGAGTTCAAGAAGGAGCACGGTATCGACCTCAAGAACGACAAGCTGGCCCTGCAGCGCCTGAAGGAAGCTGCCGAGAAGGCCAAGATCGAGCTGTCGTCGGCCGCGCAGACGGAAATCAACCTGCCGTTCATCACGGCTGACCAGACCGGTCCGAAGCACCTCGCCATGAAGCTCACCCGCGCCAAGCTGGAGAGCCTGGTCGAGGACCTGATCGAGCGCACGATCGAGCCCTGCAAGGCTGCCCTGAAGGATGCCGGCCTGAAGGCAGGCGAGATCGACGAAGTCGTTCTGGTCGGCGGCATGACCCGCATGCCGAAGGTGCAGGAAGCCGTCCGCAACTTCTTCGGCAAGGAGCCCCACAAGGGCGTCAACCCGGACGAGGTCGTGGCCATGGGCGCTGCGATCCAGGCCGGTGTGCTGCAGGGTGACGTCAAGGACGTGCTGCTGCTCGACGTAACGCCGCTGTCGCTCGGCATCGAGACGCTGGGTGGCGTGTTCACGCGCCTGATCGAGCGCAACACGACCATTCCGACCAAGAAGAGCCAGGTCTTCTCGACCGCGGAAGACAACCAGAACGCCGTGACGATCAGGGTCTTCCAGGGCGAGCGCGAGATGGCCGCGGACAACAAGCTGCTCGGCCAGTTCGACCTGGTCGGCATTCCGCCCGCACCGCGCGGCGTGCCGCAGATCGAGGTGACCTTCGACATCGACGCGAACGGTATCGTCAACGTGTCGGCCAAGGACAAGGGCACCGGCAAGGAGCAGCAGATCCGCATCCAGGCTTCGGGCGGCCTGTCTGACGCCGAAATCGAGCGGATGATCAAGGAAGCCGAGGCCAACGCCGCCGCCGACAAGAAGCGCCGCGAGCTGGCGGAAGCCCGCAACCAGGCAGAATCGCTGCTCCACAGCTCGGAGAAGTCGCTCAAGGAGTACGGCGAGAAGGTCTCGGCCGATGACCGCAAGGCGGTCGAAGATGCCATCGCCGCCCTGCGTTCGGCCACGGAAGGCGACGATGTCGAAGACATCAAGGCCAAGACCGCCGCGCTTGCCGAGGCGTCGATGAAGATCGGCCAGGCGATGTACGAGGCCTCCCAGGCCGAGGCTGCCGGCGGCCAGTCGGAGAACAAGGCCAAGAACGACGATGTCGTGGACGCCGATTTCGAGGAAATCGACGACAACGACAAGAAGCAGGCCTGAAGCGCGTATCAGAGTTGAGGAAAGCCCGGGACACGTCCCGGGCTTTCCGTGCCAATGCGACGACCGATGCGAACGGCCTGTGCTCTCCGGGAGGTGTCGCAGGTGATAGCGTCGGTCCTTGAAACCTAACGACGAGACGGAACCCGGTTGGGGAGTGGTATCCGTTCGACAGACATGCGGGATCGTCCTGAATGAAGCCGGACTACTACGAGACGCTCCGCGTATCGCGAAATGCCGATGAAAAGGAGCTGAAGGCCGCTTTCCGCAAGCTCGCCATGCAGTATCACCCTGACCGCAATCCGGGTGATCCAGAGGCGGAGAAGAAGTTCAAGGAAATCAACGAGGCGTACGAGACGCTGCGCGACCCCCAGAAACGCGCGGCCTACGACCGCTACGGCCACGATGCCTTCCAGAACGGCGGCATGGGCGCGCGCGGCGGTTTCAGCGCCAGCGGGTTCGCCGACATCTTCGAGGACATCTTCGGCGACATCATGGGAACCTCCCGGCGCCGTTCGGGCCGCGAGCGCGGCGCCGACCTGCGCTACAACATGGAGATCACGCTCGAAGAGGCGTACACGGGCAAGACAGCCCAGATCCATGTGCCGACCTCCGTCACCTGCACCGAATGCTCAGGTTCCGGCGCCCGGCCGGGCTCTTCGCTCGTGCAGTGCCGCATGTGCAACGGCATCGGACGTATCCGCGCCACACAAGGCTTCTTCGCCGTGGAGCGGACCTGTCCGCAGTGCCAGGGCCGCGGCCAGATCATCGAGGATCCGTGCCCCAAGTGCGCGGGGCAGGGGCGTACGGTCGAGGAGCGCAAGCTGTCGGTCAACATTCCCGCCGGCATCGAGGACGGCACGCGTATCCGCCTGGCCGGCGAGGGCGAGGCGGGTCTGCGCGGTGGACCGCCCGGTGACCTCTACATCTTCCTTTCCATCAAGCCGCATGAGTTCTTCCAGCGCGACGGTGCGGACCTCTACTGCAGGGTTCCCATTTCGATGACGACGGCTGCCCTGGGCGGCTCGTTCGAGGTGACGACGCTGGACGGTACGCAGACGCGGGTGAAGGTGCCGGAAGGCTCGCAGAACGGCCGGCAGTTCCGTCTGCGCGGCAAGGGCATGCCCGTATTACGGCAACAGCAATACGGTGACCTTTACATACAGATCGTTGTGGAGACGCCGCAGAATCTGACCAAACGGCAGAGAGAACTTCTCGAAGAGTTCGAGAGGATCTCTTCCCAGGAAAACAGTCCCCAATCCACCGGTTTCTTCAAGAGAATGAAGGAATTCTTCGAGTCATTCGGCAAAGAATAGATTTACGGCGGCGAGCCTTCATATAACATGCGCCAAGTGGGATCGGAGAGGGGGACGGAAGGCTTGCAGGAGGGAGAATGACATGAGCAAGGTCAAGGAGGTTCTCGCCGCGAAGTTTGATGAGGAGCTGCGGTTCTTCAAGGGCTGGATCGACAAGCCGAAGGCAGTCGGCGCGATCGTCCCGACCAGCGGTGTGACGGCCCGCAAGATGGCCTCGGTCGTGCGGCCGGAGAGCGACGATCTGGTGCTGGAGCTCGGACCCGGGACGGGAGTCATCACGCGCGCCATCCTTGCCAGGGGCATCAAGCCGGAAAAACTCGTTTCCATCGAATACTCGAAAGATTTCGTCGACCGCCTGACGCAGGAACTGCCGGGCGTGAACTTCGTGCACGGAGATGCATTTGACCTGGAAACCGCGCTTGCCCCGTGGAAGGGCCAGCGGTTCGATGCGGTCATCTCCGCCATTCCCATGCTGAACTTCCCCGTTGAGGCACGCATCAGGCTGGTGGAATCCCTGCTCGATCTCATGCCGGCGGGCCGTCCGATCGTGCAAATCACGTATGGAGCGCTGTCGCCGGTGCCGGCGGGCCGCGGAAGCTACACCGTCGACCGGTTCGACTTCATCGTCCGCAACATTCCGCCCGCACATCTGTGGATCTACCGGCGGCCGGAAGGGTCGGACGCGGGCAAGAAGCGGGCCTGAGCAGTGAACGGAGCGGGTCCGCGCATTCTCGTCTTCGCCGGGTCGATCCGCGCCGGCGCCTTCAGCGGAAAGACGGCGGATGCGGCGGTGCGTGAGCTCGCCCTGCAGGGCGCCGCGGTCACACGCATTTCGCTGGCGGATTATCCTCTCCCGCTCATGAACCAGGATCTCGAGCGGGAGTCGGGCGTGCCGGAGCCTGCGGTCCGGCTTGCCCACATGATCGCCGCGCATGATGGCCTCCTGATTGCCACGCCGGAGTACAACGCATCCGTTCCGCCCCTGCTCAAGAACACTATCGACTGGGTGAGCCGGGTCAATCAGGACCGGCAGGGACAACCCTTCCGTGCCTTCAAGGGCAAGGTCATGGCGCTCTGCTCCTCTTCCAACGGCAATTACGCGGGCATCCGCGCCATAAATCACCTGAGGGCAATCCTGGTCCACTGCGGGGCGGAGGTGATATCGCCCCAGTGCTCCGTGCCGCGCGGGCAGGACGCATTCGATGATGAAGGCAATTTCCGCGACGATGCTCTGCGCAAGAGCATGGCCAATGTGTGCCGGGCGCTGATCGAACGGGCGGGGCTGACCCGGGCCTAGCGGCCAGCCGGGGGGCGCATCCTCCCCGCCTGCGGGAGATGAGGTGGTATCACCATAGGCCAGATTGCCCAGGAACGGATCGCATCCAGCGCGAATCGGGTTGCCTGACGGCGGGCAGTGTGCCAGTTGTGCCTTCCGCAAGCCTTGAGCAGTTCAGGGGTACAGAGCCCGGTACCGGTCGGGCCGAAAGTGCATCCGCGCCCGAGGCAGGCATTTCATTCCAACAGCGGAGGCAAGCCCATGACAGCCGACATCACAGCCGAGATGCGGGACCGCCTGATTGTCGGTCTGGACGTACCAACCCTGGCCGAGGCCGAGAAGGTGGTCCGGGAGCTGGGCGATACGGTCAACTTCTACAAGATCGGCTATCAGCTCGTGTTTGCCGGGGGGCTGGACTTCGCCAGCGAGCTTGCCCAGTCGGGCAAGAAGGTCTTCCTCGACATGAAGCTGCTCGACATCGACAACACGGTGGCCAAGGGCGTGGAAAACATTGCGCGCATGGGCGTGTCGATGCTTACGCTGCATGCCTATCCGAAGGCGATGCGGGCGGCGGTTGCCGCCGCGGAGGGCTCCGGCCTCTGTCTGCTCGGGGTGACGGTGCTGACCTCCATGGACGAGCAGGATCTGATCGAGGCGGGCTACGACACCGACCCGAAGTCGCTTGTGCTGAAGCGAGCGGCGCAGGCGCGCGACGCGGGCATGGGCGGCGTGGTGTGCTCGGCGGCCGAGGCAGCGATGATCCGCGAGACGGTGGGACCGGACCTTGCCGTGGTAACACCGGGGATCCGCCCCGTGGGCGCGGATGCGGGCGACCAGAAGCGCGTGGTCACGCCCGCAGATGCCATTCGCGCGGGCGCGAGCCATCTCGTGGTGGCGCGGCCCATCGTCGGAGCGCCCGACCGCAAGACTGCCGCCGAAGCCATTCTGGCGGAGATGGAGGCCGCAGCGGGCTGAGGCGTCGCGGGCTGATTTCTTGCCTTCAGGCGGCGCCAGGGCGCCGCGTCCCGTCATTCTTGCCGTGGCTGACCGCCCACGATTGCCAGTCTCGGTGGCAAATGCGCGGGCGGAACCGTTTCACGAAGAGGGCAGGGTGACGACCATCGCGCCGTTGCGGGTGACAACGAGCGTGTGCTCGTACTGAACCGTCGGCCGGCTGGGCGAACTCAGAAGGGTCCAACCGTCGCCGGCGTCTTCCGCCCAGGTCGCGCCGAGGGAGAGAAACGGCTCGATGGTGAAGACCTGACCTTCCTTCATCCGGCGCCGGTCCGAAGGATCGGGCCAGGTGGCGATCTCCTCCGGATATTCGTGCAGAGAGCGGCCGACGCCGTGGCTCGCCAGATTCTGGATCAGCGTGTAGCGGTTCTTGCGCGCGAAGGCGCCGATCGCGTTACCAATGTCGGAATACCTGCGGTTTGCGCCCACCTGGCGAATGCCGGTCCACATGGCCTTGCGTCCGTCGCGGCAAAGGCGCTCAATCGCACTTGGGACAGGCGGGATGGCAAAGGACGCGCCGGTGTCGGCGAAGAAGCCATCCTTCATCGCCGAGACGTCGATGTTGACGAGATCCCCCGGCTGCAGGCGGCGGTCGCCGGGGATGCCGTGAGCGACTTCCTCGTTGACGCTGATGCAGGTCGCTCCCGGAAAGTTGTAGGCGAGCTCGGGCGCCGTTTGGGCTCCCTCCTGCTCCAGCAGCTTGCGGCCGAGTGCATCGAGTTCCGCCGTGGTCATTCCCGGCTCAAGAGCCTCGCCCATTGCCTTCAGGGTGTTGGCGACGATTCTGCCGATTTCCTGCAGGCGCCGAAGGTCTTCTTCTTTCGTTATGATCATGCGGGTCGGATTCCGTTTGAGGGAGACTTATCCCAATCTGGAATTATGTTGCAATGCAGCAACCAAGGGAGTAAAAAACCGCACGTAGTCAGGCCCCCTTGGAAACCCTTGGGCTCACCCCGTTCCGCCGGTTCCGCGCCGGCGCTGAACCTCCCAGGGTTCTTGGGTCTTCGTCGCAGGTCTGTCCAGGCCGGCAGAGCGCCCATCAGCCATAGGTCGCGAATGTTCTACCAGTTCTACGAACTTCAGCAAGCAGCCCTGCAGCCTGTCCGGGCGTATGCGGACGCGCTGAAAAACATCTGCTCTGATCCGAACAATCCGCTGGCGAACACGTCAATTGCGCGCGCCATCGCGGCCTCCGCCGAGCTGCTGGAACGCTCCACGCGCCGGTACGAGAAGCCGGAGTTCGGCATTACCTGGACGCTGGTGGACGGCAAGGAAGTGGCGGTCCGCGAGGAAGTCGTGTGGGAAAAGCCCTTCTGCCGCCTGCTGCATTTCGTGCGGGATTTGCCGAAGAAGCGCAAGCCTGACCAGAAGGTGTTGCTGGTGGCGCCCATGTCCGGCCACTTCGCCACGCTGCTGCGCGGCACGGTGAAGGACCTGCTGCCCTGGGCGGACATCTACATTACCGACTGGACGGATGCCCGCAAGGTGCCGCTCTCCGAGGGCACGTTCGATCTCAACGACTATGTCGACTACGTGATCGAGATGCTGGGGGCAATCGGCCCGGGCGCTGCGGTCATTGCCGTGTGCCAGCCATCGGTGCCAGTTCTCGCCGCCGTTTCGCTGATGTCGAAACACGGGCACCCGGCGCTGCCGTCCTCCATGGTGCTGATGGGCGGGCCGGTGGATACGCGCCGCAATCCCACGGCGGTGAACCGGTTTGCCGAGGAACGCGACCTCGACTGGTTCAAGAACCACGTCATCATGCCGGTGCCGTGGCCCAATCCGGGCTACCAGCGCATGGTTTATCCGGGCTTTCTGCAGCTCTCCGGCTTCATGGGGATGAACCTGGACCGGCATCTGTTCGCGCATCAGGAGTTCTTCAAGCACCTGGTTCGCGGCGACGGCGAGCCGGCCGAGAAGCACCGCGAGTTCTATGACGAGTATCTGGCGGTGATGGATCTGACCGCAGAGTTTTACCTGCAGACCATCGAGCATGTCTTCCTGAACAAGTCCCTCGCCAAGGGCGAATTCATGCACCGGGACGAGCTCGTCGAGCCGGCGGCGATCACGAAAGTGGCGCTGATGACGGTGGAAGGCGAGAAGGACGACATTTCCGGCGTCGGCCAGACGCAGGCGGCACACGATCTCTGCGTGAACCTGCCCGACAGCCTGCGCGCCCACCATGTGCAGCCGCACGTGGGCCATTACGGCGTGTTCAATGGCTCTCGGTTCCGGGCGGATATCGCGCCGCGGATCATTGCTTTCATCAACGAGCACGGAAAGCGGAGCTAGAGCAGTCCGGGAAAAGTGGAAACCGCTTTTCCGTCGGGAACCGCGACAAAGCAATCGCTCTAGCGGCATTGCGTTCGCGACGTCCTGGATACCGCGGGGAGAACGGTCCTGCTTCCGTCGAAGGCGACGCATGTCTTCCATCGGGAGACCCGGCAGGCCTTCTCCCCACGCCTCACGAAACGTCACAACAAAAATTAAACATGTTATCTCAATGCAACACGCGGGTGAGAATCGACCGCGTGAGCGCCCCTGCCGGTAACCATAACCCCAAAAAGCGCCGGCCACCCGATTGACGCAAAAGGGCCAAATTCCTTAACGTTTCGTTAAGAAACTGGAAGGGGTTGCAGCAATGGCTGCTCGGCGGGTGGTGCGTAGCGCCATACAGATGGTGTGCTTCATGGCGGCTGGTTTTGCCGGAAGCATGGCTATGGCTGGCGGGTTGATGTCGGTCGGCGGTTACACGTCGCAGCCGATCGGCCACTACGAGTTCTGCAAGACCTATCCCCACGAGTGCGCGATCCGTTCGCGGGACAAGGGCCCGCTGGTCATGACCGCCGCGTGGCGCGCCACGATCGAGCAGGTCAACCTGGCGGTGAACCGCGAGGTTCGCCCGATGAACGACATCGACATCTACGGCAAGGAAGAGCACTGGGCCTATCCGGTGAGCGGCGTCGGTGACTGCGAGGACTATGTGCTCGAGAAGCGCCGCCGGCTGCACGCACTTGGCATTCCGCTGTCGAACCTGCTCATCACTGTCGTCCGCAAGCCGGACGGCGAAGGCCATGCGGTTCTCACCGTGCGCACGACAGAAGGCGACCTGATCCTCGACAATCTTTCCGACGAGGTGAAGCTTTGGAGCTGGACGAGCTATGAGTTCCTGAAGCGCCAGGCAGCCACGCACACCGGCCGCTGGGTCAGCCTGCAGGATGCCAACAACCTGCTCGTTGGCGCGGTGCGCAACTGATCGCCGGGCGGGGCCGCAGCCCCGCTTCTCATGTAAATCCCCGACAGGACCAGGGTTTCACGCTGCCGTCGCGGTGAGGCGGGGGCCCGCCATGCGGTAGGAAATCGCCTCGGCGATGTGGATGCGGCCGGGTTGAGGCTGGCCGTCGAGGTCGGCCAGGGTTCGCGCCACCTTCAGAACGCGATGATAGCCGCGGGCGGAAAGACCAAGCTTTTCGCTGGCGTCCTGCAGGAGCGACATGGCGCCCGCGTCGGGCTCTGTCACGGTTTCGATCAGGGCTACGGAGCAGCGGGCATTGGTCGTGTATTCCGGCAGGCCAAGCCGGGAACATCGCTCGCGCTGGATGTCACGCGCGCGTTGCACGCCGCCGCCACGGTCGTGCTGTCCTCCCCCTGTCCCGGCGCGATCAGGTCGGCGGCGGTGACGGCCGGAACCTCGATGCGCAGGTCAAGGCGGTCGAGCAGGGGACCTGAAAGGCGCGACTGGTATTCCTGCAGGCAGCGGGGCGCTTTCGCGCAGGTGTGGCCGGGCTCGCCGGCCATGCCGCAGCGACAGGGATTCATGGCTCCGATCAGCTGCACCACGGCAGGGTAGGTGACGCGATGATTGGCACGCGCCACCGCGCACTCGCCCGTCTCGAGCGGCTGGCGGAGCGAATCCAGTACCTGGGGCGAGAATTCCGGCATCTCGTCGAGGAAGAGAACGCCGTGATGGGCGAGGGAAATTTCACCGGGGCGCACGCGCAAGCCCCCGCCCACCATCGCCGCCATGGAGGCCGAGTGATGCGGTGCGCGGAACGGGCGGCGGTCGGTCAGCTTGCCTTCCTCCAGTTCGCCAGCGAGCGAGGCGATCATCGAGACTTCCACCAGCTCGCGCGGCGACAGCGGTGGCAGGATCGTGGGCAGACGCTGGGCGAGCATGGACTTGCCGGCACCCGGCGGGCCGATCATGAGCATGTTGTGACCACCGGCGGCAGCAACCTCCAGGGCGCGGCGGGCGGTTTCCTGGCCCTTGATATCCGCCATGTCCAGCGAAGAGCTGGAAGGCGCGCGGAGGGCCGGTTCAGGACGCACGAGAACCTGCGTGCCGCGGAAATGGTTGGCGAGCGCGATCAGGCTGCGCGGGGCGAGAATGTCGAGGTCTGGCCCCGCCCAGGCGGCTTCCGGCCCGCATTCCCACGGACAGATCAGGCCCTTGTCCATGGCGCTCGCGCCGATCGCTGCCGGCAGAACGCCGACGACCTTGGCGATCGTGCCGTCCAGGCCGAGTTCGCCGAGCACCACGTAGGAGCCGAGAGCGTCCGCGGGAATGGCCCCAAGCGCGGCCATAAGCCCCAGGGCGATGGGAAGGTCGTAGTGGCTGCCCTCCTTGGGCATGTCGGCGGGCGCGAGGTTGATGGTGACCTTTTTCGGCGGCATGGAGAGGCCGGAGGCATGAAGGGCTGCTTGCACGCGCTCACGGCTCTCGGCCACGGCCTTGTCGCCCAGGCCGACGATCTGCATCCCCATCTTGCCTGGAGCAACCATTACCTGCACATCGACGGGCACGGCCTCGATGCCATCAAACGCAACCGTCTGCACATGCGTGACCAAGGCACACCCCCCCCCACTGGCCTGTCTGACTACAGACAAGCACAAGCAAAGGTTGTGTTCAACAAATCAAAGATAGCGCAGTGCGTGTTCTTCCAGTCAGCCCTTGCGGGTGGCGAGACGGGCCTCTACGGCATCCCAGAACAGGGATGCAATGTCAGCGCCACCGAAACGCTTCACTTCGCGGACGCCGGTGGGCGACGTCACGTTGATCTCGGTGAGGTAGCCGCCGATCACGTCGATGCCGACGAGGATCTGGCCGCGCTCGCGGAGGGCAGGGCCGATGCGGGCGCAGATCTCGCGCTCGCGGTCGGTAATTTTGGTCGGCTCGGCGCGGCCGCCGACATGCATGTTGGATCGGGAGTCGTGCTCGGCCGGTACGCGGTTGATCGCGCCGACGGGCTCGCCCTCGATCAGCAGGATGCGCTTGTCGCCGCCGCGCACTTCCTTGAGATAGCGCTGGACGATGAAGGGCTCGCGGAACATCTGCATGAACATCTCGAGCAGCGAGGCAAGGTTGCGGTCGGCCTCCTGCATGTGAAAGATGCCGGCGCCGCCGTTACCGTAAAGCGGCTTGATGATGATGTCGCCGTATTCCCTGCGGAACGCGTCAACCTCCGAGGGGTCGCGGGTGATGAGCGTCTCCGGCATGAGGTCCGGGAACTGGGTGACGAAGAGCTTTTCGGGGCAATTGCGTACCCAGGTCGGGTCGTTCACCACCAGCGTGTCGGGATGGACAAGATCCAGAATGTGCGTGGTGGTGATGTAGTTCATGTCGAAGGGCGGGTCCTGCCGCAGCAGCACCACGTCCATCTCGCGCAGGTTGCGGCGGACGGGTTCCTCGAGCGTGAAATGGTCGCCCTTCACGTCTCGCACGGAAAGCTTCTGCATGCGGGCGAGGGCCTGGTTGCCGCGCTGGGAGAGATCGGCGGGGGTATAGTGCCACAGTTCAAAACCGCGACGCTGCGCCTCCAGCGCAAGGGCGAATGTCGTGTCCCCGGCGATGTTGATCGTCGAAATGTGATCCATCTGGATGGCAACAGCGAGCGACATGGAAGAACTCCCCGAAAAGAACGTGATCTTTCCAGTGGGGACAGATGGTCCGTCTGTCAAGATTGGGAGACGGTGAGAGTCGCGCCGGCCCTCCCGCCGGGCGCATCGCAGCTGCCCCGCGCTGCAGCAATGCCGGGCCCGACGGCGGGCCGGAACCGGCATCCGGCCGCAAGCCCTTACATGGATGCGGCGTAGTAGAAGACGTGCCGGCCGACCTTGCCCGTGCGCTGGAGCTTGCTGGCCCAGCGCGGCTTCACATGGTCCGCGTGATAGTGGGTCGAACGGGTCAGCGGAGTCGGCTTATCGCATTCGTTCTGGCCGCAGGCGAGCACGTCAGAGGCGATCTGCCTGGCCGTCTTGTAGGCGGCCTTTTCGCGGATGACATCCGACTTGCCGTCACAGGCGAAGGAAAACTGGCAGGCGCGCTTCCGGTTGACGCCCTGATAGACGACGCCGCAGACGGTGTTCGGATAGTGCTTGCTCTTGACCCGGTTCATGATGACGAGCGCGACGGCTTCCTGGCCTTTCACCGGCTCTCCCCGCGCCTCGAAGTAGATGGCGCGCGCGAGGCATTCGAGTTCCTTCTTGTAGCTTGTATGTTTCGTTGATGACGGGACGGAGACTTTGGCCTGGGCAACGGCCGGAAGAAGTGCAAGCAAAGCGCCCAACAGGCAACAGCGGATCATGCCGCTCAAAGTTGATCGGTTCACACCCAACCTCATTTTGTTCTGGCTTATTTTGTTGGGGTGCTTTGTCCACAAGTAATTTGTCCGCAAATTGAAGCCAAAAAGGCGAGAAAGTGACCATTGCAGCACGTGGTGGCGCATATTGTCGCGCCTGAGAGCAGTTCAGAAGAATTCGATTAGCCGGAAAAATGAAAGAAAATACGGCCCAATAAAAAGTATTACTTTGTTGTTACATCGTGTGTATTCTTTGTTCCCTCAGATCTATTCGTTAATAGTTCGTTAATTCGACGCCAGAATTGGCACAAAAAAGCCCCGGGCGCAGGGTGCCCGGGGCCGGTTCTCAAAAAACGGACGCTATCAGGCGGCGGTGTAGGCCGCGAAGGCGGCCATGTTCACGATGTCGGAGTCCTTCGCGTTCATCGGAACGATCTGGACCGGCTTGTTGAGGCCGACGAGCATCGGGCCGATCACCGTCGAGCCGCCCAGCTCCTGCAGCATCTTCGTGGAGATCGATGCAGCGTGATAGGCGGGCATGATGAGAACGTTGGCCGGGCCCGAGAGGCGGCAGAACGGATACTGCTCCATCAGCTTCGGATTGAGGGCCACGTCGGCCGCCATCTCGCCATCGTATTCGAAGTCGACATGGCGCTTATCGAGGATCTGCACCGCCTCGATGACCTTGGCGGAACGTTCGCCCTGAGGATGGCCGAAGGTGGAGTAGGCCAGCATCGCCACCTGCGGCTCGTAGCCCATGCGCCGCGCGAACTTGGCGGCTTCCTCGGCGATGTCCGCGATCTCCTCGGCATTCGGCATGTCATGCACCGCGGAGTCGGCCACGATCACGGTGCGTCCGCGTGCAAGCACGATCGAGGCGCCGATGACGCGGTGGCCGGGGCGGGTGTCGATCACGCGGCGGACATCCTCCAGCGCCGTGGAGTAGTTTCGCGTCACGCCCGTCACCATCGCGTCCGCGTCGCCGAGGGCGACCATGCAGGCGGCGAAGTGGTTGCGGTCGTTGTTGATCATGCGCTGGCAGTCGCGGAACAGGTAGCCCTTGCGCTGCAGGCGCTCATACAGAAAGTTCGCGTAAACCGTCGCGCGATCGTGGGCGATGCGGGCGTTGACGATCTCGATGCCGCTGCGGTCGAGGTCCACGCCGGCAATGCGGGCCGTCTCGCGGATCTGCTCGTCACGGCCGAGCAGGATCGCGGTGCCCAGGCCCTGGTTGGCGTAGGACACGGCGGCGCGCATGACCTGCTCCTCCTCGCCCTCGGCGAAGACGACGCGCTTCGGATTGCGGCGCACGCGCTCGTGGATGCGTTGGAAGGTTGCCGCGATCGGGTCGCGGCGGGCGGACAGCTCCTGCGCGTAACGCTCGAAGTTGAGGATCGGCTTGCGGGCGACGCCCGTATCCATCGCGGCCTTGGCGACGGCCACCGGAACGGCGGAGATCAGGCGCGGGTCGAACGGAACGGGGATGATGTATTCCTTACCGTAACGCGGCCGGGCGCCCTGATAGGCAGCCACGACGTCGTCGGGCACGTCCTGGCGGGCGAGCTCGGCCAGCGCTTCGGCGGCGGCGATCTTCATCGCGTCGTTGATCGTGGTGGCCTGCACGTCGAGCGCGCCACGGAAGATGTAGGGGAAGCCGAGAACGTTGTTGATCTGGTTCGGATAGTCCGAGCGTCCGGTCGCCATGATCGCGTCGTCACGGATGGCGGCAACCTCCTCCGGGGTGATTTCGGGATCCGGGTTGGCCATGGCGAAGATGATCGGGTTGGGTGCCATGGAGGCCACCATCTCGGGCGTCAGGGCACCCTTGGCGGAGACGCCGAAGAACACGTCGGCGCCGACCATCGCATCCGCCAGCGTGCGCATGTCGGTCTCCACCGCATGGGCCGACTTCCACTGGTTCATGCCCTCGGTGCGGCCCTTGTAGACGACGCCCTTGGTGTCGCAAAGG
Source organism: Chelativorans composti (assembly GCF_039541695.1). Classification (NCBI taxonomy): domain Bacteria; kingdom Pseudomonadati; phylum Pseudomonadota; class Alphaproteobacteria; order Hyphomicrobiales; family Phyllobacteriaceae; genus Chelativorans; species Chelativorans composti. The sequence goes on along the minus strand of NZ_BAABGS010000018.1, from coordinate 119,871 downwards.
ATCACGTTCTCGGGCGCGAAGCCATAGGCCTTGGCCAGCTCGATGCAGGCAATGCCGGCAGCGCCAGCGCCGTTGCAGACGAGGCGGGTCGTCTTCATGTCACGGCCAGTCAGGTGCAGGGCATTGATGATGCCCGCGAGCGCGATGATCGCCGTGCCGTGCTGGTCGTCATGGAAGACAGGAATGTCCATCAGCTCGCGCAGCTTGCTTTCGATGATGAAGCATTCCGGCGCCTTGATGTCCTCGAGATTGATGCCGCCGAAGGAGGGGCCGAGGAGCTTCACGCAGTTGATGAATTCCTCGGGGTCCTCGGTGTCCACCTCGATGTCGATGGAGTCCACGTCGGCGAAGCGCTTGAAGAGGACGGCCTTGCCTTCCATCACCGGCTTGGAAGCCAGAGCGCCAAGGTTGCCGAGGCCGAGGATGGATGTACCGTTGGAAATGACGGCAACGAGGTTGCCGCGGGCAGTGTAGTCGAAGGCACGGCTGGGATCTTCGGCGATGGCCTTTACCGGTTCCGCAACGCCCGGCGAATAGGCGAGCGACAGGTCGCGCTGCGTAGCCATCGGTTTCGTCGCGGTGATTTCCAGCTTTCCGGGGCGGCCCTGGACGTGGAAATCCAGAGCTTCCTGAACGCTAAACGACGGTCTTGTCCTTCCGTTACCAGCCTTTTCTGACATGCCCAGCGATACCTCTCTGCGCTTCTCGGTTCCTGTGGAGTTTGTGGCGTTAGGGCGTGCATAAGGCTACAATTTCGATAGGTAAATGGTCTGCTGATTTAGAACGCGAATTTTTAAGGATTTCAGTTGGTCATAGAAGCCCCAGAAGCCACCGAGACGGATGCAGCCCATTACGCTCGCATGATGGAAGGCGCCACGCCCATGATGCAGCAGTACCTGGAGATCAAGGCTGCCAATGCCGATTCGCTGCTGTTCTACCGGATGGGCGACTTCTATGAGCTGTTCTTCGAGGACGCGGAGATCGCCAGCCGCGCCCTGGGCATCACGCTGACCAAGCGCGGCAAGCACCAGGGCGAAGACATTCCGATGTGCGGCGTGCCGATCCATGCGGCCGACGACTATTTGCAGAAGCTGATCGCCCAAGGCTACCGCGTCGCGGTCTGCGAGCAGCTGGAGGACCCAGCGGAAGCCAAGAAGCGCGGATCGAAGTCCGTGGTGCGGCGCGACGTGACGCGGCTGGTAACGCCGGGTACGGTGACCGAGGAAAAGCTGCTCGACCCTTCCGAGGCCTGTTACCTGATGGCGCTCGGCCGCGTGAAGGGGGCGGACGACGCGCAGCTGGCGCTGGCGTGGATCGACATTTCCACCGGCGTGTTCCGCGTGGCGCGCACGGCGCCCGACCGGCTGCTCGCGGACATCTATCGGGTCGATCCGCGCGAGCTGATCGTCTCCGAAGCGGTGTTCCACGATCCGGACCTGAAGCCGGTGTTCGACCTGCTCGGCCGCATCGTCGTGCCACAGCCGCCGGCCTTCTTCGATTCGGCGAGCGCGGCGGACCGCCTGTCGCGCTTCTACGAGGTTTCGACGCTGGACGGCTTCGGTCAGTTCTCGCGGGCGGAGCTTTCAGCCATTTCCGCGGCGGTGGCCTATGTGGAGAAGACGCAGAAGGCGGAGCGGCCGCCGCTTGGGCGCCCGATGCGGGACGAGGACGGGACGAGCCTGTTCATCGACCCGTCGACGCGCGCGAATCTGGAGCTGGTCCGCACGCTCTCCGGCAGCCGCGAGGGCAGCCTGCTCAAGGCGATCGACCGGACGGTGACGGGCGCGGGCGGGCGTTTGCTTGCCGAACGCCTCATGTCGCCGCTGACCGATCCGGCTGCCATCGGCGAGAGGCTCGATTCCATTTCCTTCTTCCTGGACGAGCCGGCGGTGCGGGACGGGCTGCGGCTCATCCTCAAGGGTGCGCCGGACATCAGCCGGGCACTGTCGCGGATTGCGCTCAACCGCGGCGGCCCGCGCGACCTCGGCGCGCTGGCGAAGGGTCTTGCGGCGGCGCGGGAGGCGGTCGCGCTGCTCGCCTCGCGCGAGCTGCCGGTGGAGCTTGAAGGCTGTGTCAAGGCGCTGAAAGCGCTGCCGGTGGAGCTGGGTCAGCATCTCGATGCGGCGCTGGCGGATGAGCTGCCGCTTCTCAAGCGCGATGGCGGGTTCGTGCGCGAGGGCTATCATGCGGAGCTCGACGAGATGCGGGCGCTGCGCGACCAGTCGCGGCGGGTGATCGCGGGCATGGAGCGCGACCTGATCGAGGAGACGGGCATCCGCTCGCTCAAGATCCGGCACAACAACATCCTCGGCTATTACATCGAGGTTACGGCAAACAACGCGTCAGTGCTGACGGATAGCCCGGAGGCCAAGGCGCGATTCATACATCGCCAGACCATGGCGAATGCCATGCGCTTCACCACGACGGAGCTGGCGGACCTCGAGTCAAAGATCGCCAACGCGGCAGATCGGGCGCTGGCCATCGAGCTTGCCGTGTTCGACCAGCTCGCACAGGAGGTGGTGGCGGCGGCGGAGCAGGTGCGGGGAGCGGCCAACGCGCTCGCGGTGCTCGACGTGTCGTCGGCGCTCGCCGTGCTCGCCGAGCAGGAGAGCTACTGCCGTCCGCACGTGGACACGAGCCTCGACTTTTATGTGGAGGGCGGACGCCATCCGGTGGTGGAGCAGTCCATCCGCAAGCAGCTCGGCCAGCCGTTCGTGGCGAACGACTGCGACCTGTCACCGGGGGACGGGCAGAAGTACGGCGCGATCTGGCTGCTCACCGGGCCCAACATGGGCGGCAAGTCAACCTTCCTGCGGCAGAACGCGCTGATCGCCGTGATGGCGCAGATGGGTTCCTTCGTGCCGGCGCGGGTGGCGCGGATCGGCGTGGTGGACCGGCTGTTCTCGCGCGTCGGCGCTTCGGACGATCTGGCTCGCGGGCGCTCCACCTTCATGGTCGAGATGGTGGAGACGGCCGCCATCCTCAACCAGGCAACGGAGCGGTCGCTGGTGATCCTCGACGAGATCGGGCGCGGAACGGCGACGTTCGACGGCCTGTCGATCGCCTGGGCGGCGGTGGAGTATCTCCACGAGCACAACCGCTGCCGCGCGCTGTTCGCCACCCATTTCCACGAGATGACGGCGCTTACCGAGAAGCTCAACCGGCTCGTCAACGTGACGATGCGTGTGAAGGAGTTCGAGGGCGAGGTCATCTTCCTGCACGAGGTGGCCCGCGGCGCGGCGGACCGCTCCTACGGCATTCAGGTGGCGAGGCTCGCCGGACTTCCGGAAGCTGTGGTGGAGCGCGCGCGCGACGTGCTGCACCGCCTGGAGCAGGGAGAGACCAGCGCCAAGCCGGCGCGCATCGTGGACGATCTGCCGCTGTTCGCGGCGGCAGCGGAGAAGGCGCGCGCGCCGAAGCCGGAGCCCGCCGGCAACAGGCTTGCCGAGGAACTTGACCGCCTCAATCCGGACGAGATGACGCCGCGCGAGGCGCTCGACGCGCTCTACCGGCTGAAGGAGCTGGCGCGCAAATAGGCCCATTTCCTGCGGATGCGAAAAGGGATATAGACGCGTCTATTCCTTCCCGCTCGCACAGGTGGCGTCCATGGCCAAGCTCCCGCTCAAACTCGACCAGATCATCGACCGCGAGAGTTTGCAGAAGGAGCTGGACGAGATCGCGAAAGCGGGCAAGCCAGCCAGCGAGACGCGCAACGCGGTCCTCAAGGCGCTCAAGAACCGGCTGGTGGACGGTCGAAAGGCAGCCGAACAGATGCTGCTGGAGGACGGAGGCGGAACAGCATGCGCGATCCGCCTTTCTCATTTGATGGACGAGATCGTCCGCGCGCTCCACCGCTTTGCGCACACGCATGTCTTTCCGGTCAGCAATCCGTCGCTGGCGGAGCACATGTGCGTCGTCGCCGTGGGCGGCTACGGGCGCGGGACGCTGGCACCGGGCTCCGACGTCGATCTCCTGTTCCTGCTGCCGTACAAGCAGACGCCCTGGGGCGAGCAGGTCGTGGAGTACATGCTCTACATGCTCTGGGACATGGGCCTGAAGGTTGGGCACTCCACCCGCAGCGTCGACGAGTGCATGCGCCAGGCGGCCGAGGACATGACGATCCGCACCGCGGTGCTGGAGGCGCGCTACATCACCGGCGACAAGGCGCTCTACGACGAGCTCATGCGCCGCTTCGACGAGGAAATCGTCAAGGACACGGGCGCGGAGTTCATCCAGGCGAAGCTCGCCGAGCGCGACGCGCGGCACGAAAAGCAGGGCGGCACGCGATACGTGGTCGAGCCGAACATCAAGGAAGGCAAGGGCGGGCTGCGCGACCTGCACACGCTGTTCTGGATCGCCAAGTATTATTACCGCGTGCGGGGAACGCAGGAGCTGGTCGACAAGGGCGTGTTCACGCCGAGCGAACTGCAGCAGTTCAACAAGGCCGAGGACTTCCTCTGGGCGGTGCGCTGCCACATGCACTTCCTCACCGGCAAGGCGGAGGAACGGCTGCACTTCGACATCCAGCCGGAGATCGCCGCGCGGCTCGGCTACACGGCGCACCCGGGCCTGTCGTCTGTCGAGCGCTTCATGAAGCACTATTTCCTGCAGGCGAAGGTGGTGGGCGATCTCACCCGCATCTTCTGCGCGGCGCTGGAGGAGCAGCAGGCCAAGCAGGTCTCGGGTTTCAACCGGTTGTTCCCAACCTTCTACCGCCGGCGGCGCAAGCTGCCGGGTACGAGCGATTTTTTCATCGACAACGACCGCATCAACATCGCGCGCGAGGACGTGTTCGAGCGCGATCCGGTGAACATGCTGCGGCTGTTCTGGTTCGCCAGCCGCCACGGGCTGGAATATCATCCGGACGCGCTGAAGCTGCTCACGCGGTCGCTGCACCTGATCGACCGGAACGTGCGGCGGGACAAGGAGGCCAACGAGATCTTCATGGAGATACTGACCTCGCCCCGCGATCCGGAGCTCAACATGCGGCGGATGAACGAGGCGGGGCTGCTCGGCAAGCTCATCCCCGAGTTCAACAAGATCGTCGCCATGATGCAGTTCTCCATGTACCACCAGTACACGGTGGACGAGCATCTGATCCGCACCGTCGGCGTGCTGGCGGAGATCGAGCGGGGCGAGTGCGAGAGGGAACTGCCGCTCGTGCATTCGCTGATGCCGATGCTGAAGCCCTGGCGGCGCGTGCTTTACACCGCCGCTCTGTTCCACGACATCGCCAAGGGCAGGCCGGAGGACCACTCCATCGCCGGCGCCCGGATCGCGCGGCGCCTCTGCCCGCACATGGGCTTCAACCAGGCCGAGACGGACATGATCGCGTGGCTGATCGAGCAGCACCTGACCATGTCCATGATCGCGCAAACGCGCGACCTGCACGACCGCAAGACGATCCAGGATTTCGCCGACATCGTGCAGTCGGTGGACCGGCTGCGGCTCTTGCTAGTGCTCACCGTCTGTGACATCCGCGCGGTGGGGCCGGACGTGTGGAACGGCTGGAAAGGCCAGCTTCTGCGCACACTCTATCAGGAAACAGAGCTGCTTCTCACCGGCGGATTTGCAGACGTGCCGCGCAAGGCGCGGGCCGACATGGCGCGCGAGGAGCTTGCCCAGGCGCTTCTCGAGAAGGGCTGGGGCGAGGAGGAGATCCGGCAGTATCTGGGCTTGCACTACAGCGCCTATCTGATCGTCACGCCGCTCGAGGACCAGGTGCGGCACGCGGAATTCATCCGCAGCGCGGACCGCGAGGGCAGGAAACTCGCCACCATGGTGCGGCCGCACCAGTTCGAGGGGGTCACCGAGATTTCCGTGCTAGCGCCAGACCATCCGCGCCTGCTGTCGGTGATCGCCGGCGCGTGCGCTGCCGCCGGCGCCAACATCGTGGACGCGCAGATCTTCACCACGTCGGACGGACGCGCTTTCGACACGATCCTCATCAACCGCGAGTTCGAGATGGATTCGGATGAACTCAGGCGCGCACAGCGGGTCAGCAAGCTGATCGAAGACGTGTTGGCCGGGCGCGAATACCTCAACAACGTGATTGCAACGCGGACAAAGCCGAGGCGCAGCACCAAGGCGTTCAAGATCGAGCCGAGGGCAGAAATCCGCAACTCGCTGTCGCACCGCTTCTCCGTCATCGAGATCGAATGCCTCGACCGGCCGGGCCTGCTGTCGGAAATCACCGGCGCGATCTCGGACCTGTCGCTCGACATCGCCTCGGCACACATCACCACCTTTGGCGAGAAGGTGATCGACACCTTCTACGTGACGGACCTTACCGGCGCGAAGCTCGAAAGCCCGGACCGGATGGAGGCGGTTGCCAGGGGGCTGCTCCACGTGCTGCAGCATGGCCGCAAGGCTCCGACCCGCGGCAGGAGCAAGGCGTCGGCGAAGGGAGAAGCGGTGGCCGGGGGCTAGGAGCGGCCGGAGCTCAGGCGGAGAAGGCGGCTGACGCGGCTTTTAGTAATTCTTATAAGGTCCCGCGCGACAACACCGCCAGGCACGATTCACCGCAGAGGCGAAAAAAGGAGCTTCCAGCACATGAGTTTGGTCGGAAAGTTCGCGAGCGTCGGCGGCGCGACCATGGTCAGCCGCCTCCTCGGCTTCGTGCGCGAGGCCATGATCGCCGGCGCGCTGGGCGCGGGGCCGGTGACCGACGCGTTCTATGCGGCGTTCCGTTTTCCGAACCTGTTCAGGCGCGTGTTTGCCGAAGGCGCGTTCAATACGGCCTTCGTGCCGCTTTTCGCCAAGGAGGTGGAGGGGGGCGGCAACGAGGCGGCGCAGAAGTTCGCCGAAGAGGTGCTGTCGGTGCTGTTCACGGTGCTGTTCGTGTTCTCCGCGCTTGCCATGATCTTCATGCCGTTCCTGGTGAGCACGGTGGTGGCGCCGGGCTTCGTCAGCTCGCCGGAGAAGTTCGAGCTCACGGTGTTGATGACGCGCATCATGTTTCCCTATCTCGCCTGCATGTCGCTGATGGCGATGATGGCGGGAATCCTCAACACGATGCGGATCTTCTTCCTGCCCGCGGTGGTGACGACGCTGCTCAGCGTCTTTCAGATCATTGCGATCGCGGGTGGCATGCTGCTCGGCATCGGCGACGAGACGATGGGCACATGGCAGGCCTGGGCAGTCTTCTTCTCCGGTCTCGTCCAGTTCGGCGTGCTGGCGATTGCCGTGCGCAGGCAGGGGCTCAGGCTCAGGCTCAGGCTGCCGCGCATTACCCCGGAGGTGAAGCGCCTGCTCATCCTCATGGTGCCGGCGCTGGTCACCGGCGGCGTCACGCAGATCAACCTGCTGGTAGGGCAGATCATCGCTTCGCTGCAGGAAAACGCCATTTCCGTGCTGAACTTCGCCGACCGCATCAACCAGTTGCCGCTCGGCGTGATCGGCGTGGCGGTGGGCGTGGTGCTGCTGCCGGAGCTGTCGCGCTCGCTCAAGGCGGGCAACTTCGCGGACGCGCAGCACCTGCAGAACCGGTCGCTGGAATTCGCGCTGGTGCTGACCGTTCCGGCGGCCATCGGCATGGTGGTGCTGCCCGGGCCGATCGTGAGCCTGCTCTATGAACGCGGGTCGTTCAGCGCCGCCGACACGGCAATGACGGCAGCCGCGCTCGCCGCCTTCGCCACGGGCCTGCCGGCCTATGTGCTGCAGAAGGTGTTCCAGCCCGGCTTCTTCGCACGCGAGGACATGCGCACGCCGATGTGGTTCTCGATGATCTCGGTGGCGGCGAACATCGCGCTGAGCCTTGCCATGTTCCCCTTCCTGGGCCACGTGGCGATTGCGCTGGCGACCTCGATTTCCGCCTGGGTGAACGTCGTGCTGCTGGCGATGACGCTCTGGCGGCGCAGTCACTTCCGGCCCTCTTCGGTGACGGTGCGGCGCTGCACGATGATCCTGCTGTCGAGCGCGGTGATGGGTGTCGTCGCGTGGTGGCTGGGTCATGCGCTGATCGAGCCGGCCATGGGCGAGGGGCTCGTCAGAAAAGCGGCAAGTATCCTTGGGACCATAGCGATTTCGGCTGTCGTCTATCTGGTTGCCGTTGTGCTGTCGGGTGGAATCGACAAGGGCGAGATCAAGCGGAGCCTGCGGCGTCGCAGGGCTTGATCAGGCGCTCCGGCTCGTACATAAGCGCACGAATATTGCGGACAGGCGACTGGGCATTCACAGAGCGGATTATCGGGAGCAGCGGATGAGTGAGTTCAAGCAGCTCGTTTTCTCGGGGGTGCAGCCGACAGGCAACCTGCATCTGGGCAACTATCTCGGGGCCCTGCAGAAGTTCGTCGCGCTTCAGGACACGTACGAGTGCATCTACTGCGTCGTCGATCTGCATTCGCTGACCGCCACGCTGGTCCATGACGATCTGCCGGGCCAGACCCGCTCGATCGCGGCGGCCTATCTCGCTGCAGGCCTCGATCCGAAGAAGAGCATCATCTTCAACCAGAGCCGCGTGCCGCAGCATGCGGAACTCGCCTGGATCTTCAACTGCGTGGCCCGCATCGGCTGGATGAACCGCATGACGCAGTTCAAGGACAAGGCGGGCAAGGACCGCGAGAACGCCTCGCTCGGCCTGCTCGCCTATCCGAGCCTTATGGCCGCCGACATCCTGCTCTACCGCGCCACCCATGTGCCGGTCGGCGACGACCAGAAGCAGCACCTGGAGCTGACGCGCGACATCGCCCAGAAGTTCAACAACGACTTCTCGCAGCGCATCGCCGAGCTCGGCTACGGCGTCGAGATGCAGGTGGGGGAGGAAAAGGTGAACGGCTTCTTCCCGATGGCGGAGCCGCTGATCGAGGGCCCTGCCACCCGCGTGATGAGCCTGCGCGACGGCACCAAGAAGATGTCCAAGTCCGATCCATCGGACCTGTCGCGCATCAACCTGTCGGACGACGCCGACACGATCGCCAAGAAGATCCGCAAGGCCAAGACCGATCCGCTTCCGCTGCCGGACAATGTCGAGGAGCTCAAGGACCGTCCCGAGGCGCAGAATCTCGTGGGCATTTACGCCGCGCTCGCCGGCATGACGAGCGCCGAGGTGCTGTCCGAGTTCGGCGGCAAGCAGTTCTCCGAGTTCAAGCCGGCGCTGGCCGAGGTGGCCGTGGCGAAGCTCGGCCCCATCAATGCCGAGATGCGCCGCATCTCCGCCGATCCGGCATACGTGGACAGCGTGCTGCGCGACGGCGGTGAGAGGGCAGGTGCCAAGGCCGAGGAGACCATGAAGATGGTTCACGAAATCGTCGGCCTGCTCACGAATTAGCAAGCCCCTGCAAAGTGGCTTGCGCGCCGGTTCGGTGGAATGTCAGATTAGCGCGTCCGGCAGAGGCCGCAAGCTCGAGGAAGGACACGCATGGTTTCCAAGCGACTGAGCCGTGAAGCAGGCCACAAACGCAAGTTCCTGGCGATCGTCGACGAAACGCCGGAGTGCGAGCGCGCCATCTACTACGCCGCCCGCCGTGCCCTCGCGACAAACGGTTCGCTGGTGCTGCTCTACACGGTGGAGCCGGGCGATTTCCAGCACTGGCTAGGGGTCGAGCAGCTCATGCGGGACGAGCAGATGGCGGCAGGGCAGGCCGCCCTGGACGCGCAGGCCCAACGCATCCGCACGACGGTCGGGATCGAGCCGGAGCTGGTGCTGCGGGAAGGCAAGAAGGCCGAGCAGATCATGCAGCTCATCGAAGAGGATCAGGACATCGCCATCCTGGTACTCGCCGCAGGCAATGCCAAGGAAGGCCCGGGACCGCTGGTGAGCTCGATCGCCGGCAAGGGCGCAGCCTTTCCCATACCCGTGACCGTGGTGCCGAACGCTCTCAGCGACGAGGAAATCGACGCTCTGGCCTGAAGCGGACCCAGAGGGCGGCTTCCGGGGGTTGATGTTCCGCCTTCGCATCTCTATTTTAGAATTATTCCAAACGCGGAGCATTTCTCGATGTTCATCCAGACCGAATCGACTCCCAACCCTGCGACGCTCAAGTTCCTGCCGGGCAAGGTGGTGCTTGAACAGGGCACGGCGGAATTCCGCGATGCGGAGAGCGCAAGAAATGCTTCGCCCCTTGCGGGCAAGCTGTTCGAGATTCCCGGTGTCGTCGGTGTATTCTTTGGCTTCGACTTCATCGCCGTCACCAAGGCCGACGCGGACTGGCAGCACATCAAGCCCGCGATTCTCGGCACCATCATGGAACACTTCATGTCCGGCAAGCCGATCATGCCCTCGACGGCCGCTGCGGCGCTGGATGAGGATCACGACGGCGAGTTCTATGACAAGGAAGACGAGGAGATCGTCGCGACCATCAAGGAGCTGCTGGAGACGCGCGTTCGTCCGGCCGTGGCCCAGGATGGCGGCGACATCACGTTCCGCGGTTACCGGGATGGCACCGTCTATCTGAACATGAAGGGCGCGTGCTCCGGTTGTCCGTCTTCCACGGCGACGCTCAAGCACGGCATCCAGAACCTGCTGCATCACTTCATTCCGGAGGTGGTGCAGGTCGAGCAGAGCAACCTCTGATCGCCGTTCTTCCGTCCTTTCTGACGAAAAAGCCGGGCTGGAAATCCAGACCCGGCTTTTCTTTACGTGAAACCGTCGAACGGGAACGAGCGAAACCGTTCCCGGGGTGAAGGATGTGCCTACTGGACGATCACCTTGGCGCCAACCTTGACGCGGTCGTAAAGGTCGATGATGTCCTGGTTGAGCAGGCGGATACAGCCGGAGGACATGGCCTTGCCGATCGAATGCCATTCCGGCGTGCCGTGCAGGCGGTAACCCGTGTCACCGTTCTTGTTGAACAGGTAGAGCGCACGGGCGCCCAGCGGGTTGCTAAGGCCAGGGGGCATGCCGCCGCGCCACTTGGCAAGCTCGGGCTGGCGCTTGATCATCTCGGCCGGCGGGGTCCACGTGGGCCATTCGCGCTTCATCGCAACGCGGGCCGTGCCGGACCACTCGAAGCCCTGGCGGCCGACGCCGATGCCGTAGCGCATGGCCTTTCCGCCCTCCATCACGAGATAGAGAAACTTTTCCTTGGTATCGACAATGATCGTGCCCGGCTTTTCGTCCGTCTTGTAGGATACGACCTGACGGTGATACTTGCTCGGGATCTTGTCGACCGGCACGCTTGGCAGCTTGTAGCCGGCGTCGGTCACGGCGCCATATTCATTCGTGAAGATGCGCGGAACGCCATCGCTGCTGCAACCGGTCAGAATCGCTGCCAGACCGAGCAGCACGCTCAGATAGAAAGATCGGAAGTTCATAGAAAAAAGCCCCATTGCCGGACGGGACTGTGCCCAACCCGATGCCCCATTGTTGCCTCAATTGTTAAAATTTACGTTAATTAGCCGTTACGGCAATTCCGCGTACCCGGCTGAAGTCATTTTCTGCTTGGGCGGACCATCACTTTTGCGTTATTTGTAACGGACGTTCTACTTTTGTACCGGGGCGGACCCGCAAGCCATGGCCATCATCTCACCGACCTTCCGCAATCCGCTGGCTGACGGCCGACAGTCCGACAGGGCGCTGCTGGTCAGGCGTGGGGTGCAGCGGCTGCTTCTGGACATGGGAGCGGTGGCGGTGCCGGAGCTTTCGCTTGCGAGCGGGCGGCGGGCCGACCTCGTCGCGCTGATGCCAAAGGGCGACATCTGGATCATCGAGATCAAGTCGTCGGTCGAGGATTTCCGGGTGGACCGGAAATGGCCGGACTATCGGCTTCACTCGGACCGGTTCTTCTTCGCGTCGCATCCGGACGTGCCCACGTCGATCTTTCCGGAGGAATGCGGGTTCATCCTGTCGGACGGCTACGGGGCGGAAATCCTGCGCGAGGCGCCGGAGCACCGCCTGCCGCCGGCAACCCGGCGGGCGCTGATGTTCCGCTTCGCGCGCGTCGCGGCGATGCGGCTGACGGCGGCGGAGCTGGCCGGCATCCACCTGCCGGCTGACGAAGGGGAAGAGGGTTGAGCCAAGGTTCCAAACGAAGCTTGACGGCCGGTCGAGCGAGGCGGCCCGGACTGACCGGCTGAGAAAAGGACGTTCAGGGCTCCTGCCTCGAGCAATTCAGATTTTCATGGAGACTCTGAATTGCTCTAAGTAAGAGTCGTGTCGCAGTTCGGACGGAAACCGGTTTCACCTTTTCCCTAAAGCTGCTGAGGAGCCACTGTTCGCGGCAAAGGCTTCCGCCCGACAAGGCCGCGTACGCGAAAAAGGCGCCTGCGCGGCGCCTTTTCGATAACCTTCTCGGAGCAGGATCTCAGCGCGGTGCACGCTTGGCGAGAATGCGCTGCAGGGTCCGGCGGTGCATGTTGAGCCGCCGCGCCGTCTCGGAGACGTTCCGGTCGCACATCTCGTAGACGCGCTGGATGTGCTCCCAGCGCACGCGGTCCGCAGACATCGGGTTCTCCGGCGGCTCAGCCTTCTCGCCTTCCCTGCGCATCAGGGCGTTGTAGATGTCGTCCGCGTCGGCCGGCTTGGAGAGATAGTCGATCGCGCCCAGCTTCACCGCCGTGACCGCCGTCGCGATATTTCCGTAGCCGGTCAGGATGATGGCGCGGGCGTCCTGGCGCTTTTCGCGAAGGGCCTCGACGACGTCCAGCCCGTTGCCATCCGTCAGGCGCATGTCGATGACCGCAAAGGCGGGAGGCGACGTGCGGATCTTGTTGATTGCTTCCTCTACCGTTTCTGCGGTCTCAACCTGGAAACCACGCCCTTCCATGGCCCGAGCCAACCGAGCAAGAAACGGCCTGTCGTCCTCGACCAGGAGCAGAGTCCGATCCTCGGGGAGGACATTGCCATTTTCAACAGCCGTGTTCGTCATTTTGTGCTCGCTTTCGTGAACAATCTAGGAAGTCGGCATCACTTTTTCCAGCCGCTTCCTACAGCCGAGTGCCTTCCGCAGATAAAAATCTTTCCCGTGGCCAGGTGATCGTGACGACAGCCCCCTTACCCGCCTCCACGGCGTTACTGAATTCAAGTGTCGCGCCGGAGCGCTCGAGCAGCGTCTTAGCAATGAACAATCCAAGGCCCAAGCCCCCACCTGACGACGATCCCGAACGACGCCTGGAAACATACGGCTCCCCGATCCGGTCGATCACCTCAGCGGGGAAGCCGGGACCATCATCGGTTATTGTCAGCCTCACGATCGAGTTGTCCCACTTCCAACGGATGACAACGGTTTCGCGCGCGAAGTCAACAGCGTTCTCGACCAGGTTGCCAAGCCCATATGCGACGCCCGGGTTCCGGCGCCCGACAGGTTCTGGACCAACCGTAGCCTCGGGCTCCATTATTATATTTATACCAAAGTTTCTGTGAGGTGCCGCAATTTCCTCGATCAGCGACGTCAGCGGCAGACGCGCCAGATGCTCCTCGCCCTCCGAGGAGAGGCTTGTCAGTCGTTTCAGGATTTCGCGGCAGCGCTCGCTCTGGCTGCGCAGCAGGGTGACGTCCTCGGCAAAGCGGGGATCGTTGCCGAGCGCCTTTTCCATTTCGCGCGCCACAAGGGTGATCGTTGCAAGGGGCGTGCCAAGCTCGTGGGCGGCGGCGGCGGCGAGGCCGTCGAGCGCGGACAGATGCTGCTCGCGCTGGAGCACCAGTTCCGTCGCGGAGAGCGCATCTGCCAGCATGTGCGCTTCCTTGGCCACCCGGTATGCGTAGACGGCGGTGAAAACCGTCGCGCAGATGAGGGCGATCAGCATGCCGAGCACATGGACCGGCGGTATGACCAGCTCGGTGTCGGGCCGCCAGGGCAGCGGCAGGTGAAAGACCGAGATGAGCGTGATGATGGCCACGACATAGATCCCGAGCATGGCGGTCCAGCGTTCGGGCAGGGTCGTGGCGGAGATCACCACCGGCACGATCATCAGCATTGCAAAGGGATTGGTGATGCCGCCGGTAAGATAGAGCAGGCCTGCGAGCTGCGACGCGTCGAAGGTGAGGATCGCGAGCGCAGCCATGGGCGGCAGCAGGTGGACCGACGGGTAGCGGAACGTCAGATAGAGGTTGAGCCAGGCGGAAGCGGCGATCAGCGCGAAACAGGGACCGACCGGCAGCGGAAATCCGAGACCGAAGAAAACCACCAGGATCGTTATGCTCTGGCCAATGATGGCCAGCCATCGCAGGCGGATCAGCGTGCCGAGCCGCAGACTGCGGTGGCGGATGGTTGGGGTGCCAATTTCTTCCTTCTCGGCCATCTGTCGTTCCTGCGCGGTTGGGTGACGGTCAGGTTCCGCGCGGCTTTGCCCTGTTGGTGGGAGCCGCGCTGGCCGGGTCCTCCGGCCACACGTGTTTCGGATAGCGCCCGCGCATCTCCGCCCGGACATCGGCCCAGGAGCCGCGCCAGAAGCCGGGAAGGTCGCGGGTCTTCTGGATCGGGCGGTGGGCGGGCGAGAGAAGTTCGAGCGTGAGCGGTATGCCATTGCCGATGGTCGGATGAACCGTCAGGCCGAACAGTTCCTGCACCCGTATCGCCAGAACCGCTTCACCGTTTTCATACCGTATCGGTACGCGACTCCCGGTGGGCGCCGTGAAGTGGCTCGGGGCAAGCGTGCCAACCTGGCGCTGCAGGTCGTAGGGCAGAAGCGACAGCAGTCCCTGCTGCAGGACGTCGGGAGTGACGGCGGCAATGGAAGGCTCGCCCGTCAGGAAGGGCAGCAGCCATTCGTCCAGCCGTTCAAGCAGCGTTTCGTCGCTGAGATCCGGCCAGGGCTCGCCTTCCATGGCGTGCATGAAGGAGAGGCGGGCGCGCAAACTCAGGACTCCGTCCGTCCAGTCGAGAATGCCGAGGCCGTGGTGGCGCAGGGCATCCAGGATCGCTTGGTCCGCATCGGCCCCGCGCGGTGCGGGAAGCGGCTTTTCGGACAGGACGATCGCCCCAATGCGCCGGATCTCGCGCTGGCGCACCGCACCCTTCTCGCGGTCGAAGACGGTTTCGACGCGGATTTCCACCCGGTGACCGAGTTCGGCCAGCAAATCCTCTTCCGTAATGGCGCAGGCGGCGGTGATGCGGGCATTGCGGGCCTGGCCCTGAAGGTCGGCCACTACAAGCCAGGGGGAGCCCGCGAGGCGCTCGGATTCGTCCAGCTGGCCGCCGCGGCCGTTGGCGAGCACGAAATGGCCGTAGGCGCCACGTGCCTTCGCCACGCGGTCGGGCCAGGCGTGGATCAACAGCGGACCGGCGGGCCCGCCCTTCTCTTCGGACTGCACCTTGCCGCCACTCGCCTGGGCGGCAAGGCGGTCGGCGAGCGCGCGGGCGCTCTGGGCGCGCGGCGCGCGGTCGGAGGCAAAGCGGGACAGGCGCTCGTCGAGGTCCACAGAATTGCCGCCCAGACCGCGCTCGGAGATGACCATTGCCAACCGCGCGGCATCGCGGGCGCGACCCTCTCGCGCCGCTACGACGACCATGTGGGCAAGCCGGACCGGCAGGGCAAGCTTCCGCATTGCGGCACCCTCCGGCGTCAGGCGGCCAGCCTCGTCGAGGGCGCCGAGGTTGCGCAGCAGGGCCCGCGCTTCCGCCACGGCTGACGCCGGGGGCGGATCAAGGAAGGCCAGGGTCCCGGGATCAGTGACACCGAAGGCCGCGCAGTCCAGGAGAAGGCTCGAGAGGTCGGCTTCCAGAATCTCCGGCGGCGTGAAGGCGGGCAGGGCAGCCGTCTGCTCCTTGCGCCAGAGCCGCAGCGCGATGCCCGGGGCGGTACGGCCCGCACGGCCTGCCCGCTGGTCGGCGGAGGCGCGGGAAACGCGCACGGTTTCGAGGCGCGTGAGGCCGGTGTCCGGCTCGTATTTCGGCAGGCGGGAGAAACCGCAGTCCACCACCGCCGTCACGCCGTCGATGGTGACGGAGGTTTCCGCGATGGCCGTGGCAAGAACCACCTTCCGGCGACCGGTTGGAGCCGGTCGGATGGCGGCATCCTGGGCAGCGCCTTCGAGGTTGCCGTGGAGCGGGACCACGTCCACATTGGCCGGCACCTTGCCTTCCAAAAGATCCTGCACCCGCTGGATCTCGCGCTGCCCGGGAAGGAAGGCGAGAATGCTGCCGCTCTCGTCACGGAGCAGCATCTGGATCGCGGAAGCAACAGCCGTTTCCATGGTGTCGTTCGGCGACCGGTCCATGTATCGGACGTCGACGGGATAGCTGCGGCCGGCGCTTTCCAGCACTGGGGCATCGCCGAGCAGTTCGGCGACGCGGGCGCCGTCGAGCGTCGCCGACATGACGATCAGGCGCAGATCGGGCCGTAGAGCGCCCATCACGTCCAGCGTGAGCGCGAGGGCGAAGTCGCCGTCGAGGGAGCGCTCGTGAAATTCATCGAAAATGACCGCCGAGATACCTTCGAGCGACGGGTCGTCGATGATCATGCGGGCGAGGATGCCCTCCGTCACCACGAGAATGCGCGTGCGCGCGGAGGCCTTGCGCTCCATGCGCATGGCATAACCGACCGTGCCGCCGGGCTCCTCGCCCAGGAGCGAAGCCATGCGCCGCGCCGCCGCGCGGGCCGCGAGCCGGCGCGGTTCGAGCAACAGGATCGTGCCGCCGTTCATCCACGGCTCGTCGAGGAGCGCGATGGGCACCAGCGTCGTCTTGCCGGCACCGGGCGGGGCTACAAGCACGGCCTTGCCACGGTCAGCCAGAGCCGCCTTCAGCTCGGGAAGGACAGCGGTGACGGGCAGTTCAGGCATACTGAAGGCGTTCATACCCTAGCCCATAGAGCATTTTGCCGCCGAAGCAAAACAGGTTCAGCATCCATATAGGATGCCCGCGACCGCGCCGCACCTTGCGGCCCTCGTTCCTGCCGTTGTCGATGCGGGACCGACACCTGACCCGTCCGGGAACCGCGCTCCGTTCATCTGACGCCGTTCTGGATGGAAAACCGGTCCCCACGCCTTCGCCACCGCTTCAGAGGATTCCGGCCGACGTGAGCGACATGATGGCCGGCGCGAGGATCACCACGAAGAGGACCGGCAGGAAGAACAGGATCATCGGCACGGTGAGCTTGGGCGGCAGCGCGGCCGCTTTCTTCTCGGCGGCGTTCATGCGCTGCTCGCGGCTTTCCTCGGCCATCACGCGCAGGGCGTTGCCAATCGGGGTACCGTAGCGTTCGGCCTGGATGAGCGCCTGGGTCACGCTCTTCACGCTGTCGAGCCCGGTGCGCGTGGCAAGGTTCTCGTAGGCCTGGCGGCGCTCGGGAAGGAAGGAGAGCTCGGCCATGGTGAGCACCAGCTCTTCGGCCAGCGGAACGGACTGGGCGCCGATTTCGTCGGCCACGCGCCGGAAGGCGGCTTCGATGGACATGCCGGATTCGACGCAGATCAGCATCAGGTCGAGCGCATCGGGCCAGGCAAGCTGGATCGATTCCTTGCGCTTGGTGGCGGCATTGGCCACGTAAAGCACCGGGGCGTAGAAGCCGGCGTAAGCGCCGAGGATGCAGGCCACAACCTTGAACATGGTCGGCTGGTTCGCAAGACCGCCGCCCAGATAGATCCACGCGAAGACCAGCGATGCACCCACGAAGGGCAGTGCAAACCGCAGGAAAAGGTAACGCGTCATGGCGCTTTCGCTGCGGAAGCCCGCGTTGCGCAACTGTGCGGCGGTCTTCTCGTCCGCCAGCGCGCGGCGCAGATCGAGGCGATCAACGATGCCGCGGACGCCCGAGGTGTCCTGGCGGCGCAGGCTGCCGCCGCGATTGCGCTCGGCTTCCGCCAGGCGCGCCTTCTGCTTGGCGCGCAGGGCCTCGCGTTCAAGGGCAACGCTTTTCATGCGCGACCTGAGGGATGGCCCGGCCGACGGCAGGAAGGTGAAAACCGTCGCGAAGACGGCAATGGAAACCAGTGCCGTCATCAGGAATTGAGGGTCCATCACGATCCGGGCGATTTCCTGCATGCTAGACCTTGAAGTTGATCATCTGACGCATGATGAAGATGCCGAGGCCCATCCACACCGCACAGATCAGCAGCAAAAAGTGACCCGTGGTCGTCGTGAACAGCGGCATGATGTAGTCGGGGCTTGTCAGGAAGACGATGAAGGCCACGAGCGGCGGAAGCGCACCGATGATGGCCGCCGAGGCCTTGGCTTCCATCGACAGCGCCTGAACGCGCGCTTTCATCTTCTTGCGGTTGCGCAGCACGCGGGCGAGGTTGGACAGTGCCTCGGAGAGGTTGCCGCCCGACTGGCTCTGAATCTGGATCACGATGGCGAAGAAATTGGCCTCCGGGCAAGGCATGCTCTCGACCATGCGCGCCGTGGCTTCGGGCGCCGAAAGGCCGAGGTGCTGGGCCTCGACGATGCGGCGAAACTCGGTGCGCACCGGCTCGCGCGCCTCTGCCGCGATCATGCGGATCGCATCATTGAAGGGCAGGCCCGAACGGACGGCGCGGACGATGATGTCCAGAGCGTTAGGAAACTCCTCCAGAAACGCGGCGATGCGGCGCTTGCGCTTGAAGCTCACGTACCAGCGCGGCAGACCAAGCCCTCCCGCCACGGCGGCGCCCAGGGCCAGCAGGGGATTGGCACCCGCGACCAGCGTGACGAGCCCAACGGCTGCGCCGCAGATGGCCGAGAACATGTAGAATTTCTGGGGCGTGATCTCCAGGCCAGCCTGCTTGAGCAGGAGCCTCAGCGGCGGATTGGTGGAGCTGCGCTCCTTGTTCTTCTGCTTCTGTTCCAGTTCCTGGAGCGAATCCTGGATCGTCTTGCGGCGGCGGGCGGCCTCATTGTTTTGCTCGCGAAGCGCGCGGGCCTGGCTGCGCTCGGACTCTCCCTTCTTGACCGTCTCCAGACGGCGCTCCGTCGTCTTCTCGCTGGAGATCGTGTTGAACAGCAGGACGTAGGCAATTCCGCCGGCGCTGACCGCCGCCAGGACCACGAAGCCAATGGTTCCAAGGTCGAACCCGAACATCAGCTGTTGCGCTCCATCGCCTCGAATGCCGCGGCCAGGCGGGCGTCTTCGCCATAGTAGCGCGCACGCTCCCAGAAGGCCGGACGGGCAATGCCCGTCGAAATGTGCTTGCCAATCAGGCGGCCATTGGCGTCTTCGCCGCGGATGTCGTACACCACCAGGTCCTGGGTGATGATCACGTCGCCTTCCATGCCGACCACTTCCGTGATGTGCGTGATGCGGCGGGAGCCGTCACGCAGGCGCGCGGCCTGGATGATGACGTCGATCGAACCATTGATGATTTCGCGGACCGTCTTCTGCGGCAGCGAGAAGCCGCCCATGGCAACCATGGATTCGATACGGCTCAGGCACTCGCGCGGATTGTTCGCGTGGATTGTGCCCATGGAACCGTCGTGGCCCGTGTTCATCGCCTGGAGAAGGTCGAAGACCTCCGGTCCGCGCACCTCGCCCACGATGATGCGGTCGGGACGCATGCGAAGACAGTTGCGCACCAGGTCTCGCATGGTGATCTCGCCCTCGCCCTCGAGGTTGGGAGGGCGGGTTTCAAGGCGCACGACGTGCGGCTGCTGAAGCTGCAGCTCCGCCGCGTCCTCGCAGGTGATGATGCGCTCCTCGCGGTCGATGTAGTTGGTCAGGCAGTTGAGCAGGGTCGTCTTGCCCGAGCCCGTGCCGCCCGAGATGACCACGTTGCAGCGGACGCGGCCGATGATGCGCAGAAGCTCCGCGCCCTCCGGCGAGATCGAGCCAAGCTGCACGAGCTGGTCGAGGGTCAGACGGTCCTTCTTGAACTTTCGGATGGTGAGCGCCGCGCCGTCGATGGCCAGCGGCGGAACGATGACGTTGACGCGGGAGCCGTCCGGCAGGCGGGCGTCGCAGATGGGGCTCGATTCATCGACGCGGCGGCCAACCTGGCTCACGATGCGCTGGCAGACGGTCAGGAGGTGCTGGCTATCGCGGAAGCGGATGTTGGCTTCCTGCACCTTGCCGCCCACCTCGATGTAGACCCGCTTCGGGCCGTTGACCATGATGTCGGAGATGTCGTCTCGCGCGAGCAGCGGCTCAAGCGGGCCGAAGCCCAGCACGTCGTTGCAGATGTCCTCGAGCAGCTGTTCCTGCTCGGAGATCGACATCACGAAGTTCTTGATCGCGATGATGTCGTTGACGATGTCGCGAATTTCCTCGCGCGCCGTCTGGGAATCGAGCTGTGCCAGCTGCGACAGGTCGATGGTGTCGATCAGAGCCGAGAAGATCTGGCTCTTGATGTCGTAGTAGTTCTCGTTGTGTTCATGGGACGCAGCAGCCCTGGCCGGCTCCCGGGGGGAGCTGGCCGCCGCCGGCGGGGGCGGCGACGCGGGCGCGGCTTCCGCGCTGCGCGGCTGCGTTGCAGGCGCCGCAGCGGGAGCGCCATCAGCAACGGCAGAGACCTTGGGAAGGTCTCCCTTCGGTTCGTCCCTGCGACCGCTAATGCCTCTTTTCCCGAACATCTCTACCGCCTGTTACTTGCTCTTCCTGCCAAGACCCTTCAACAGCCAGGCGAGCGGAGATTCCTTGCCGCCGGAAGCCGTCCCGCGCCGGCGGGCCAGCGTGGAGGCGATGGTGTTGATGGTCTGGCTGATCGGATGCTTCGGATTGATCTGTGCGAGCGGGCGACCGCTGTTCGCCGCCTTTCCGAACAGTTGGGGATCGAAGGGAATGACGGCCAGGGGCGTGAGACCCAGCGGATCGCAGAACTCGCTGACGGAGATCTCCGGCTTCTTCGGGATGCCTGCCTGATTGATGATGAGCCGCGGGGCCGGATCGTTCGGCCGCAGCTTCTTCAGCGTGTCAATCAGGTTCTTGGCATTGCGAAGGTTGGCGAGGTCCGGCATGGCGGTGATGACGATCTCATCGGCACGCGCCAGTGTCGTCTGAATCCAGTTGGTCCAGCCATGCGGCACATCAAGGACGACGTTCGGCACGGTCCGCTGGGCCGTTTCGATGACCGGCGAGAAGGCCTCGGCGTCGAAATCGTAGGTGCGTTCGAGCGACGAGGGCGCGGCCAGCAGCGACAGGTGCTGCGAGCAATCCGCCAACAAACGGTCGAGATAGACCTCGTCGATGCGGTTGGGCGAGTAGACGGCCTCCGCAATACCCTGGGGCGGGTCCTGGTCGAAGTTGATGTTGGCGGTGCCGAAAGGCAGGTCGAGATCGGCGATCATGACCTGGCTTTCCAGCAGTTCCGACATCGCCCAGGACACATTGTGGGCAATCATGGAGGAGCCGACGCCGCCCTTGGCCCCGACAAACGCGATGGTGCGGCCGAGCGGCTCGGCGGCGGGATCGACGAAAAGGTCGGAGATCACCGTGATGACGTCGGTGAGGCTCACCGGCGCGATCAGGTACTCCGAAACGCCGGCGCGCATCAGGTCGCGGTAGAGGCTGACGTCGTTGTAGTGGCCGATGATGACGACCTTGGTGCTCGGCTCGCAGACTTCCGCCAGCGCCTCCAGCGCCTGCATCAGCCTGCCCGGCTCGTCATGGGTCTCGAGTATGAGCAGGTTGGGCGTCGAGGTCGCGCGGTAGAATTCGGTGGCGTCCTCGATGCCGCCGGTTCTCACACCGAAATGTGCCTTGGACAGCCGGCGGTCCTGCCCCGTCTTGCGCAGGACATCCGCCACATCCTCGCTTTCGCAGAAGGCCTGGATGGAAATGCGGGGAATGGGCCGCATTTCCTGCAGCGTCTCCGCATCAGCGGTTCTCTCCAGAGATGGTTCGGTTTCCACGCTGAGGCTCATCGTCTTCATCTCCGGGCGTTAGTAGTTGACCTCGGAACGCGTCATGAATTCGCTCGAAATGCCGCGCGACTGGTAGACGTTGATGGAGCGCGTGCGGTTGGCCATGTCGGCCGGCGCCATCTTGCGCGGTCCGAGCAGATCCGCCGGATTGGCGATCTGCGCGGCCAGATTGTTCTGGTAGGAACAGCCGAAGTTGTAATACTGGCGGTTCTCGTAGGTGTTGGCGAGATCCTCCGGCCACTGGCCGCACGGTTCCACCGACGCCCTCATCACCGGATAGGAAATACGGATCGGCGCCGAGTCCGAGGGATCGGCCTCGTAGGTCAGCGTCTGCATGCGGCCCGAAGAGATCCCGCGCGAGCGCAGGAACTTCGAGATGTCGTTGGCCGTGCTGCGTGCCGCGCCCGCGTTGGCGGAACCCCGCGGGACCAGGATCGTCACCACACCGTTGCCACTGTTGGCATAATTGGCCATGAAGCCTTCCAGCGCGGTCCGCTGCATCGTCGTCATATTGAAGGATGTCAGGCCGACCGGAAGGTCCAGTACCTGGTCCTTCTCCTGGATGACGATCGGATGGCGGGTCCGGTAATCGTCCGGCAGAGAATGGACGACCATCGGGTCCTGCTTGGTGCATCCCGCCAGCACCGGCACGGCCGCCGCCACCAGGAGAGCAAGCGCGTTTCTAGTTGCCCGAGATTTCTGCATAGGCCCCCGCCTCCTGCTACTTGTAAATGTACCCAACCACGCCGTGGTAACGGCCTTCCGGCAGCTTCGCCTGGCGATTGCCGTAGATCTTGTTCACACGGCCCAGGAACATGCCGTTCGTGTCATCCGGGACGTTGAAATTGTCGTCCGGCTTGGACAGCTCGTTGCGTGCCACGGGCTTCGACAGATAGGGCGTGATGATGATCACAAGTTCGGTCTCGTTGCGGACGAAGTCGCGGCTGCGGAACAGAGCGCCGAGAACGGGCACCTTCGACAGGCCCGGCACGCCGTTCAGAACCTGGCGCACGTCGTCGCGGACAAGACCGGCGATCATCATGGAGCCGCCGGACGGCAGCTCGACCGTCGTGTCGGCCAGGCGCTTGCGGATGGAGATGAGATTGGTGCCCCAAGAGGCGCCAAAATAACCACTGGACCGAGGATCTCTGGCAGAGCCTTCCATCATCACCGAGCCTTCCGTGGCCGGCTCCGATACCGACGTGCGAACCTTCAGGCTGATGCGGCCCGGGGACAGGACGACGGGCTGGAACTCAAGCCCGATGCCATATTCAATCTTTTCGAGCTCGTATTGCGTCGCGCCGTCCAGATTGTCGCGCGAGCGCGCATTGGAGACCTTCGTCACGAGGTTGAACTCGCCGCCGACCTTGAAGGTGGCCTTCTCGCCGGAGACTGCCGTGAGCGTCGGTTCGGCCAGCGTGCGCATGACGCCTGCCTGCTCCATCGCGTTGAAGTATGAGGTCAGCAGCCGTCCGCTGACAGCACCCATGGTGTTCGACAGCGGCTTGCCGAGGCCGAATGCGCTCTCGGTAATCAGGCCCCAGGAGATGTTGTCAGCCGAGCCGCTGCCGATCATGTTGACGCCGAGCTGCTTCATCACGTTGCGGCTCACCTCGGCCACCGTGACCTTGAGGGTCACCTGGTCCTCGCCGATGACCTGCAGCATGTTGACGATGGCGCTCTGGCGGCGCTGCCCGTCCGGGTTGCTGATCGCCACACCGCCGCCGTCGGTCGGCGCGGTGGCCGTCTGCGAATAGGCGCCGGTGGTGGCCTCGCCGCCGGTGACGAAGGCCTGGGCCAGCTGAACGGCGCGCGCCGCATCCATCGGGGTCTGGACCGTGCCGGTCAGCACCACGTTGTCGTTGATCAGCTCGACGCTGATGCTGGAGTTCGGGAGGAAGCGCTTCAGATAGGCTTCCAGATCCTGCACGTCGCGCTCCACTGCCACGTCGAAACTGGCGATCTGCTCGCCGTTGCGGCCGAAGACGAAAATGTTGGTCTCGCCCACCTGCTTGCCGAAGAGATAGATCCGTCGGGAGGTGCGGGTAATCGCGTCGGCGATGCGGGGGTTCGACACGAGGATGTCAAAGGCGTCCGCCGGCAGGTCTACCACCAGCGACTTGCTAAGACCCAGCCGCACGCGCTCCGATGCGCCGCGCAGGGGGACGACCGATTCAGCGTGGGCGTGCTGCATCCCCAGATCGACAGTTGCAAACGCGCCGGCCACAGCAATCAGGACTGCTGCCTGAACGCGACGGAAGATACCCAATTCAGCCCTCATTTCGGCGCCCCCACGTAGCTGACTTCGCCTGTCTTGATGAACCGTATCGCGTTGCCATGAGAACCGCTGATCAGATGGCGACCGGTTTTCGAGGATCGCTGCCTGTAGTCCGCCAGGGATCGCAGGGCGAGCGTCAGCCGGTCCGCCATGCGCTGCGCGACGGTCACGACTTCGGCCTGCTCGGGCGTAACTTCCAGGGTAGCAGTCTCGCCGATGATTGCCGGCTGGCCGTCCTCGTTCTCATCAAGCTTCTGGTCGATCGCCAGGACACGAATGTTCTCAAGAACCGTCTCGGTGATGTAGGTGACGGAGCCGTTCTCGCTCTCCGAGCGGCGGGTCATGATCAGGTCGACATGGTCCCCCGGCAGGATAAAGCCGCCGGCCGACGTTTCCGGCGATATCTCAACGGCGACCGCGCGCATTCCCGGCGTCAGAAGGGCGGACATAAGCGTCTGTCCGCCGGGCACCAGCCTTTCGCGGCGTACAGGCTCGCCGGGATACAGTGTGTAGCGCGCGATCGATTCCTGCAGCTCGTCGAGCGCATCCGGCTGTTTTTCCCGGGTGATGAAGGAGTCGTCAATGAGCGTTACCGGCCATTCCTGCCACTTGAGTGCAGTGCCCAGCCGCTCGCCCATATCTACCTTCTGCGCGACCAGAAGGACGTCCCGCGTTTCAACAGGCGGCTTTGCAGCGGTCTCGGCGACAGGCTCGGCCGGTTGGGAGGACATGCTCCTGGCAATGTAACCAGCGCCAATCGCGGCAAAGACCGCGACGCCCAGTATGACGATGCGGGATCGGTTCATTCATTGCCCCCTTCTGCGAATCCCATCAGCCGGGGATCATGGGGCGTAAACCTCAAATTAAGGTTAACAAAACCATTCCGCCGACCGGATCCCAAGGCAGCGGACGGATCATTCGGTCGCAGGCTCGCGCGAGGCGCGGGTTAGCCGGCGCACTCGGACAAAGGGGTCAACTTATAGAGAATCAGAATATATTCGAGAAAACAAAAAATCATTAAAGGAAATATTATAGAATCATGTACAAGAATGGAGAAATCGAAATCCGAGTGAAGTGCCGTGAAACCTTACGGTGAATTCAGCGTTTGTTGAGCGCCATATGAGAAAAACGAGGTTTGAATGAGGTTGCGCGGCAACAGGACCGCCAGGAAGACTGATATTGCGAACGCGATTTACAGGCAGACGAGGCGGAAAGAGAATACGACGTTTCTGCGGTGCATGCCGCAGTTCAGGGTCCAGGAGACCGTTCCCGCCTATATGAACAGTTTACTTTTCGAGCTCGATCAGGCCGAACGGAGAAGCAAGGGGCAGAACGGTAACGCCCCCTGATTCATCACATCGGCATGGTCAGTGAAGCGCGTCTGCAATCAGGCAGCGCGATTTCCGCGCTTGGTCGACAGTCCCTCGCGCTGGGCGAGCTTGCGCGCCAGTTTGCGCTGGCGGCGGATGGCTTCACTCTTCTCCCGAGCCCGACGTTCCGAGGGCTTTTCATAGGCCCGGCGGGCCTTCATTTCACGGAAGACGCCTTCACGCTGCAGCTTGCGCTTGAGGACACGAAGAGCCTGATCGACATTGTTGTCGCGTACAAGAACCTGCAATGGAATACCTTCTTTCTTCGGTTGGAGTTGAGAAGACGCCGCGGCAACCCAAGGGTGCCGGTCGAAAATGCCAGAGCGATCCCGATGGAGCCCGGCCAATCAACGGCAAGCGGAGACGTCTTCATACACTTTACCGTACAAAGGGGATATAGGCAGCCAGAAAATATTTCCAAGACCGCCGGCACGCGGCCGCCCTTGTGGCCCAGCCCGGCCCATGGACGGCCGGGCCGTTGCCATCACGGCTTCAAGGCCACACCACCGACGATCATCCATTAACAACGGGACTAAGAGGCCAGCCGGCGCCAGGCGTATCCGTTGCGGGCGGCCGGAAGGGCCGCGGGCTGGTAATGATACCGTATCCCTCCCTTATTGCCCGCCTCGAGCCTGCGGATCGTTACGGGGTTGCTTACCTCGAACTCGGAAAAGCCGCAGCGCAGCATGTGCGAGATCTGGTCGATCAGCACGTCGCCGGTGGCGCGGATTGCGCCCCTGAAATCGTGACGCGTGCGCAGGAGGGCGGCCTTGGAGTAACTGCGGCCGTCATTATAGGCCGGGAAGGAAAGCGCGACGAGCTCCATGCGATCGAGATAGGGAAGGAGCGGGTCGATCGGCTCGGCGGGCTTGAGCTCGACGGCAATGCGGTCGGCAGCGCCGCGCCGCGTTTCCTCATCGAGGCTCTGGAAGTCTTCGAGTGAAAGGATGAGGCGTGCGTTGGAGGCTTGCAGCTCTTCGGCCGTCCCGCGCCGCCACTCGTCGGCCTGAAAGCCGAAAAGGGTCCAAAGTCTGGGTGTTATTAAGTTCGTCATTGCTGGTGAATCCTGGATGCGCTTGAGGAAAGCGCGTTCTCGAGTCCTGATAGGTGAATGCCGCATTCGGTCTTGGCTTTGCCGGCCCAGCGCCCCCAGCGCGGATCGTCGCCCGGCTGGACCGGTTGGGTACAGGGGAAACAGCCAATGGAGAAATAACCGAAGGCAACCAGCGGGTTTTCGCGCAGGTTGTGGCGACGCATGTATTCGGCCTGATCGGCGGTCGTCCAGCGCGCGAGCGGGTTGATGCGGATGCGCGTTCCCACCGCTTCGAACACGGGCATGGCGGCGCGGGTGGCCGCCTGATGGCGCTTGCGGCCGGTGAGCCAGGCGGCGTAGGGCTCGACAGCGCGGGCCAAGGGCTCAACCTTGCGGATGGCGCAGCAGCGGTCGGGATCGGACTGGTGGAGCCTGCCCTCCGGGTCGGCCTCGGCGAGCACGTCGGGCAGCGGGGAGATGCTGATGACATTGGTGAGGCCGAGGTCGGCCGCCAGCCGGTCGCGGTATTCCAGCGTCTCGCCGAAGTGCTGGCCCGTGTCGAGAAAAAGCACGGGCAGGTCCGGGTCGACCGTCGCGATCAGGTGCAGCAGAACCGCCGAATCCGCGCCGAAAGACGACACAGCCGCCAGGCCGCCGCCGTTCCGAAACAGCTCGTGGGCGGCGCCAATGATCGTCTCGGCGCTGCTCGTCTCGTGCCGGGCATTGAGTTCGGTGGCGAGTTCCTTCGCGTCAGGCAGCCCGTGCGTCGCTCCCATACAGCGCCTCCCTGAACGGTGCGGGGCCGAGCCGCTGGTAGGCGGCAAGAAAGGGTTCCTCCGGCCCCGTGCGAAACTTCAGATACGTGGTCACCAGGATTTCGACCGCATCCACGATTTCGTCCGCGCCGAAGCCGCGGCCGATAATGTCGCCGAGTGCGGCATTCTCGTCTCCGCTGCCGCCGAGCGTGATCTGGTAGAGCTCATCACCCTTCTTCTCGACACCGAGGATGCCGATGTGGCCGACATGATGATGGCCGCAGGCGTTGATGCAGCCGGAAATCTTGATCTTGAGATCACCAATCTCCTCCTGCCGGGACAGGCTGGCGAAGCGTTGGGCGATGCCCTGCGCGACGGGAATCGAGCGGGCGTTGGCGAGCGCGCAATAGTCGAGGCCCGGGCAGGCGATCATGTCGCTGATGAGCCCCGCGTTGGGGGTGGCGAGCTTCACGGCGACCAGGCCGTCATAAACCGCGCGCAGGTCGCCGCGCGCCACATGCGGCAGGATCAGATTCTGCTCGTGACTGACGCGGATTTCGGAGAAGGCGAAGGCATCCGCCAGGTCCGCCACGGCCTCCATCTGATTGGCCGAGATGTCGCCCGGCACGTCGCCAATCCCTTTGAGGGAAATGGTGACCGACACATAATCCGGGTGCCGGTGGGTATGGAGGTTGCGGCGGGTCCAGGTTGCGAAGCCCGGGTCGCGCGCGGCTTCGAGGGCGACGAGCGCGTCGCCCTCGGGACGGTCCGGCAGGACGGGCGGAGCGAAATAGGCCCGGATGGCGCGGATGTCTTCCTCGGGAAGTCTGAGCTCGCTCTCCCTCAGGTGGGCGAATTCCGCCTCCACCAGTTCGGCCATCTTCTCCGCGCCGATCTCATGAACGAGGATCTTGATACGCGCCTTGTACTTGTTGTCTCGGCGGCCCTGCAGGTTGTAGACGCGCAGGATCGCCGTGACATAGGCGAGCAGGTCGGACTCCGGCAGAAAGTCGCGGATCTTCTTGCCGATGAAGGGCGTGCGGCCGAGCCCGCCGCCGACGTAGACGGTAAAGCCCAGTGCGCCGGCCCCGTTTCGCCTCAGGTGCAGGCCGATATCGTGCACCTGTACTGCGGCGCGGTCGCGCTCGGCGCCGGTCACGGCGATCTTGAACTTGCGCGGCAGGTACGAAAATTCCGGGTGGACGGTGGACCACTGACGCAGGATTTCCGCATAGGGACGGGGGTCCGCCACCTCGTCCGCAGCCGCGCCGGCAAAGTGGTCGGCTGTAACGTTGCGAATGCAGTTGCCGCTGGTCTGGATGCAATGCATTTCAACCGAGGCAAGCTTTTCCAGGATGTCGGGAATGTCCTTCAACGCCGGCCAGTGGAACTGCAGGTTCTGGCGCGTGGTGAAATGGCCGTAACCCTTATCGTACTCGCGGGCGATGCGGGCCAACATGCGAAGCTGCCGGGACGACAGGGTACCGTAGGGGATGGCGATCCGCAGCATGTAGGAGTGAAGCTGCAGGTAAACGCCGTTCATCAGGCGCAGCGGCTTGAACTGCTCCTCCGTCAGCTCGCCGCTCAGGCGCCGGGCCACCTGGTCGCGGAACTCATCGACCCGTGCCCGGACGAAGGCGTGGTCGAACTCATCGTATCTGTACATGGGCACGCGCTCTCAACGGAATTCGACGGCGGCCTTGCGGGCCGCCTGCTTGCCGAGATTGGGGTGAATGGAGGGACCTGCCGCGCGGATGCGCTCGCGCAGGCGGAGGGGCCGCACCTCACCGCCGGCCAGATCCACATCGATCAGTTCGGGCTCGACGATGATGTTGGCGGCGACGGCCTCGCGGGCGATCGCCACCAGTGCGTCCGCGGCGGCGGGATCGGCGACGACGTCTGCGCCGTTGATGTCCTCGACCCAGGTGCCGTCGGGTCCGAGCCAGACCGCGATGCCGTCGATGAGGCGGTTTGCAGCGAGAATCTTCATGCGGCGGCCTCCTCGCCCATGGCTGACGCAAGCGCGCGGCGGCGGGCGAGCGGCTCGGAGTTCTCGAAGGAGGCGCCCGCCACCGCGTCGCCGATGATGGTGAGCACCGGGCCGGTCAGGTCGTCGAACCCGGCGAGCGCTGGCAGGTCTGCCAGCGTCCCGTGGAACAGGCGGCTGTTGGGCAGGCTCGCATTCTCGACCACCGCCACGGCGGTGTCGGGCGAGAGACCGGCGGCGGCGAGGCGCTCCGAGACGTCGGCGGCCGTGGAGCGGCCCATGTAGACGGCGACTGTAGCGCCCTCGATGGCAAGCCGCGCCCAATCGGGAAGCGAATTGCCCTTCAAATCATGGCCGGTGGTGAAGACCATGGACGAAGCCACGCCCCGGAGCGTCAGCGGCAGGCGGAAGTCGGCCGCGGCGGCGCAGGCTGCGGTGATACCCGGCACGATTTCGTGCGGGATGCCGGCTTCGCGCAGAGCGGCAAGCTCCTCGCCGACGCGGCCGAAAACCATCGGGTCGCCGCACTTCAGGCGCACGACGCGCTTGCCTTCGCGCGCGAGCGAAACGAGCAGCTCGTTGATCTCTTCCTGGCTCTTTGAGTGGCAGCCCTTGCGCTTGCCTGCGTTGATGCGGTCGGCATCGCGGCGGCCCACGGATACGACGGACTCAGGAACCAGCGCGTCGTGAACGATGACGTCGGCCTCCATCAGCAGACGCTGGGCGCGGAGCGTCAGAAGATCCTGGGCGCCGGGGCCGGCGCCGACAAGGGCGACGTGGCCGACAGGCTCGACGGGTTCGTGATCGCGCAGCAGCTTTTCGACCTCGAGGGCCGCGTCCTGCAGGGCGCCATTTTCGACAGAGCGGGCGATCCTGCCACCAAAGAAGCTCGACCAGAACCGGCGGCGCGCCGCGCCGCGCGGCACGCGCAGCTCCACGGCCTCGCGATAGTGGGCGGCGAGGGTGGCAAGCCGGCCCAGGGCGGGGGAGAGCATCTGGTCGATGCGGGCGCGGATCTGCTGAGCGAGTACGGGGCCGGTGCCCTCCGTGCCGATCGCTACGGCAACCGGCGCGCGGTTGACGATCGCCGGCGTGTAGAAGTCGCAGAGCTCCGGGCGGTCGACCACGTTCACCGGAATGGAAAGGGCGCGCGCATCCTGCGCCACCCGGCGGTCGGTGGCGAGATCGCCGGTCGCGGCGAACACGAGGACGGAGCCAGCGAGCAGGTCGCGGTGATAGGGGACGCGCAGGAAGTCGATCCCGTGATCGGCTCCCCACTTGGCAAAGGCGGGGTCGATGACTTCGGCAATGACGAGAAGGCGCGCGGAGGATTGCGCCAGCAGGCGCGCCTTGGCGAAGGCTTCGCCTCCGCCGCCAATGATGGTCACGCGCTTTCCGTCCGTCTTCACGAAGATCGGAAAGGCATTCAGTGTGGCGTTCTGTTCGGACATGGCGGTGCTCCGGGTCGTTGCCCAGAGTCTGGACCGGAACGCCGCATTCAAGAAGGAACCCGGTGGCGCGGGTGGATGACAGGCGCGATTGCTTTTCCTAATGTGTGGAGATCCAGAGAATTTCGTTCGTCGGGTCCACCCGGAACGACCCCCCGCGCAAGATGTTTGTTCCAGAGGTACACGGCATTCCAAAGGAGAGCATCATGGCAGGTCCGCGACTTGAAAAGGGCATCTGGGTACTGGTTGCAGACGGCGAGAAGGCGCTGTTCCTGCGCAATGTCGGCGATGCCCTGCGCCCGAATTTCGAGGTGTTTCACGAACTGGCAAACGAGAATCCGCCGAACCGGGAGCAGGGAACAGACCAGCCCGGCCGTTACTTCGATGCAGGGATGCCCAACAAGAGCGGTTTCGAGGCGACAGACTGGCACAGGATCGGCAAGGAGCGGTTCGCGGAGACGCTTGCCGAACGCCTCTACAAGCATGCACATGCCGGCGAATTCAAGAAGCTGATCATCGTCGCGCCGCCGCTGGTGCTCGGAAAGCTGCGCAAGGAGCTGCACAAGGAGGTGGCGGGGAAGGTGGTCGAGGAAATCCCCAAAACCCTCACCAACCACGCCACTTGGGATATAGAGGAACTGCTGAAGTCCGCGGTGGAGGAGTAGCGTCACTCAGAGCGCGGCTTCCGGCCGTCATGGCGGGAGGTGATACCGCATGAAACAAACGCGCCGGCGGTGGCCGGCGCGCCTTCGGTCCTGATGGAGTCCGACAGCCAGGGCTGGTACGACAATTCGTGTCCTCCGGTTCCAGAGCGGGAGCCGATGATCGTTCGTCCCGTTACAGCTCTAGAACTTGTAGGCCACGCCCGCCCTCAACGTATGACCTTTCACGCGAACACGAGCATAGTCGGTCTCGTCGGAGAAGCTTCGGTTGCCGAAGTCCAGATACTGGTATTCGAGCTTCGCGATGGTGTTCCGGTTGATCGCGTAGTCGAAACCGCCGCCGAGCGTGTAACCCGTGTCGCCCCGTTCTCCGACCCACTCGTTGCCATTGTCGGTCACCGTGGCCTTGAATGAGCCGAAGGCCAGACCGCCGGTAACATAGGGGAGCAGGTGGCCCATGTCCTGCCCGAACATGTCGTTCATGGCGTAGCCCGCACGAAGCCGCGTCGAGCCAAGCCATTGGGTCGTGAATTCAGCGACGGGACCGCCGTCATCGGCATGGGTGCCCTTGATGCCGGCGTACTGAATGTCACCCTCAAATCCAAAATACAGTTTGCGGGCCTGACGCCCAAATCCCGCATAGACGCCACCGAAGGCACCTTCCGTCTGCCGGATGTTGAAGATGCTTTCGGGGATGTTTTCGGTGACGAAACTCTCCTTCACCTTCCCCCGACCAAAACCAAGGTCAACCCCGACGTAGCGTCCCGACCATGTGAAGGGACCCTCGGGAAGGGAAACGATCGGCGGAACCGGATCCGGATCGAAAATGATGTCGGCAGCAAAACTCGGAGCACTAATCAGAGAAAGAATAGAGATTGAAAGAATGGCTCGCATAGTTGCCTCGCAGAATCATTATTCTTCAAATTACTATGCATGAGTGTGTCAATAATTTGGCATATTAATTTTAAGCAATAACTTATTAATATATAGGGGATATATATTTACGATATGCCTGCCTGACGGGAAATTCTGACGCTGCCAGCCTCCTGCGCGCGAATGACGCACGCAAAAATGCAAACCAGAAATGCGTCTGAGGCCTTTAAATTCGCGGCCAGGGGGATTATGTAGCCGCCAAGTTTCCGGCGGGGTCCTCCTCCTCCTCCCGTCCCTGTCGGACTGGTCAGCACTCCTCCCTCCTCCCGAGGCTGACCAACTTAAGAAGCGCTCGCCGGTCCTCCTCCCTCGGCGAGCGCTTTTTTGTTTGCCGAACAAGTAAAATTGTCTTTCGGAAGGCGAGCGGAAATTTATTGAATAGAATCGTATGGGGCTAATCATTTCCATATTTCGTCATAAAGCGGTCCATCCCCCGCCCAATTTCGCCGATCTAAGCTCCGTCATATCCAAAATCTTTCCGGAGCTATCGTTGATGAAGAACCTATTCTCTCCGGGAGGCATCCGTCTTCTTACGGCAACAGCCGTGCTTCTCCTTGCCTCCCACGCCGCCGAGGCCCAATGCGGAAAAGCATCCTGGTATGCGCTGCATTCCAAGACCGCCTCGGGCGAAAGAATGAATCCCTCGGCCATGACAGCCGCTCACCGCAGCCTTCCCTTCGGAACCAAGGTCAAGGTCGTCAATCCCAAGAACGGGCGCAGCGTCGTTGTAAGGATCAATGACAGGGGCCCCTTCATCCGCAACCGCATCCTCGATCTTTCCAAGGGCGCTGCTGCAAAGCTCGGTTTCATCCGGACCGGCCACACCCACGTGTGCCTGGAGAAGATCGGTTAGGCCTCGAGCGGAACGCGATCCCATCCTCGTGGCTGGACTGCGAAACAGGATTTCGGCGCAGCTTGAAGCATGCCGCTGCGGGCTGCGCCGGCTTCCTGTCAACGGATGGGAAGCGCGCCGTTCAGCCGAACAGGAATAGGCCGATCATTCCGGCGATGCCCACGATGATGCGCCACCAGCCGAACAGGCTGTAGCCACGGACCGAAACGTAGTTCAGCAGAGAGCGGACCACGAACAGGGCCGACACGAAGGCGGCGACGAATCCGACGCCGATGATCTGCAGGTCTGCGGCACTCAAGGCGTCGTAATTCTTGTAGAGATCGTAGGCGAAGGCGCCCGCCATGGTCGGCATGGCAAGGAAGAAGGAGAACTCGGCCGCCGAGCGCTTGTCTGCCCCGAGCAGGAGAGCGCCGACGATGGTGGAGCCGGAGCGCGAGGTGCCCGGGATCATGGCCAGGCACTGGAACAGGCCGATGCCGAAATAGACCGAGAGCGGGTAGCGGGTCGCGTCGTGGTAGCGGGGCCGCGTCGCCCAGCGGTCCACCCAGAGGAGGACGATGCCGCCGAGGATCAGCGTGGTGCAGATCAGCATAGGCGTCTCGAACAGGACGGTCTTGATGATCTTATAGGCGAGCACGCCGATCACCGCGGCCGGGAGGAATGCCAGAAGGACGCCGAGGACGAAGCGCTGCGTGGCGCGATCGCGGGGCAGGTCGAGGGCCATTTTCCAGAGCCGGGCGGCATAGACGCTCAGAATCGCGAGAATCGCGCCGAGCTGTATAAGAATTTCAAAAGCTTTGCCGGTAGACTCGAAACCAAGGAAATGTCCTGCCAGAAGGATATGGCCGGTGGACGAAACGGGAATGAATTCGGTAAGGCCTTCGAGAATGCCGAGCAGCAGTGCTTCGACTATGGTCGTGTCGTCCACGGTACCCCCTTCGGCGGGTTTGCTTGTCACATCTGAAATCTGCCCATATAGCTCGGTGAGCCTGTGAATCGGGCTATGGGAGGAATAGCGATCCGGTGGCCGGTTGGCCAGTAACTTCATACCATGAGCCCTCGCATGCTGACGCTCTTTCATCATCCTCTCTTCGCTTCATGCCGGTTCGTGCGCATCGTCCTCGGTGAGTACGGCGAGGACGTCTCGCTCATCGAGGAGCGGCCATGGGCGAGACGGAAGGAGTTTCTGGCGCTCAATCCTGCGGGCACGATTCCGGTGCTGCTGGCGGAAGGGGATCACCCCGTCATCGGAGCGGTGCCCATCGTGGAGTATCTGGATGAAACACGCGGCGTGTTTCACCGGGAGCGCCGGCTGATGGCCGAGGATCCGTTCGCCCGCGCGGAGATCCGCCGCCTGATGGAATGGTTCCTGGTCAAGACCGAAAACGAGGTGACGAAGCACCTGGTCCGCGAGCGGGCGCTGAAGCCTCTGATGGGCGGCGAAGGTGCGCCGGACGCCGGCGCGATCCGCGCGGCGCGTGCCAACGTGCGCCAGCACCTCAAGTATGTGAACTGGCTGGCCGCCACGCGTGACTGGCTGGCGGGCCCAAGGATTTCCTACGCCGACCTTGCCGCCGCCGCGGCCTTCTCGATCCTCGACTACATGGGCGAGATCGAGTGGAGCGAATTCGAGGCAGCGCGCGACTGGTACAGCCGGATCAAGTCGAGACCGTCGTTCCGCCCGCTGCTGGCTGAACGGGTGCGCGGTCTCGCCCCGGCCTCGCACTATGCGGACATCGACTTCTGATGACTGAGACCCGCGCCCGGCCGAAGGATCGGCTGCGCGCCTTCATCGAAAGGGAAGCTTTCGCCGCCGGGTTCGACGCGGTCGGTTTCACCCACCCGGACGCCATCCCGCAGGCGGGGCCACGGCTTGCGGCGTTCGTCGCCGACGGCCGGCACGGCACGATGGAGTGGATGGCGGAAACCCTGGAGCGGCGGGCCTCGCCGCACGGGCTGTGGCCGGAAGTGCGCTCCATCGTCATGCTGGGCATGAACTACGGGCCGGATGGCAATCCGCTGGAACTGCTGCAGCGGAAGGACCGGGCGGCCATCTCGGTCTATGCCCGGCACCGTGATTACCACGATGTCATCAAGGGCAAGCTCAAGCAGATCGCGGGCAAGATCGCGGCGCGCACAGGCGGCGACGTGAAGGTGTTCGTGGACACGGCCCCGGTGATGGAGAAGCCGCTGGCGCAAGCCGCCGGGCTTGGCTGGCAGGGCAAGCACACCAATCTCGTCAGCCGCCCGTTCGGCTCGTGGCTGTTCCTCGGAGCGATCTTCACCACGGCGGAGATCGAGCCGGACGAGCCGGAGCGGGATCATTGCGGCTCGTGCCGCGCGTGCCTTGAGGCCTGCCCGACGCGGGCTTTTCCGGCGCCCTATCAGATCGACGCGCGGCGCTGCATCTCTTACCTCACCATCGAGCACAAGGGACCGATTGCGCGTGAGCTGCGGCCGCTCATGGGCAACCGGATCTATGGCTGCGACGACTGCCTGTCCGTCTGTCCGTGGAACAAGTTTGCGCAACAGGCGCGGGAGGTGAAGCTCCAGGCCAGGGATGACCTCAAGGCCCCGGAGATCGGTCAGTTCCTGACCTTCGACGATGCGGCGTTCCGCACGTTCTTCTCGGGTTCGCCGGTGAAGCGGATCGGGCGCGACCGGTTCGTCCGCAACGTGCTCATCGCGGCGGGCAATTCGGTCATGGGCGCGTTCATTCCCCAGTGCGAGCGGCTTCTGGGCGATCCGTCGCCGCTGGTGCGGGGTGCTGCCGTCTGGGCGCTGTCACGGCTGATGGATCCGGAGGCATTCGCTTCCCTGAAGGCGCGGATGTATGATGGCGAGACGGACCCGCAGGTCCGGGAGGAGTGGAGCGCAGGGCTTGCGCCGCAGGAGGAGTGATCCATGGACCAGACGCGCGTACTCATTCTCGGCGCCGGATATTCGGGACGGGTGATCGGACGGCGGTTGGCGGAACAGGGTGCGCTGGTGGCCGGAACCAGCCGGACGGCCGACAAGGCCGCCGCACTTGCGAAAGCCGGCATAGGTCCCTTCATCTATGCAGCGGGGGACATGACGCCCGACCTGCTTGAAACGGTTCGCGAAGCAAGCCACCTCATTGTTTCGGTCCAGCCGGACGAGGCGGGCGATCCGGTGCTGCGCGATCTTCGGGCGGCGGGCGTGAAGGCGCTGCCCAGGCTCAGCGGCATCATCTATCTCTCCACCGTCGGCGTCTACGGCGACCACGGGGGAGCCTGGGTGGATGAGGAGGCCGAATGCCGGCCGGTCTCACGTCGCTCGGCACAGCGGCTGAGGGCCGAGGCCGAATGGCAGGCGTTCGCGGATAACGTCGGGGCAGGGCTGGTGGTCTTCCGGCTGGCCGGGATCTACGGGCCGGGGCGAAATGCCTTCGTGAACCTCAGGAACGGGACGGCGAAGCGGATCATCCGGCCCGGACAGATCTTCAACCGCATCCATGTGGACGATATCGCCGGCGCGGTGGAGCATTTCATCCGCACCGGCGCGACGGGCATCTTCAATGGCGCGGACGATGAGCCGTCC
This sequence comes from Chelativorans composti, assembly GCF_039541695.1. Lineage (NCBI taxonomy): Bacteria > Pseudomonadati > Pseudomonadota > Alphaproteobacteria > Hyphomicrobiales > Phyllobacteriaceae > Chelativorans > Chelativorans composti. The sequence goes on along the minus strand of NZ_BAABGS010000018.1, from coordinate 83,341 downwards.
CCGCCGCAGGACGTGGTGGAATATGCGGCGATGCTCATGGGCGTTGAGCCCCCGCCAGCGGTCGACTTCGACGAAGCGGAGCTCTCGCCGATGGCGCGCTCGTTCTATGCGGAATGCAAGCGCGTTTCCAACCGGAAGCTGCGTCAGCGCGGATACGAACTGGTCCATCCCGATTTCCGCAATGCGCTCACAATCATGTGGGAAACGGGTAGCTGGAAAGGGTTAACGCAGCCTTTACCATGAGGAAACCGTCGGGCTGTTAGGGTTGGCACACTTGTGTCCGTGTCACCCGTACGAAAGAGAGGGGCCCCAATGCGTCAGTTCCTGTACCGTCTAGCGTGTGCGTCTCTCGTTCTGTGCTCCGCGTTCGCCGCCAATGCCATGGCAGAACCGCTGGCAAAGGATCTGTTTGCCGCCCACCGGCTGCCGGCTGTGGCCGCGCCGCAGTCCATCGGCTTCTACTCCAAGGGTTGCGTAGCGGGGGCGATTGCCATTCCTCCGGACGGGCCGACCTGGCAGGTGATGCGGCTCAGCCGCAACCGGCGCTGGGGACACCCGGAACTCATCAAGCTTCTCGTCCAGTTCTCGCAAGATGCGGCGCGGGACGGATGGCGAGGCCTGCTGATCGGCGATATCTCGCAGCCGCGGGGCGGACCCATGTCGTCGGGACATGCCTCGCATCAGATCGGGCTGGACGCCGACATCTGGTTCTCGCCCATGCCGGCACAACGCATGACGGTTGAACAGCGGGAACGCGACGGCTCGCCTTCGATGCTGAAGAAGGGGTCGCTCTACGTGGACGACAGCCGCTGGACGCGCGCCCACGAGGCGGTGTTGCGGCGGGCGGCAAGCTATCCGCAGATCGAGCGCATCCTCGTTCATCCGGGCATCAAGAAGAAGCTCTGTGACACTGTGAAGGGAGACCGGAGCTGGCTGAGAAAGATCCGGCCCTACTGGGGGCACGATGCCCACTTCCATATCCGGATGAAGTGCCCTGCAGACTCGCCGGGCTGCAGGCGGCAGGATCCGGTGCCGCCGGGAGACGGCTGCGACAAGTCGCTGGCCTGGTGGTTCACCGAAGAGCCGTGGCGCCCGGCCAAGGGACCGGCCAAGCCACCGGCGCGCGACGTAATGACGATCTCGGCGCTGCCCAAGGAATGCCGGGCGGTGCTGGCCGCGCCGTCGCCAGCTTCGGAGGTGGCGGTGACCTATATGGGTGGTGGCGGTCCGTCGGCCCCCGTTGCGGCCAGCGCGGCGCAGGGCCTGCCGCTCATGTCGCTTCAGCCGCAAAGCATCCCGCTGCCGACGCCCCGCCCCATGCGGTGAGGCGGGCAGCGACAGTGCGTCGGGAACCATTATGTAAGTCATTGTTTTGGCACATTTGGACCGAGAGGATGGTGTTCCATCTCGCAGGCGAATGGGGTAATACGCGATGCGCATAACCTGAAGGCTTGTACCCATGGCGTCCCTTTCCGACCACAGCAGCATCATGGAATTCCCGATCCTCATAGGTGACATCGGGGGAACGAACGCACGGTTCGCCATCATCGTGGACGCTTATGCGGACGCGCGCGAGTTTCCGACGATCCAGACGGCGGATTTCGAGACGATCGACGACGCCATCCAAAGCGTGCTGGACCAGACCAACATCATCCCGAAATCGGCGATCCTGGCGGTGGCCGGGCCGGTCGAGGGCGACGAGATCGACCTCACCAACAGCAAGTGGGTGGTCCGCCCCCGCGAGATGATGGAAGGGCTCAACATCGGCGACATCGTCGTCCTCAATGATTTCGAGGCGCAGGCGCTTGCGGTGGTCGCACTCGGCGAGGAACATCTGGAGAAGATCGGCGGCGGGCCGGCGGCGACCGCTGGCAGCCGAGTGGTGCTCGGGCCCGGAACGGGGCTTGGCGTTTCGGCTCTGCTGCACGCGCGCCGCGTGTGGATCCCGGTGCCCGGCGAGGGCGGGCACATCGACCTGGGGCCGCGCACGGAACGCGAGATCGAGATCTTCAGACACCTTGAGAAGGTGGAAGGGCGCGTTTCCGCCGAGCAGGTGCTTTGCGGCCGCGGCATCGTCAAACTTTACCGCGCGGTCGCCAGGGCCGACGGCAAGGAGCCGACGTTCTCCAAGCCGGAGGAAATCACGGCCGCGGGGCTCGACCGCTCGGACGAGACCGCCAGCGAGACGCTGGACCTGTTCGTGACGTTTCTGGGACGCGTCGCCGGCGACCTGGCGCTGATCTTCATGAGCCATGGCGGCGTGTATCTCGCCGGCGGCATCTCGCAGCGCATCCTGCCGGCGCTCAAGACCGGGCTCCTCCGGGAGGCCTTCGAGGACAAGGCCCCGCACAGCGAGGTGCTGCACGAGATTCCGATTTTCGTCATCACGCATCCGCGCGCGGCAATTGTCGGCCTTGCCGCCTATGCCCGGACGCCCGCACGCTTTGGCGTCAACACGACGGGGCGGCGGTGGAAACGGGGCGAGGTGCTCTAGAGCCATTCAGGTTTTCACGGAAACCCTGAATGGCTCCGGCCATTTGTTCGCTCGACTTCCGGGGAAGCCCGGTTTCCACTTTTCGTGGAACCGTTCACGCTCAATCGGTTCAGGGCCCGAATGCAGGATTGCGGTAAGGCTCATCAACCGCTAAGGCAAACGCGAAATGGCAGAGCAATTCGGTCTGCCGACAGTTCAACGCATTCCCGAGGAGTTTGCTTCGGGAACTGCAGTTTCAGGGCTTTGGACCGTTGTCTCGAAAGAGCAAGCAAGACAGACCCGGGTCGGATGAAGTCATCGCCATAATGCGCCGCGTCATCGGCGAGAATGGCCGGGAGTTCATGTCCCACTACGCGCTTGCCGCGTTCTTCATGGTCGTGATCGCTGCAACCACGTCCTTCTCGGCCTGGATCATGCAGTCGATCGTGGACGATGTGTTCGTCCGCCAGCGGTGGGATCTGCTCGGCTGGATCTGCGGGGCGGTTCTCTTGTCATTCATGCTGCGGGGATTTGCAACCTACGGGCAGAACGTGCTGCTCGCCAAGGTGGGCAACAATATCGTGGCGCGCTACCAGCGGCGGCTGTTCGACCACCTGATGCAGCTCGACATGGGCTATTTCTCCGGCGCGCATTCCGGACAGTTGGCGGCGCAGATCGCCCAGAACGTGACGGGCATCCGCGATCTGCTCAACATGACGGTGACGGCGGCGGCAAGGGATTTCATCTCGCTCATCGGCCTGATCGCCGTGATGGTCTACATGGACCCGGTGCTGTCGCTCGCCGCATTCCTCATCGGCCCGCCGCTGATCTTTTCGGTCAATTACCTGATGCGCCGACTGCGCACGGTCACGCGCGAGTCCGTCGAGATCAACTCGCGCCTGCTCGGCGCCATGCAGGAGGCCGTGCAGGGCATCGCGGTGGTCAAGGCCTTCACAATGGAGAAGGTGCTGGCCCAGAAGATGGCCGGCCTGATCGACTATGCCGAAAACCGGTCCAACAAGATCGCCCGGGTGTCCGAGCGGCTGGGGCCGATCACCGAATTCCTCGCGGGTGCGGCGATCGCGGCGGTGCTTGCCTATGCCGGCTGGCGCGCCTCGACGGCGGCGGAGCCGCCCGGCTCCGTGTTCGCCTTCATCACGGCGCTGCTGCTCGCATACGATCCGGCGCGGCGGCTCGCGCGCGTGCAGGTCAACATCGAGCGGGCGCTGGTCAATGCGCGGATGATCTACGAGATCCTCGATACGCAGCCCAAGCAGCGGGACAATGCGGGCGCGAAGCCCATTCGCGTGACGGACGGCGGGGTGGAGTTCGACAAAGTGCGCTTCTCCTACAAGGAGAACGTTCCGGTACTGCGTGGCGTGAGCTTCCGTGCCGCGGCCGGGAAGACGACCGCAATCGTCGGCCCCTCTGGCGCGGGCAAGTCCACACTGTTCGCACTGCTGCAGCGGTTCTATGATCCCGACAGCGGTGTGATCCGCATCGACGGGCAGGACATTGCCGGCGTCACCAAGCAGTCGCTCCGGCAGTCGATCGCCTATGTCTCGCAGCATCCCTATCTGTTCGAGGGGACGATCCGCGACAATATCCGCTATGGGCGGCCGGACGCGACCGATGCGGAGATTGAGGCGGCGGCGCGGCTCGCCAATGCCGAGGAGTTCATCCTGCAGCAGCCGCAGGGCTACGACACGCTGATTGGCGAGAACGGCGTGACGCTGTCGGGCGGGCAACGGCAGCGCATCTCCATTGCCCGCGCCATCGTGCGCAACGCGCCGATCCTGCTCCTCGACGAGGCAACCTCGGCGCTCGACAACGAATCGGAAGCGAAGGTGCAGCAGGCGCTGGACCGCGTGATGGACAAGCGGACTACGCTGGTCATCGCGCACCGGCTATCCACGGTGGTGAACGCCGATCACATCGTTGTGCTGGAAGATGGCCTTCTGGTGGAAGAGGGCACACACGAGGATCTCGTGCGCCAGGACGGGCTTTACGCCCGGTTTTACCGTATGCAAACGGAAAAGGCTCACAGCCTGCTCGAGGGTGGAGAGCAAAACTCGGACGAAACGATTCCGACGGAGGAACGATGATGGGCGACATGGGCCTTGTGGTGGTGGGCGCTGGCGGCCGCATGGGCCAGACGCTCATTCGCGTGATCCACGAAATGGACGGCGTGCAGCTTGCCGGCGCGGTCGAGCGGCCGGGCTCTCCGTCGCTTGGGCGCGATGCGGGTGAAGTGGCGGGCGTGGGGACGCTCGGCGTCGCCGTGACGGACGATCCGCTCGCCGCCTTCGCCAAGGCCGATGGGGTGCTCGACTTTACCACTCCCGCCGCATCCGTCGAATTCGCGGGCTATGCCGCGCAGGCCCGTATCGTGCACATCATCGGCACGACGGGGCTTTCATCCGACGACGAGGCGAAGATCGCCGCAGCCGCCCGCCATGCGACCATCGTCAAGTCCGGCAACATGAGCCTTGGCGTCAATCTGCTGGCGACGCTGGTGAAGCAGGCGGCGAAGGCGCTTGCCGCGGCAGATTTCGACATCGAGATCATGGAAATGCACCACCGTCACAAGGTTGACGCGCCGTCCGGCACGGCGCTGCTGCTGGGGCAGGCAGCGGCCGAGGGCAGGGGCATCGGCCTCGCCGAGAGCAGTGTGCGCGTGCGCGACGGCCACACCGGCCCGCGCCAGACGGGGACAATCGGCTTCGCCACGCTGCGCGGCGGCTCGGTGGTCGGCGACCATTCGGTGATCCTCGCCGGCACGGGTGAGCGCATCACGCTGTCCCACCACGCGGAGGACCGCTCCATTTTCGCCCGCGGGGCCGTGAAAGCCGCCCTGTGGGCGCGGGACAAGAAGCCCGGTCTCTACTCCATGCTCGACGTGCTCGGGCTGGCCTGAATTCTATCAACCACCTGCATTGAGGATACAGTATGTCGGGAACTCTCATTCTGGTCCGCCATGGCCAGAGCGAATGGAACCTCAAGAACCTGTTCACCGGCTGGCGCGACCCGGATCTGACCGAGAAGGGCGTCGAGGAAGCGATTGCCGCCGGCCAGCGTCTGAAGGCCAAGGGCATCAAGGCTGATATCGCCTTCACGTCGGCGCTGACGCGCGCGCAGCGGACGCTCGGCCTGATCCTCAAGGAGCTTGGTCAGGAGTCGCTCGAGACCATCCGCGACGAGGCGCTGAACGAGCGCGACTACGGCGACCTTTCCGGTCTCAACAAGGACGATGCCCGCGCCAAGTGGGGCGAGGAGCAAGTGCACATCTGGCGCCGCTCCTATGACGTGCCTCCGCCCGGCGGCGAGAGCCTGCGCGATACGGGCGCCCGCGTGTGGCCCTACTACATGACGGAAATCCTGCCCCGCGTGCTGCGCGGCCAGACCGTGCTCGTCGCTGCGCATGGCAACTCGCTGCGTTCGCTGATGATGGTGCTCGACCGCCTGAACAAGGAGACGATCCTCAAGCTGGAGATCGAGACGGGCGTGCCGATCGTCTACCGCCTGAATTCGGATTCCACCGTGGCCAGCAAGGAAGTGCTGCACGGGTAGTTCGGGCGCCCCTCATGGCGAACCCCTCGAACCATGAGGGGCTGAAGCATCCAATCGATCTTCCTCGTGGGGCGCCCGGATTACCACGAGGAGGATCCAGCGCTGTCGGCCCGGCGGCGGCAGGTTCAGCTTCCAGAGGAAGTCGTTTCAGTTGACGCTGCGGGCGTCCAGCAGCTCCTCGCCGGCGCGCGATCGCTCCCTGGGCGAGGTGAGGGCCTTGTAGAGGTGCATCATCATGGCCGCTCCGAAGAGCGGGGTCAGCAGGTTCAGGATCGGCACCGACAGGAAGGCGGCGATGACGAAGCCGGCCAGGAACACGGTGCCGGCATGGCGGCGCCGCAGTGCGCGGGCCTCGGCTTCCGGCACGAAACGCATCGCGGCGAACTGGAAGAATTCGCGGCTGAGCAGGTAGGCATTCACCACAAAGAACGCGATCAGATTCACGCCCGGCATCAGCAGAAGCAGCAGGGCGATGATGTTGCCGAGGATGACCACGCCCATGAACTTCACCGAGAGGATGAGCGACGGGCCGAGCGGCACGGCTTTGCCAGGCGGATCCTGCGGATAGGTGTCGCGCTCGACCGCCTCCGCGATCGCGTCCAGAAAGACGCCGGCGACGACTGCCGAGACCGGCGCTATGAGCAGGGCAAGGCCCAGCGCCAGACCTACGCCCGCGATGAAGGCGGCAACCAGGCCCAGCCAGCCGACCCAGCTCGGCATGCCGGGCAACAGCTGGTCTATCCAGGGCATGGCGAAGTAGTCGAACAGTTCCTTCGCGCCGAACCAGCAGCCGACGAGCAGCAGAAGGGTAAGGCCGAGGGTTCTGAAGAACACGCGTCGGAAGGGTGGCGTGAAGAGCTGGCTGATCGCCAGGCGCGCTGCATCGAAGATCATTCAGGTCACCCTTTCGGCTGGCACATGCCATCCGCAAATAGGAGCGCATTGCGGCCGGCGCAAGCGGGAAGGGCCTTTCCTTTTGCCTGCAAAATACTCTAAACCCGTATCCAAAGTTTGCGCCCCCTGCCTGTACGACCGGGAGATTTCCTGCATGAGCGAATACGACGTTCTCTGCATCGGCAACGCCATCGTCGACATCATTTCCCGCTGCGAGGAATCCTTCCTGGTCGAGCACCGGATCATCAAGGGCGCGATGAACCTGGTCGACGCTGACCGGGCCACCTTCCTCTACGACAAGATGGGGCCCGCGGTGGAGACCAGCGGCGGCAGCGCGGCCAACACGGCGGCCGGGCTGGCTGGATTCGGCGGCCGGGCAGCCTATCTCGGCAAGGTGGCCGACGACATGCTGGGCGAGGTGTTCCGGCATGACATCCGCGCCCAGGGCGTGGCCTTCGACACGCCTTCGCTCAACGGCTTTCCGCCGACGGCGCGCTGCATGATCTTCGTGACGCCGGACGGCGAGCGTTCGATGAACACTTATCTCGGCGCCAGCACCCAACTCGGGCCCGTGGACGTGGACGAGGAGAAGGCCAGGGCGGCCAAGGTCACGTATTTCGAGGGGTATCTGTGGGATCCGCCGCAGGCGAAGGAAGCCATCCTGCGCTGCGCGAGCATTGCTCACGCGGCCGGGCGGGAGGTGTCAATGACGTTGTCCGACCCGTTCTGCGTGGACCGCTATCGCGACGAGTTCCTGGAGCTAATGCGCACGGGCAAGGTGGACATCGTCTTCGCCAACGAACAGGAGGTGAAGTCGCTCTACCAGACCGCTTCGCTGGAGGCCGCTGTGGAAGCCTATCGCGCCGATTGCAGGCTCGGCGTCGTCACGATGGGCGCAAAGGGATCGGTCATCGTGCGTGGCGGGGAGACGGTACATGTGGAGCCTCTCGCGGTCGAGAGGGTGGTCGACACCACCGGCGCGGGCGACCTCTATGCGGCAGGATTTCTGTTCGGCTACACGCAGGGTTTCGACCTCGGGCGCAGCGGCAGGCTCGGCTCGCTCGCAGCGGGGCTCGTGATCCAGCAGATCGGTCCCCGGCTGCAGGCCAGCCTCAAGGATGCGGCCATCCAGGCGGGGTTGCTTTAGGGTTCAAGCATCGCACCTTTCAGGGTGAGCTTGTCCGAACGACGAAGGGGTGCCCACCGAATCCCCTCATGCTACGCTGGCGCTCCCTCACCGCGCTCACCATGAAGGGGCGGGCCGAGATGCTTCGGATCAGTCGATTTCCTCCGGCCGGCGACCCGGGCGCGGCTTGTAGCGCGGGAAAGTCCAGCCGAACTTCAACGCGCCGCCGCGGATCACGAAGGCTGCCGTCATGGCGATCAGTGCGTCGATGACGGGCGGGAAATCGGCAAACTCGGTGAGCGTGAACACGCCCGAACCCACCAAAGCGGCGGTCACATAGATTTCCGGGCGGAGGAGCACGGAAGGCTCGCTCGCAGGAAGGTCGCGCAGCACGCCGCCGAAGGTGGCGGTCAGAACGCCGGAAATGATGGCGATCACCGGAGAGCCGGTTACGTCCATGCCCTTGGCCGCGCCGACGGCGCTGTACAGGGCAAGGCCGATGGCGTCCAGCCAGAGCAGCAGCTTGTACCGGGATTCCACGAGATGGGCCGTGAAGTAGACGAACACCGCTGCGACAGTGCAGACCAGCACATAGTCGGTGTTGACGACCCAGAATACCGGCACGCCAAGGACGAGATCGCGCACGGTGCCGCCGCCCGTGCCAGTCACACAGGCGAGGAACAGGAAGCCGATGATGTCCAGCTGCTTGCGGGAGGCCGCGAGCGCGCCGGTGGCCGCGAAAACCGCCACGCTGGCATAGTCGATCACCTGGAACAGGGTCATGGAGGCTCCCTTGCATCCGTGCGCCACCGTGCCTCCGGGTAAAGGCAAGGTGGAGATCAGCCGTCGCCATCAGGGGTAACGGATGTGCGTCGGAAAGGGAAGCGGGGGGAAAGAATTGGGCAACTGCGCTTGCTTGGGCAGGCATATGCCTGGGCAGGTTCGTGCCTCAACGGGTTCGCATCGCGCAGGCCCGCGCCTCGGCAGGGTCGGCATGAGGGAAGAAAAGCGGGACAAAGAAAAAGGGCCGGCACGGCGCCAGCCCTGGCGAACCCTGTGACGGTGTCCGTTACTTCGCTTCCGTTCCGCCGGCACCATCGGCAGCGCCGTTCGCGGAGGGCTGCTCGGCGGGAGCCGCCTTCGGGCCGCCGGTGGAGACACCAACCAGCGCGGGGCGCAGGACACGCTCTCCGATCACGTAGCCAGCCTGGACGACCTGGACGACCGTGTTGGCCGGAACCTCCGGATTGGGAACCTCGAACATGGCCTGATGGAAATTCGGGTCAAAGCGCTGGCCCTCGGCAGCTTCGATGCGTTTCACGCCATGCCGCTCCAGCGTGGAGAGCATCAGGCGTTCGGTCATTTCCACGCCCTCGATCAGGGCCTTCAGCCCATTCTCACCGGATTCGCGGGCTTCCGCAGGCACGGCCTGCAGCGCGCGCTGAAGATTGTCGCTCACGACGAGCATGTCGCGCGCGAAATTGGCAATGCTGAAGGCGCGGGCGTCGGCCACGTCGCGCTGGGTGCGGCGGCGAAGATTTTCCATCTCCGCCGCGAGACGCAGCGCGCGGTCCTTCAGCTCCTCGTTCTCGCGGGTGAGCTTCAGCAGGACGTCCTCCTCGGTCACTTCCGGGGCGGCCGATTCCTCTGGGGCGTTCGCGGCTTCATTCGCCGCGGCAGCGTCCACGACCGTTTCCTCGGTCTGGTTTTCTGCCGTTGCGGATTGGTCCTTCGGGTTCGTGGTCATTGCCTATCCGTTATGGGTCTCTGGTAAGTCAGCCCGGATATCGAGCTTCGCGACCGCAAAATCAAGGGGCGGTCATCCTTCGCGACCGAGAGCGGGTCCGATTCGCTTCCTTCTCAGCGCAGCATCCGGCCGATCAGCTGGGCAGTGTAATCCACCATCGGAACGATGCGGGCGTAGTTCAGCCGCGTGGGGCCGATGATGCCCAGAGCGCCGATGATGCGCGCGTTCTGGTCGCGGTAGGGCGCCACGATCAGCGAGGAACCGGACAGCGAAAACAGCTTGTTCTCCGAACCGATGAAGATGCGCACGCCGGGACCTTCCTCCGCCAGCTCCAGAAGCTGCACGAGGGATTCCTTGGTCTCCAGTTCCTCAAACAGATGCTTCAGCATCTCAAGATCGGTCTGGGCCATGGCGTTTTCGAGCAGATTGGCCCAGCCGCGGATGATGAGCTGCGGAGCGCCCGTCTCGCGGCCCGTCCAGATGGCGAGGCCCTGGTCCACGAGCGACTGGGACAGCGAATCGAGCGCCCGGCGGGCTTCCTCGCGCAGACGCTCCATCTCCGTCCGGGCCTCGGTCAGGGTCAGGCCGCGGATGTGGGCGTTGAGGTAGTTCGAGGCCTCCACGAGCTGCGAAGCCGTCACGCCCGCGGGCAGGTCGATGATGCGGTTCTCGACGTCGCCGTTCTGCGAGACGAGGATGGCCAGCGCCTTGCCCGGCTCGAGCTGGATGAACTCGATATGCTTCAGCGGCGCGTCTGACTTGGCGGCCAGCACCATGCCGGCGCCGCGGGAAAGGCCCGACAGCAACTGGCTCGCTTCCGTCAGCATCTGCTCCAGAGACTGCTTGCCGCTCGCGACGATCTGCGCTTCGATGACCTTGCGCTCGTTTTCCGACAGGTCGCCGAGTTCCATGAAGGCATCGACGAAGAAGCGCAGGCCCTGCTGCGTGGGAAGGCGCCCGGCGGAGACGTGCGGGGAGTAGATGAGTCCCAGATGCTCGAGATCCGCCATCACGTTGCGGACGGTGGCCGGCGAAAGCTGCTGGGGCAGCCGGCGGGCCAGGTTTCGCGAGCCGAGCGGGTCACCCTCTGCCAGGTAATTCTCGACAATGAGGCGGAAAATTTCCCTCGACCGTGCGTCCAGCGACTGAAGCGTTGGCTCTGTGACTGGCTTCGTCATGGTCTTTTTGGCCTTCAATGTCTTCATTCCAGGCTAAGCTCGTATCACCCAACCGTGTGCAGAGATATGGTGACGAAAAATCTTTGCGTCCATAGAAATGGAAAGCTACAACCCGCGCAACACCCTGTTCACATGCTTATCTGAAAGGCCTGTTCCATGCGACCATCGAAACGGCAACCGGACGAAATGCGCGCCATAAGCTTCGAGCGCGGCATTTCCAAGCACGCAGAAGGTTCGTGCCTCGTGCGGTTCGGGGATACGCACGTGCTCTGCACCGCGAGCATCGAGGAGAAGGTGCCGACCTGGTTGCGGAACAGCGGCAAGGGCTGGGTCACCGCCGAATATGGCATGCTGCCGCGTTCCACGGGCACACGTATGCGCCGCGAGGCTTCTTCCGGCAAACAGGGCGGCCGCACGCTGGAAATCCAGCGGCTGATCGGCCGCAGCCTGCGCGCGGTGGTCGATCTGGAAGCGCTGGGCGAGGTGCAGATCACCGTGGACTGCGACGTGATCCAGGCGGATGGCGGTACGCGCACGGCGTCGATCACCGGTGGTTTCATCGCGCTGCACGACTGCCTGTCGTGGATGCAGGCCCGGCAGATGATCAAGCTCGACAAGGTTCTGAAGGATTATGTCGCGGCGGTTTCCTGCGGCATCTACGAGGGCGTGCCGGTGCTTGACCTTGACTACGACGAGGATTCAGCGGCGGAAACGGACGCCAATTTCGTGATGACCGGCAGCGGCGGAATCGTCGAGATCCAGGGCACGGCCGAGGGCAAGCCGTTCACCGAGGAACAGTTCCAGGAGCTGGTGGGCCTCGCCCGCAAGGGAATCGCACGCCTCATCGAACTTCAGAAGATGGCGGTCGGCTGATCGCCGGAAGGAGCGCAGCCATGCAGCCCGCCGCCGTCCTTGAATCCGCCCTTTACGTGACCGACCTTAGGGAGGCCGAACGGTTTTACACGGAGGTGCTCGGCCTGGAGGTCATCGCCAGGGCGGAAGGGCGGCATGTGTTCTTCCGGTGCGGCAAGGGCGTCGTGCTGCTGTTCAATGCAGACGCGACGGAAATCCCGCCCGCGCCGGACGCCAAGCTGCCGGTGCCGCCGCATGGCGCGCGGGGACCCGGGCACCTCTGCTTCGCGGCAACCGGCGAGGAGATCGAGCGCTGGAAAGAAAGCCTAACGGCATCGGGCGTGGCGATCGAGGCGGAGCTTGAATGGCCGAATGGTGGCCGATCGATCTATTTCCGCGATCCGTCAGGGAATTCGCTGGAATTCGCGGAACCTTCCATCTGGAAACTCTGATGAGACAAATCGAAAACAGGAAACTGATCCTTGCCAGCCACAACCGCGGCAAGCTGAAGGAATTTGCCGAACTGCTCGCGCCGTTCGGCTACGAGATTCAGTCGGTGGCCGATCTCGGGCTGCCGGAGCCGGAAGAGACTGGCACGACCTTCGAGCAGAACGCATATACGAAGGCCTACGCCGCGGCGAAGGCGACGGGCCTGCCGGCGCTGTCAGACGATTCGGGCATCTGCGTGGATGCGCTCGACGGCCAGCCGGGCGTCTACACGGCGGACTGGGCGGCGAAGCCGGACGGTTCCCGCGACTTCGGCATGGCGATGCAGAAGGTGGAGGATCTGCTGCAGGAGAAGGGCGCGACCGCGCCCGAGCAGCGGCGGGCCCATTTCGTGGCGGTGCTGTGCCTGTGCTTCCCCGATGGCGAAGCGGAATACTTCCGCGGCGAGGTGCATGGGACGCTGGTCTGGCCGCCGCGCGGCGAGCTCGGCTTCGGCTATGATCCGGTGTTCCTGCCGGACGGCTACGACCGCACCTTCGGCGAGATGAGCTCGGAAGAAAAGCATGGCTGGAAGCCGGGTGACGAGCATGCGCTGTCGCATCGGGCGCGGGCCTTCCAGCTGTTTGCGAATGCGCGACTGAGCAAATGAATCCGAACGATGACGAGGCAGGCTTTGGAGTCTACGTGCACTGGCCGTTCTGTGCGGCCAAGTGTCCGTATTGCGACTTCAACAGCCATGTCCGTCACAAGCCGGTGGACCAGCCGCGCTTTGCCGCGGCGTTCCTGCGCGAGATGGAGCGGATGCGCGAGCGGACCGGCCCGCGCACGGTTTCCAGCATCTTCCTGGGCGGCGGCACGCCATCGCTGATGGAGCCGGCTACTGTCGGCGCTGTGCTGGATGGTGTGGCGAAGTTCTGGACGGTCGCCCCGGACGCGGAGATCACACTTGAGGCCAATCCGTCCTCGGTGGAGGCGAACCGGTTCCGCGGCTATCGCGCGGCGGGAGTGAACCGCGTTTCGCTCGGAGTGCAGGCGCTCAACGACCGCGACCTGCGATTCCTCGGACGGCTGCACAATGTCGAAGAGGCGCTCTATGCCATCGGGCTTGCGCGCGAGATCTTTCCCCGCATGTCGTTCGACCTGATCTACGCCCGGCCGGGGCAGACGGCTGAAGCATGGGCGGCAGAGCTCAAGCAGGCGATCGGCCATGCGGTCGATCACCTGTCGCTCTACCAGCTCACCATCGAGGAAGGCACGGCTTTCCACGGGCTTTACAAGGCAGGGAAGATCGACATTCCCGATCCGGACCATGCCGCGCAGCTCTACGAGATCACGCAGGAGGTGACGGCGGCACACGGGCTTCCGGCCTATGAGGTTTCCAACCACGCACGGCCGGGATCGGAAAGCCGGCACAACCTCATCTACTGGCGCTACGGCCAGTACGTCGGGATCGGGCCCGGCGCGCACGGGCGATTCGTCGAGGACGGTCGGCGGGTCGTGACCTTCACCGAGAAGATGCCGGAGGCATGGCTTGAGCGGGTCGAGTGCGAGGGAACGGGGGTCGTTGACGGCGAGGTACTGACGCGCGAGCAGGAGGCTGACGAGTTCCTGCTGATGGGGCTGAGGCTCGTGGAAGGCATCGACCTCGACCGGTTCGAGCGGCTGGCAGGACGGCCCCTGGATTGGGAGCGCGTGCGCCTGCTCCAGGACGAGGGGCTAGTGGAGCCGGTCGGCAACTCGCGGCTGAGGGCAACGGCCGCGGGCATGGTTGTGCTTGATGCGCTGGTGGCGGAGCTTGCCCGGTGAAACGGAGGTGATCCGGTGACAGAGGATCAGGAAATACGCAGCTTCGTCATTGGCGGAACGGTCATTCCGGCGCGGCCGCTGGAGCCTGCCATCTATCTCGTGGCGACACCGATCGGCAATCTCGGCGACATCACGATCCGGGCGCTGGAAACACTGGCGGCGGCGGACGTGGTGGCCTGCGAGGACACGCGGGTGACGCGCGTCTTGCTCGAACGCTATGGCATCCGGCGCAGGATGATCGCCTATCATGAGCACAACGAGACGGAAGCCGCGGCGCGGCTCGTTGCCATGGTGCAGGACGGCAAGAGCGTGGCGCTTGCCAGCGATGCGGGGACGCCGCTCGTCTCCGATCCCGGCTATCGGGTGGTGCAGGAGGCGATCCGGCAGGGCGTGCGGGTGGTGCCCGTTCCGGGCGCCTCGGCGGTGCTGTCTGCCCTGACGGTTGCGGGGTTGCCGACGGACGCCTTCCTTTTCGCCGGGTTTCTGCCCACCAAGGCGGGGCAGAAGAAGGCTCGGCTTGAAGAACTCGCAAGGGTTCCGGCCACGCTGGTGTTCTACGAATCTCCGCGGCGGACGGCCGATACGCTTGCGCTGATGGCGGAGGTGCTGGGCAACCGGCACGCCGTGGTGGCGCGGGAGCTTACCAAGACCTTCGAGGAAGTGCGGCGGGGGACGCTGCCGGATCTCGCCGCGCATTATGCGTCGGCCGGCGATCCCAAGGGCGAAGTGGTCTTGTGTGTGGCGCCGGCAAGCGACACAGTGGGGCACAGCGAGGAGGACACAGACCAGCTGTTGCTGGAGCTGGCCGCGGAAATGCCGGCGGCCAAGGCGGCGGGGGAGGCTGCGCGCATGACGGGACGCAAGAAATCGGAACTCTACCAGCGGCTGTTGGAGCTCAAGTCCAATGCCGGCGGCGAAGGCTGACGGGCGGGCGCGCCGGCAGAAAGCCTATCGCAAGGGGCTCGCCAGCGAATGGCTGGCGGGCCTCGCGCTCATGCTCAAGGGCTACCGCATTGCCGCGTGGCGCTACCGCACGCCGCTCGGGGAGATCGACCTGATCGCGCGGCGCGGCGATCTGGTGGCGATCGTCGAGGTGAAGGCGCGGCCGACGCTCGAGCAGGCGATGGAGGCGGTGGGGCCGGTCACACAGCGGCGGATCGACGGTGCGGCGACGCTCTGGCTTTCCCGGCAGAAGGATCAGGCGCGGCTCAGCCTGCGTTACGACCTCGTGGCCGTGCTGCCGTGGAAGTGGCCGGTACATGTCGAGAATGTGTTTCAGGGGCGCGGGTAGAGGCGGGAAGCCGATAGTCCTCATGCTTCGGCAGGCTCAGCACGATGCTTCGACGAACTCGGCATGGGAGCGCTAACGCCGCGTCACGCGCATCGGCAGGCCGCCTTCCGGCTGGGTGGTGAGCTTCTGGACGGGCCAAGGGCGGGTTTCGGGCACGAGCTCGAAGCGGTAGCGGGAAAGCAATACGGCCAGTACGATCATTGCCTCCTGCATGGCGAAGCTCGCGCCGATGCAGACGCGCGGGCCCGCACCAAAGGGCAGGTATTGGAAACGGCCAATCTTGTCGCGGTTTTCCGGATAGAAGCGGGACGGGCGGAAAGCCTCGGGATCGTCCCACAGCTTGCGGTGGCGGTGCACGGTCCAGGGCATGACGAGCACCTGTGTGCCGCGGCGGATCTCCAGATCCCTGTAGCGGTCGTCCTCGATCGCCTCGCGGTTGATGGAGGGCGCCGGCGGGTAGAGCCGCAGGGCTTCCTCGAAGGAGGCGCGGGTGAGCGGCATGGCGTCCGGCCATTGCACGGGATCGAGGCCAGAGGCGATGATGCCATCGATCTCCCGTTCAATGTGCTCGCGCTCGGCAGGCAGGTTGGCGAGACAATAGATGGTCCAGCCAAGCGCCCGGGCGGTGGTCTCATGACCCGCGCCGATGAAGGTAATGATGTTGTCCTCGACCTCTCCGCGGGTGAGACCCTCCGGCCCCTGCGCGCGGAGCAGCAGGGTCAGAAAGTCCTCGGGCACATCCGCGCCGCGCTCAAGCTTCTCCTGACGCATGCGCATGGTCTCGGCGACGATGCTGCGGAAATAGGCGAGCGACTTGCGGCCGAGGATGCGGGTGATCCGCGGGATCCAGTCCGGCGCGCCGAGCAGGTCCAGGGGGTCGACGCGGCCCATCGTTTCGAAGAGGCGGTCGACCTGGGCGGAGAAGTCGTCGGGATTGCCGGCGATCTCGCCGGAGAACAGAGTCTCAGCCAGTATGTCGAAGGTGAGCATGGTCATGTCGCGGGAGACGTCGACCACTTCGCCGATTTTCTCCTCGTAGCGCCGGGCAAACTTCTCCGCCTCCCGCAGCATGGGTTCGGCGAAGCCCGCGATGTGACGGGGCGTGAAGACCGGCGCCATGGCCCTGCGGGAACGTCGCCAGATCTCGCCTTCGGCGGTGAGAAGCCCGTCACGCAGGATGGGGCGCAGGATCTTCTGGCGGACACGGGCCATCCGGTAGTTCTTCGCATTGTCCACGAGCACATGGCGGATGAGGTCGGGGTCGTTGGCGATGACCAGCGGGCCACCGAGACCGCCGCTGATGGAGATCCACGGTTCGTTGTAGGAGGGCTCGCCCCACAGCTCGAGCGGATTACGGTAGACGATCCGCATCATCTGGAGCGTCGACGGCGGAGTCTGGCGCGGCGATGGCGCAGGCGGCCTGAACGAAAGGACTTTTCCAGCCGGTATGTCCATTACGCTCTCCCCAGGTTCATCCGATTGGGTGTGCCCATCCACCTGACCAATATTGTCCCAATCAATGAAGCAGTTGCAAAAATAGATAAATTGTGAAGTTTCTCCTGATGGTGCTAACTGGCATGGTGGTTACACCAGATAACGAAAGATGGGGCTGCTTCCCTCCCTGGCGCAGCCCGATCCCGGGAGCCACGAATGGAAAGTGACTTCGCTGCAGCAAAGGTGCTTCTGGAGCTCGCAAGAGAGGAACTTCGGGGACCGGACCCCACCAGCGAAAAGATGCGATATGCCATCGACCTTTTCATTGAAGCGATCATCATGGCACAGCACCGACAGGTTTCCGGGGAGATCATCCCCTTTCCGGGCTCGTCCTCCGGCGGCGAATGATGCCGCCACGGTCAGCTGTTTCGTCTAGCCGACGCATCGGTCTGGCGGGCCAGGTGCCTTACCACCTGGCACACCTGGTCGATCGTGAAGGGCTTGCGCACCAGCTGGATCGAGTCGAAGCCTGAGGGAAGTTCGCTCCGTCCGTAGCCCGAAAGAAACGCGAAGGGGATGGACCGGGCCTGGAGAGCTGCCGCTATGTCTTCCACGGGCTCGCCCGCCAGATTGGCGTCGAGCAGCGCGAGGTCGAACTGTCCCGCGCGCACGAGGGCCTGCGCCTGCGCCGCCGTGGCGGCCGGACCGACCACGCTGCAGCCCATCTCTTCCAGAGTCGTGACCAGGTCGAAGGCGATGGCGGCCTCATCCTCGATGACCAGGACGCGCGGGGCGTTCTCGTTGGCGGGTGGTCCGGGAGGCGCGGAGAGGTCCCCGGCGCGAGTGACCGAACCCAGATCCAGGGGCTGGGACGCGCCCGCAAGCGGTAAACTGATCTGACACTGCAGGCCGGCCGGATCATAAACCAGCGACACGTCGCCATCATGGGCGACAAGGCTGCGGCGTATCAGTGTAGTGCCCAGGCCAGTGGTGACTGGCTCCGTGACTTCCGGCCCGCCTTTTTCCACCCAGTGAAGGACGACGCGGGGCCAGTCCCTGTCCGATCCGTCGATGCTCCAGTACACGGAAAGTGTGCCACCGGGCTTCGACAGGGCGCCGTGGACGAGGGCATTCGTCGACAATTCCTGCAGGACAAGCGACAGGTGGAGGGCAAGCTGCGGTTCCAGCAGAACCGACGGCCCGGACACCTGCACCCCGGTGCCGGGAGGAACATCCGCCTCGACCCGTTCGCGAACGATAGTTTCGAGTTCCGCGCCGCGCCACATGTTGCGGGACAGGAGGTCGTGCGTCTGGCTCAACGCGACGATGCGCCGGCTCAGGTTCGCGGAAAATTCCGTCGGGGAGGAGGCCAGACGCGCCGTTTGATTCGCGAGCGACTGCACGGTGGCCAGCGTGTTCTTGACCCGGTGGTTGAGTTCCTTGATCAGGCCGCGCTGGATCTCTTCCGCGCGCCTGCGCTCGGAAATGTCGCGGGCGATCTTGGAGGCGCCGACGACGCGGCCCAGGCAGTCGCGGATCGGGGAGACCGTCAGGGAAATCTGTATCCTGCGGCCATCGCGGGTAAGGCGCTCCGTCTCGAAATGGTCGATCCTCTCGTTGTTGCGCAGCCGCCGCAGAATGTTTTCCTCCTCCGCCAGCCGCTCCGGCGGGATGATCCGGGTGATGGACTGCCCGATCATCTCGGAGGGTAGGTAACCGAAGATTTCGGTGGCGCCGGCATTCCAGGTCTCGACGATGCCGTCCAGTGTCTTGCTGATGATCGCATCGCGCGAGGAGTTGACGATCGCCGACATGCGCGACGTATGGAGCTCTGTCTCATGCGAGGCTTTCGCCTCGAGCAGGATCGTGACGGCTCCGACGGCGCGGCCATCGCGATCCCTGATCACCGACACGAGCGGCTGGACGCGCACCCTGCAGCCATCGTGGCTTTCCCCGATGATCTCGCGCAGATGATCGGACACCGGCTTGCCGTTGAGGATGAGGGCAGTCGGACCCCTGTCTTTCGACAGCGGTTCACCGAACGCATTGTAGATGTTGCGGAAAGGGCTCCATCTGTCGGTATCGGGGCCGGGCACGAAACCGCACAGGTCGATGGCTGCCCTGTTGCAATGGACGATCCTGCCGTCCGAATCGATGGCGTAGGCGGGGGCGGCGAGCAAATCGATCAGCGCGTGAAGTCTGGTGCTTGGCGGAAGGGCGCCATCTTCCGCTGGAGACGACTCAGGCACCGGCTGAATGTAGGCCGCGACTCCGGCCAGCAGGCCCTGGCCGTCAAACAGCGGTTCCGCTGTGAGCAGCGCGGTGAAGCGCGCACCATCCCGGCCAGCCAGCCGAACCGGGATCTCCCGCTCTGCCGCTCCGCTTGCGATCGATCTGGCGACGGGGGTTTCGGACCATGGAATTGGGCCATGCTGATTCTCGCACGCGACGAGGTCGGCAAAGGGCTCGCCGGGCGCCAAGGAGGGAAAGAGCCTTGCCGCGGCAGCGTTGCCATAGCGAATAACACCGGAGGTGTCGCAGCAGAGAACAGGCAGGGGAACAAGATCAAGAGCCTGCAGGGAAGGAAAGTCGTGCCCGAGCACCGTGGTGACGGCAGCTTTCAATTGTTTCGGCACATGCTGTCTCCATCCCCATCGGCGCAGCAGGATGCGGCACCTGTTGCTTATTGCCTTCCGATTGTGCGGAATTGCTCACGCGCGGACAGAACGCCAATCCATAGGAATTGTTCCGGAAAGAACAATTATGCGCAATTCGCGCATCAACCGATCAGGCTTCCGGCGGGCGACAGAACAGCATGATAATGCCGTCAAGCCAGAAGAATGCGAGAGAAGAGAGGAGAATTTGGTGGAGCCAAGCGGGATCGAACCGCTGACCTCTTGCATGCCATGCAAGCGCTCTCCCAGCTGAGCTATGGCCCCGTGTCACTCTTGCGAAGCAGCGTCGCCGCTCGTGACGTGAGGGCTTCTAGCGTCGCCTGAACGCATAATCAAGCCCCCTTTTTGCAAAAATTTTGAGTTGTTATTCACAACCCTGTCTTTGCAGGCCCCGACGTCACGATGCGGGGCCGGTCGGAGCGGTCTGCGGTCCCGGTAGAACCCGCGGCAGCTCCTGAATTTCGTGTTGCGGTTCCCTGCCGAAAACGGGTTTCCCGGTTTTCCGAGAACCGCTCGCTCCCGGAGGCAGCGCTTCCGGGAAACGGACTCATTCAGCTTTTATCGCTCGTCGTCCTCGTTGCTGACGCCGATGATGCCGGTAACGTCGTCCTCGTCTTCCTCGTCCTCGAGGAAGGTGTCGTCGTCATCGCCGAGGTCGACCTCATCGTCGCCAAGGTCCGGGATCACGTCGTCGTCGGCCGGGATGACGTCGTCATCGCTATCGTCATCCAGAGGCACCATGTCCGCCGCATCATCATCGTCCAGCGGCTTCTGATCGAGTTCTTCCTCATCCTCGACCTGGGACTCCGTGGCGGTCTCGAAGTAGCTCCGCGGGTAGGAGATCCCCGTGTATGGAGACACGATCGGATCCCTGTTCAGGTCGTAGAATTTGCGCCCCGTTTCCGGGCAAATGCGCTTGGTGCCAAGTTCGGGTTTAGCCACCGTAATGCCTCTTGGGTTTGTTGGGCTTAGTCATCCGCCTAAGATCGGGCGAGAGCGCCCAACCGGATAGTCGCCATCGGTATTTTGCACCCCATACTCACAGAACTTGACGCTGTAAAGACTTCATGGCGATGCGGCGTAACATGCGTTGCGCCTTGGCTTGCCGCATGCTGCAAGCTGGGGGATGACCGGGCGGCGGCGGCGTGATAGACGCAGCTCAACGAGGGTTTTCCGGAGACGTTCATGAGCGAAAGCCAGCAGCCCCGCCCCGCCACCAGCCACAGATCGGACGGCCTGACGGGTACCGTCCGTGTGCCGGGCGACAAGTCCATCTCCCACCGCGCATTTCTGTTTGCCGGCCTCGCGGCCGGGCAGAGCCGCATCACCGGCCTTCTCGAAGGAGAAGACGTGCTGCGCACGGGCGAGGCGATGCGGGCCATGGGCGCGGCAATCCGGCGTGAGGGCGATGCCTGGATCGTCGATGGGGTGGGCAACGGCTGCCTGCTCGAACCGGACCACGACCTGGATTTCGGCAATGCGGGAACGGGCTCGCGGCTGACGATGGGTCTCGTCGGCATATATGACATGAAGGTGCGGTTCGTGGGCGATGCCTCGCTATCGCGCCGGCCGATGGCGCGGGTGCTCGAGCCGCTGCGCCAGATGGGAACGCAGGTGCTGGAGGCTCAGGAGGGCGGCCGGCTGCCGATCACCCTGCGCGGGCCGCGGCATGCCGCGCCGATCACCTACCGCGTGCCGGTGCCGTCGGCGCAGGTGAAATCGGCGGTGCTGCTCGCGGGGCTCAACACGCAGGGCATCACGACTGTCATTGAGCCGGTCATGACGCGTGACCATACGGAAAAGATGCTGGCCGGGTTCGGGGCGGCGATCGAGGTCGAGACGGATGCCGAAGGCGCACGTCACATCCGTCTGCAGGGGCAGGGCAAGCTCATGGGCCAGGTGCTGGAGGTGCCGGGCGATCCGTCTTCAGCCGCGTTCCCGTTGGTGGCCGCGCTGATTGCGCCCGGGTCCGAGATCGTGATCGAGAATGTGCTGCTCAATCCGACGCGCACGGGCCTCATCGAGACGCTGGTCGAGATGGGCGCCGACATCGAGGTCATGAACCCGCGGATGGCGGGCGGCGAGGAGGTCGCGGATCTGCGGGTGCGCTCCTCCGATCTCAAGGGCGTCGAGGTGCCGGCGGAGCGCGCGCCTTCGATGATCGACGAGTATCCTGTGCTGGCGATCGCCGCGAGCTTCGCCGAGGGCGAGACGCGAATGCCGGGCCTTTCGGAACTGCGTGTGAAGGAATCCGACCGGCTGGCGGCCGTGGCCGCCGGGCTCAAGGCCAATGGTGTGGAGTGCACGGAGGGCGAGGATTTCCTCGTCGTGCGGGGTGTGCCGGGCGGCAGGGGACTGGGTGGAGGAAAGGTCGAAACGCATCTCGACCACCGCATCGCCATGTCGTTCCTGGTGCTCGGACTTGCCACGGAAAAGCCGGTCACGGTGGACGACACGTCAATGATCGCCACCAGCTTTCCCGAGTTCCTGCCGCTGATGCAGAGCCTCGGGGCCGACATCCAGTAGGGAGCACAACAATGTCAGAGAAGAAAGTGGCCATGGTCATAGGCGGAGGGAGCGGCATGGGCGCCGGGGCGGCGCGCAAGCTTGCGGAGGACGGTTTTGCCGTTGCCATCCTCTCTTCCTCCGGAAAGGGCGTGACACTGGCGAAAGAGCTGGGCGGCCTGGGGTTCCAGGGATCCAACCGCTCGGTCGAGGATCTCGAGCGCTTCACGCAGGCGGTGCTCGATCGCTACGGCCGGATCGACGCGGTCGTCAACAGCGCCGGCCACGGCCCGAAGGGCGAGATTCTCGCGATCAGCGACGAGGACTGGCAGACGGGCATGGAGTTCTACCTTCTCAACGTGGTGCGGATCGCGCGGCTGGTCACGCCGGTGATGCAGGCGCAGAAATCCGGCTCCATAGTGAACATCTCGAGCTATGCAGCCGTGGAGCCTGAGGAGGCCTTTCCCACTTCCGCCGTGTTCCGCGCGGGGCTGGCAGCCTTCACCAAGATCTTCGCGGACAAGTATGCCGCCGACAATGTGCGCATGAACAACGTGCTGCCCGGCTTCATCGACAGCCTGCCGGAGAAGGAAGAGCGCCGCAGCCGCATCCCGATGGGACGGTACGGCACCACCGAGGAGGTGGCGGAACTCATTTTTTTCCTGGCGTCGGATCGGTCGAGCTACATCACCGGCCAGAACATTCGCGTCGACGGCGGCATCACAAGGTCTGTCTGATATGCAGCAAGACGTCATCACCATCGCAATCGACGGCCCGGCCGCGTCGGGCAAGGGCACGCTGGCCCGGCGCATTGCCCAGCGCTACGGCCTCAACCATCTCGACACCGGCCTGTCCTACCGGGCCGTGGCGAAGGCGCTGCTCGACGCGGGACAGCCGCTCGAGGACGAGGAAGCCGCAGTGGCCGCGGCGAAGGCGGTGGACCTCTCCAAGGCCGATCCTGAGGTTCTCTCGGCCAATGAGATCGGCGAGGCGGCCTCCAAGGTGGCCGTCATTTCCGCCGTGCGCCGCGTGCTCGTCGAAAAGCAGAGGGCCTTCGCCCAGACGCCGCCCGGCGCCGTGCTCGACGGGCGTGACATCGGCACCGTGGTTTGCCCCGACGCCGATGTGAAGATCTATCTGACGGCCGATGCGAAGGTGCGGGCAGAACGGCGCTGGCGCGAAATCGTGGCGAAGGGCGGGAACGTCGAATTTGCGGCCATCCTGGCCGACATCGAGCAGCGCGACCGGCGCGACATGAACCGGGTCGACAGTCCGTTGAAGCCCGCGGACGACGCGCACTTGCTTGACAGCAGCAAAATGGATATAGACTCCGCGTTTCTCGCGGCTTGTGGCATTATCGATAACGCTCTGGCTTCGAGGAAATAAATCAGTCGGAGGTCGCTGCCGTTCCTCACGGATCGGGCAGCTATTTCCATAGGAACCGGGTCTGCCAGCATCCTTCGCGCCGGAAACGCCGCCTTTGCGGCGAAGCCCATGAAGGGCCGGATGCCAGGCGGGCCGAACGCAACACTAACCCACCGGCGCAAGCCTCAAGAGGCTGTTTCAGGAGTTTCAATGTCATCACTTAATCCGTCTCGCGACGAATTTGCGAGCCTTCTCGACGAGTCCTTCAGCGCCAGCGCCAACATCGAAGGAACCGTCGTCAAGGGCGTCATCACGGCCATCGAGAAGGACATGGCCATCATCGACGTCGGTCTCAAGGTTGAAGGCCGCGTTCCCCTCAAGGAGTTCGGCGCGAAGGCCAAGGACGGCCAGCTGAAGCCGGGCGACGAAGTCGAGGTGTATGTCGAGCGCATCGAGAACGCGCTTGGCGAAGCCGTGCTGAGCCGCGAGAAGGCTCGCCGCGAGGAGAGCTGGGCCCGTCTCGAGGAGAAGTTCCAGAAGGGCGAGCGCGTCGAAGGCATCATCTTCAACCAGGTCAAGGGCGGCTTCACCGTCGACCTCGAGGGCGCCATCGCCTTCCTGCCGCGCAGCCAGGTCGACATCCGTCCGATCCGCGACGTCGGCCCGCTCATGCACACGCCGCAGCCGTTCGAGATCCTCAAGATGGACAAGCGCCGCGGCAACATCGTCGTTTCGCGCCGCACCGTCCTCGAGGAGAGCCGCGCCGAGCAGCGCTCCGAGATCGTCCAGAACCTCGAAGAGGGCCAGGTGGTCGAGGGTGTGGTCAAGAACATCACCGACTACGGTGCGTTCGTTGACCTCGGCGGCATCGACGGCCTGCTCCATGTCACGGACATGGCGTGGAGGCGCGTGAACCATCCGACCGAGATCCTCAACATTGGCCAGACGGTGAAGGTGCAGATCATCCGCATCAACCAGGAGACGCACCGCATCTCGCTCGGCATGAAGCAGCTCGAAGCCGACCCGTGGGAAGGCATCGGCGCGAAGTACCCGCTGGGCAAGAAGGTCAAGGGCCGCGTCACCAACATCACCGACTACGGCGCGTTCGTCGAGCTGGAGCCGGGCATCGAGGGCCTCATCCACGTCTCCGAGATGTCCTGGACCAAGAAGAACGTCCATCCCGGCAAGATCCTGTCCACGACGCAGGAAGTCGAGGTCGTCGTTCTCGAGGTGGATCCGGTCAAGCGCCGCATCTCGCTGGGTCTCAAGCAGACGCTCGAGAATCCGTGGGAGGCTTTTGCCCGTAACCATCCGGTCGGCTCCGTCGTCGAGGGCGAGGTCAAGAACAAGACCGAGTTCGGCCTGTTCATCGGCCTCGAGGGCGACGTGGACGGCATGGTCCACCTGTCCGATCTCGACTGGAACCGTCCGGGCGAGCAGGTGATCGAGGAGTACAACCGCGGCGATATCGTCAAGGCCCAGGTGCTTGACGTTGACGTCGAGAAGGAGCGCATCTCCCTCGGCATCAAGCAGCTCACCCGTGACGCCATCGGCGAGGCCGCCGCTTCCGGCGAGCTGCGCAAGGGCGCCGTCGTGACCTGCGAAGTGACCGGCATCAAGGACAACGGCATCGATGTCCGTCTCGTCGACCACGACATCGAGACGTTCATCAAGCGCGCCGACCTGTCGCGCGACCGCGACGAGCAGCGCCCCGAGCGCTTCTCCGTCGGCCAGAAGGTCGATGCCCGCGTCACGGCCTTCGACAAGAAGACCCGCAAGCTGACGGTTTCGATCAAGGCTCTCGAGATCGCGGAAGAGAAGGAAGCTGTCGCGCAGTACGGTTCGTCCGACTCCGGCGCTTCGCTCGGCGACATTCTCGGCGCCGCCCTGCGCCAGAAGCAGGAGGAGCAGGAGTAAGTCCTGTTCCGAACCGGCAAGTTCGGCCCCGCGTGCTCCGGCACGCGGGGTTTTTTCTTGAGGGGTGTGCTCTGAGCAGCTCCGGACAGATAGAAAGCGGTTTTCCGTCCGGAACCGCGGAAGATACCGGTGACTGATGGGATCGGTGCGGGGCGGTGGCGTTGAATGGCCTTCAGCAACGGCCTTCTTTCCAATAAGACGGAAATCCGCCATAGGGGATCAGGACACTGCTCAGCCCGGGGAGAAGACATGCGCGGCGAGGGAAAACGTATCCTGCTGATCATCGGCGGCGGCATTGCCGCCTACAAATGCCTTGACCTCATCCGCAGGCTGCGCGAGCGCGGGTATTCGGTCCGCTGCGTCATGACGAAGGCCGCGCAGGAGTTCATCACGCCCCTTTCCGTCGGCGCGCTCTCCGCCGACCGGGTTTTCGCCGACCTGTTCGACCGGGAGGACGAACATGACGTCGGGCATATCCGGCTGTCGCGCGAGGCAGACCTTCTGGTGGTGGCGCCGGCGACGGCCGACCTCATGGGCAAGCTCGCCAACGGGCTTGCCGACGATCTCGCCTCCGCCGTGCTGCTCGCCACCGACAAGCCGGTGCTGATGGCCCCGGCCATGAACCCGCGGATGTGGGCGCATCCGGCGACAAGGCGCAACCGCGCGACCCTGGAGGGCGACGGTGTTCATTTCGTCGGGCCCAATTCGGGCGAAATGGCGGAGAGCGGCGAGGCGGGTGAAGGCCGCATGGCCGAACCGCTCGAAATCGTCGCCGCAGTGGAGGCGCTGCTTTCCCCCAAGGAACAGCCGCTCAAGGGGTGCAAGATCATTCTGACATCCGGTCCGACGCATGAGCCGATCGACCCCGTGCGCTATATCGCCAACCGGTCCTCGGGCAAGCAGGGGCACGCGCTGGCGGCGGCGCTGGCCGAGCTTGGCGCCGAGGTGCATCTCGTGTCCGGTCCGGTCACAATTCCCGATCCCAAGGGAGTGAAGACGTATCATGTCGAGACCGCGCGGGAGATGATGGCGCAGGTGGAGAAGCTGCTTCCGGCCGATGCGGGCGTGTTCGTGGCGGCGGTCGCCGACTGGAGGACCGACAGCGAAGCCACGCAGAAAATGAAGAAGGAGAAGGGACAGGCCGCGCCTACCCTCAAGCTGGTCGAGAACCCGGACATCCTCGCCACCGTCGGCCATCACGCGAAGCGGCCGAAGCTGGTGGTCGGCTTCGCTGCGGAGACCAATGACGTGATCGAGAACGCGCGCGGCAAGCTCGTCCGCAAGGGCGCGGACATGATCGTGGCGAACGACGTTTCGCACAGCAGCGGCATCGGCGAGCGCGGCGTCATGGGCGGCGACCGCAACCGCGTGCACCTTGTGACGGCGGCCGGCGTGGAGAGTCTCGAAGAGGCCAGCAAGGACGAGGTGGCCCGGCAGCTTGCCCGCAGGATTACGGAGATCCTGAAGCGGTAAGGGCAGCCGGGGCCGCCCCTCTCGTCGGAGATTTCGTCAGATGGCGGCCGCTTCAGCGGCGGCGCGGATTGCGGAAATGTTCGCGCGGTAGGACTCTTCGCTGTTGCCCTTGAAGACGGCAGAGCCGGCGACGAGGATGTTCGCGCCGGCGGCGGCCACATCGCCCGCATTGGCGGCGGTGACACCGCCATCGACCTCGATGTCGATGGGGCGGTCGCCCACCAGCGCGCGGACCTGGCGGATCTTCTCAAGCATTGCCGGGATGAAGGCCTGGCCGCCGAAGCCCGGATTGACCGTCATGATGAGGATGAGATCAACATCATCCAGAACGTGCTCGACGGCGGAGACGGGCGTAGCCGGGTTCAGCGAGACGCCAGCCTTGATGCCGAGATTGCGGATGGTCTGCAGAGAACGGTGCAGGTGCGGGCCTGCTTCCGCATGGACCGTGAGGACGTCGCAGCCGGCCTCGGCGAAGGCGGCGAGGTAGGGATCGGCCGGAGAAATCATCAGGTGGCAGTCGAACACCTTGTCGGTGCGGTTGCGGATGGACTTCACTACGGCCGGGCCGAAGGTGATGTTCGGGACGAAATGGCCGTCCATGACATCCAGGTGAATCCAGTCGGCTCCTGCCGCGGCGACCGTCTCGACCTCTTCGCCCAGGCGGGAGAAGTCTGCCGACAGAATGGAGGGCGCGATGGCGATCGGGCGTTTGGTGCTCATGGCTGCTCCAGCTCGTTCCTGATCCTGATTTATCCGGCCCGCATTGGGCGCGTTGACTGGGTACCCTGCGCGCATCCGCTCCAGCCGGTTCGGATACTCGGGGCGGGGAGGCAAACCGACTACTGACTCGATTATCAGTAGTCGAGATCCTATCTCGGGGAAGATACGATCAAGCGCCATGTTGCAGGCTTGGTGCCATTCAGGCAAGTTCCGGGACAACCCTCGGCGCCGTTCCAGTCAAGGTCACGTTGTCACACACGCCGGGCAAGGATGGAGAGACCGCCCATGCGATATGCGATCTATTTCACCCCACCCCGACACCACCCGCTGACGGCGACAGCAGAGCGGTGGCTGCAGCGCAGCGCTTTCGACGGGCCGGTCGCGTCGATCCACATCCCCGGATTTTCCGAAACGGAAGTGGCGCAGCTGACGGCGGAGCCACGGCGGTACGGGTTTCACGCGACGATCAAGGCGCCATTCCGGCTCGCCGGGGGCACGAGTGCGGAGGCGCTCGACGAGGAGCTTGCCAGTTTCGTCAGCGACCAGGAGCCGTTCGGGGTACGTCTCAAGGTCGGGCGGCACAACGGCACGCTTGCACTTGTGGCGGACGGCGCACAGCCCCCCGAGCTGGACCGTCTCGCCGGGGCAGTGGTGGAGCGGTTCGACCGCTTCCGGGCCCCGCTCACGCCGGCTGAAATCGCCCGGCGCGAGCCGGACAGGCTCACTCCATCGCAGCGGCGGAATCTGGATCGCTGGGGCTATCCGTATGTCTTCGAGGACTTTCGCTTCCACATGACGCTGACGGGCAAGATGCCGGAGGAGCAGCTGGACGCGATGCAAGCGGCGCTGGAGGAGATTTTCAATCCGGTGCTGCAGCAACCGGTCGAAATCGCCGCACTTGCCCTCTTCACGCAAAGGAGTATGGATTCCCCGTTCTTTGTGGAGCGTGTTCACGCCTTCGGGGCTGCCCGGCAGAGCGGTTTGGCGAGCATCTGAACACGCCTGGCAAACACGCCTGACGGAGCAAGACTGCTCCATGAGGCGTGAGGGGGGGCAGTCGAGTGAGTGTCATCGTTGCCGAGAGGAGTCCTTCCCCGGCAGGACTCATTGGTCCGGGCGCGGTCATTGCGGTTGCCGGCCCGTCCGGCGCGGGCAAGGATTCGGTCATGAAGGCCGCCCGCGAACGACTGGACCCCGCGCTGCCCGCAAGCTTCATCCGCCGCATCATCACGCGGCCAGCCGATGGCGATGCGGAAGACCATGACAGCGTGGACGCTGAAACCTTCCGGCGGATGAGCGCCGATGGGGCGTTTGCCATCCAGTGGGAAGCGCACGGGCTTCTCTACGGGTTGCCGGCCAGCATGGACAAGTTCGTGGCGTCGGGCGGTGTCGCGGTGGCCAATGTTTCGCGCGGCGTGATCCCGCAGCTACGCAGACGCTATGCGCATGTAGTGCCGGTCGTGGTCACGGCATCCGTGCCCGTACTGGCGGAGCGGCTCATGCGGCGGGGGCGCGAAAGCGCCGAAGCGGTCGGCGCGCGTCTCCGGCGGGCGGTGGCGCAGGATCTGCAGATCGCAGGTGCAGAGACGATCGTCAACGATGGTTCTTTGGAGGATGCAGCGGAGCAGTTCGCCGCCCTGATACTGAGGGTCTGCGAGGACGTTCGGGCAGAACGGTTCGCTATTCCGTGACACTCCGGCCAGGGGGTCTCGCGCGGATGAGTCCGTTGCGGTGATGCGCACGGATAATCATTTCCCGGAACCATCCGCCGAGGCTCGCGTTGTCAGGCCAGTCCCCCCCAAGAAAAGGAGATTGGCCGATGAACTGGAACCAGATCGAAGGCAACTGGGAGCAATTCAAGGGCAAGGTACAGAAGCAGTGGGGCAAGCTCACGAACGATGATCTTGATGTGATCAAGGGCAATCGCCGCGAGCTCGCCGGACGCCTGCAGAAACATTACGGCAAGGCGGAGGAAGAAATCGAGCGCGAGATCGACGACTGGTCCGGCCGCCTCTAGGACCGTCAAGCTGTAGGCTTCGCCTGGCCGCATCCTGAGCTTGTCGAAGGACGCAGTTAAGAGAAGCCACGGTCTCTGAAGCCCGCGCCGTTCGACCGGTCTAATCAGGTTGAGGGTGTCAGGGTGAGGGTCCGGTGACCGTCCGTGAAAGGGCCTGCGGCTCAACGAGCTGCAGGCCCTTTTCTTCGTCAGGTGGTGCCACAACGCGTCATGCGGGCAGTGGCATTAATTGGCCGCCGCACAGGCCCTGAAGGAGGCGGCGAGGGCCTGGATCAGCCGCGGGTAGAGGTCCGGTCCGTCCGCAAGGTCCGCGCCGAGGGGATCGAGAACGCCCGACTTCGCATCGGTTCCTTCAGTGACGACGCCAACGATCTTCGGTTCGAACTGCGGTTCAGCGAATACGCAGATAGCACCGCTTTCCGCGATCCGGTCGCGGATTTCCTTCACCCGCTGGGCGCTCGGTGGCGTCTCCGGATTGATGCTGATGCTTCCCGCCGCGTGCAGGCCGAAGCGGTCCTCGAAATAGTGATAGGCGTCGTGGAAGACGATGAACGGCTTGTCCGCCACAGGCGCCAGTTCATTGCGGACCGTTTCCATGAGGGAAGCCAGGCGTTCGTCCAGAGCTTGAGCATTGCGTGCGTAGACAGCGGCATTTTCCGGGTCTGCCTCCCCCAGGGTCGCGGCGATCTTCCTTGCCATCACCCGCGCATTTTCGGGATCGAGCCAGATGTGCATGTCCTTGCCGTGGGGCCGGTCCTGACCTTCGTGCGCGTGTTCATGCTCGTGGTCATGATCATGATCATGATCATGATCGTCGTGATCCTCGTCATCATGATCGTCTGCGTGGTCATCGTGGTTGTGGGCCTCGAAGGCACCGCCCTCACGCAAATCCAGAAGTGTCAGGCCCTCGGTTTCGGAGAGCGTGATGACACGCGCGTTGCGGGCGAGCGCATCGAGCGGCTTGCCGAGGAAGGTCTCCATGCCCTCGCCGACCCAGAAGACCACCTTCGCCTGTTCGAGCTTGCGCGCCTCCGAAGGACGCAGGGAATAGGTGTGGGGCGAGGAAGCGCCCTGAACGAGGAGCTCCGGCGAGCCGGTGTCACCCATCACCGCCGCGACCAAAGAATGCACCGGCTTGATGGAGGCGACGACACCATCCAGCGCCAGGGCAGGGCCGGACAGAAGAACGGACGCTGCAAACAGCGGAGCAGCGAGGGAGGATCTGGTCATGTCAATAGTCCTGAACGTTATAATATTACGAATCGTTGCGTTATGCTATAACGTATGGCGTAGCGGCAGCGCAAGAGAGCGAGATGGCCATGAACGAAGTCCAGATAATGGCGACGGGTGCAAACGCAGTTCCGGCCGCAGCGCAAGGCGAAGGCGCAGCCTCTGGAAGGGCCGGAGGCGCCGGATCGGATATTCTGGTGGAGCTTGTTGACGCCGGCATCCGGCGCAACGGGCGGTGGCTCGTGCGGGGTGTCGATCTCACCGTGCGGCGTGGCGAGATCGTCACGCTGATCGGGCCGAACGGTTCCGGCAAGAGCACGACGGTCAAGATGGCGCTCGGCATCTGGAAGCCGGATGAAGGCACGGTTCGCTCGAAGCCGTCGCTGCGCGTGGGCTACGTGCCGCAGAAGGTGGCCGTGGACTGGACGCTGCCGCTGACAGTGGAGCGGCTGATGACGCTCACGGGCAAACTGCCTGAGCAGCGCATCCGCGAGGCGATGGCCGCCGCGGGGATCGAACACCGGGCCAAGGCCGAGGTGCAGACGCTTTCCGGCGGCGAGTTTCAGCGGGCGCTGCTGGCGCGGGCGCTGGCACGGAATCCGGAGCTCCTGGTACTGGACGAGCCCGTGCAGGGCGTGGACTTCACCGGCGAGATCGCCATCTACCAGCTCATCCGTGAGATCCGCGACCGGACGGGATGCGGCGTTCTCCTCATTTCGCACGATCTTCATGTGGTGATGGCGCAGACCGACACGGTCGTGTGCCTCAACGGACATGTCTGCTGCCGGGGTGCGCCCGCGCAGGTGCTTGAAAGCCCCGAATATGTGCGCCTGTTCGGTGCGCGCGCGGCGGAGACGCTCGCCATCTACAGACACCACCACGATCACACGCATCTGGCCGACGGCCGTGTGCAGCTCGCGGACGGCACGATTACCGACAGCTGCGGTCACGACCATCATCATCACCATGACCATGACCACGATCATGGCCATCATCATGACCACCACGGGCATGACCATATGACCGCCGAAGATATCCGGCGCGCGAAAGGAAACGCGTGATGCTGGACGACTTCTTTACCCGCGCCATCATCGCAGGCGTCGGCATTGCGCTGGCCGCCGGACCGCTCGGCTGTTTCGTGGTGTGGCGGCGGATGGCGTATTTCGGCGACACGATGGCCCATTCGGCGCTGCTCGGCGTGGCTTTCGCGTTCCTCTTCCAGATCAACCTGGTGGCCGGCGTTTTCGTCGTGGCAGGGCTGGCTTCGCTGGTGCTCATCCTGCTGCAGAGGCAGGAGGCACTGTCCACCGACGCGCTGCTGGGCATCCTGTCGCACTCGACGCTGGCCATCGGGCTGGTCATGGTTGCCTTCATGACCAATGTGCGGTTTGATCTCATGGGCTTTCTGTTCGGCGACATCCTTGCGGTTTCGGCAACGGATATCGCGCTGATCTGGGGAGGTGGCGCCGTCGTGCTCGGCGTTCTGGCGTATCTGTGGCGGCCGCTGCTGGCGGCAACGGTCAATCCCGACATCGCAGAGGCGGAGGGGCTTCGCCCCGAGCGCGCCCGCATCCTGTTCATGCTGCTGATGGCGGCGGTGATCGCCATCGCCATGAAGATCGTGGGCATCATGCTGATCACTTCGCTGCTGATCATCCCCGCAGCGACGGCGCGGCGACTTTCCGCCACCCCTGAGATGATGGCTGCCGTTGCGTCGGTCGCGGGTGCGGTGGCGGTGGTCGGCGGCCTCACCGCATCGCTGCGGTTCGACACGCCGTCCGGTCCTTCAATCGTTGTGGCAGCTCTGGCGCTCTTCCTGCTGAGCCTCGTTCGGCTGCCGTGGCGTGCAAAGCGTGGAGCAATGTGAGATGGCAGGTACGGCTCACCCGGAGTTGACGCGAAACCAGGCGCTGGTGCTCAAGGCGCTCGACAGCGCCGAGGGGCCGTTGGGCGCCTATGCGATCCTCGACCGGCTGCGCGACAAGGGGTTTCGCGCGCCGCTTCAGGTCTACCGGGCGCTCGACAAGCTGCTGGAATTCGGCCTTGTGCACCGGCTCGAGAGCATCAATGCCTTCGTTGCCTGCGCGCACCCGGAATGCCACGCCCATGCGACCATCGCCTTCGCCATCTGCGACAAGTGCGGGAGGGTGTCCGAATTCGGCGATGAGGATGTGGAGGACCGTCTCGGCACCTGGGCAAAGGAGCACAAGTTCAAGCCGACCAAGACCACCATCGAGATCCGCGGCTTTTGCGAGAAGTGCGCCAGCGAAGGGTAACGGCTGGCGTCACCATGGTGAGCCCGTCGGACCAGGCGGCCGCGGGCTTTTCTTCGATAGTCTCACACTCCTGACCCCTTTTTCCGCAAGCCCACCATGAAGGCGGGCTTGCCGCATACCCTCGGATAAGCCCATGCCTCGACAAGCTCGGCATGAGGGAGGACGGAGGGAAACGAAAATGGGCGCCAGCAGCGCCCATTCAAGTTCCTGTTTTCCGAATTCCGCCAATCAGGCCTGAGGCTGGGTGAACTGGCCGGCCGGGCGGTAGGACCAGAGATAGGTGGGCAGGATCGCATGGATCGAGTGGCGGGCGATGCCCATGGCTTCCAGCGTCCGGCCCTCCTGGCGGGCCTGCTCGGAGACGATGTTGTCGACGGTGAGCATGTTCACCTGGTCCACCGTCAGCAGCGGCTTCGGCAGAAGGCCGAGGAAGCGCGCCTGCAGGCGGGCGAGCCACCACGGGATCGAGACCAGCGGGCGCTTGCGGTCGATGATCTCCAGCATTTCTTCCATGCACTCGCGGAAGGTGAAGACATGCGGGCCACCGAGTTCGTAGATTCCCGGCGCCAGCTCGCCATCCACCGACTTCGCGAAGGCCTCGGCCACATCGCCCGCATAGACGGGCTGCAGCTTCGTATGGCCGCCGCCGATCAGCGGCAGGAAGGGCGAAAAACGCGTCATGCTGGCGAAGCGGTTGAAGAAGTGGTCATCCGGCCCGAAGACGATGGATGGGCGCATGATCACCGCATCCGGCACCGCCTTCAGGACCTCGGCTTCGCCCATTGCCTTCGAGCGGCCGTAACCGGCCGGAGACCTCGGATCCGCGCCAATGGCGGAGGTGTGAGTGAGCTTCGCACCTGCTGCCGCGGCGGCTTCCGCGACGGCGCGGGCGCCAGCCACGTGGATGGAGCCGTAGTTCTGGCGGCCCGACTCGTAGAGGATGCCGACAAGGTTGATGACATGATCGGCACCCGCCACAGCCCGGTCGATCGACCAGCGGTACCGCAGATTGGCCTGTACCGGCTGCACCTGGCCCATGTTGCCGAGCGTCTGCACGCGATTGGCCTTGTGGGGATCGCGGCAGGCGACACGAACACGATGACCCCGGCGGGCAAGCGCCTGCACGACATAGCGTCCAAGGAAGCCGCTACCGCCGAAAACCGTTACAAGTTTGGGTTTATCGCTGATCATGGCCATGGATTTCTCGAGGTGAGCTCAACACAATTCCGTTGCTGCTTCTTAATCCCTTTCGGCGCAAAGGCAAAGGGTGGAAGTGCCGCGAAATTTTGCCCTTCCTCCCCAACAGTTTGGCCCGCGCAACTGGAAAAATGTGTTGAAATGCCTATATCTTAGACAATTGAAGGCCCTTGATTCGCCGCATTCCTGCGATCCTTTTGCGAAGCCTCCTTGACCGAAAGCAGTTCATGAACGACACCCCCGAAACGAAGCGCGGCGCGACCGCCGAATATGGTGCTGAATCAATCCGAGTGCTGAAGGGGCTGGATGCAGTCCGCAAGCGCCCCGGCATGTACATCGGCGACACCGATGACGGCTCGGGTCTCCACCACATGGTGTATGAGGTGGTCGATAATGCGATCGACGAGGCTCTCGCGGGCTATGCGTCACGCGTGACGGTCACGCTCAACCCTGACGGTTCCTGCACGGTCACGGACAACGGCCGCGGCATTCCGACGGACATTCACAAGGAGGAGGGCGTTTCGGCGGCTGAGGTGATCATGACCCAGCTGCATGCGGGCGGCAAGTTCGACCAGAATTCCTATAAGGTTTCCGGCGGCCTGCACGGCGTGGGTGTGTCGGTGGTGAACGCGCTGTCGACCTGGCTCAAGCTCAAGATCCGCCGCGGCGGCAAGATCCACGAGATGAGCTTCACGCACGGCGTGCCGGACGCACCGCTGGCGGTGACCGGCGAGTGCGGCGACGAGACGGGCACGGAGGTGACCTTCCTGCCTTCGCCCGAGACCTTCACCATGACCGAGTTCAGCTTCGAGACGCTGGAGCGGCGCCTGCGCGAGCTCGCGTTCCTGAACTCGGGCGTGCACATCACGCTGACGGACAACCGCCATGCCGATCCCAAGGTGGTGGAATTTCACTACACGGGCGGCATCGTCGAGTTCGTGAAATATCTCGACCGCGCCAAGAAGCCGCTGATCGCGGAGCCGATTTCCATCGTCGCGGAGCGCGACGGCATCGGTGTCGAGGTGGCGATGTGGTGGAACGATTCCTACCACGAGACGGTGTTAGCCTTCACCAACAACATCCCGCAGCGGGATGGCGGTACGCATCTCGCCGGCTTCCGCGCGGCGCTGACGCGCCAGGTGACGTCCTACGGCGAGACCTCCGGCCTCACCAAGAAGGAGAAGGTCACGGTCACCGGCGACGACTGCCGCGAGGGCCTGACGGCGGTGCTGTCGGTCAAGGTGCCGGATCCCAAGTTCTCCTCGCAGACGAAGGACAAGCTGGTTTCGTCCGAGGTGCGTCCGGTCGTGGAAAGCCTGGTCAACGAGGCGCTGTCGACCTGGTTCGAGGAGCATCCGGCCGAGGCGCGGGTGCTGGTCGCGAAGGTGGTGGAAGCCGCCGCCGCACGCGAGGCTGCGCGCAAGGCGCGCGAGCTCACCCGCCGCAAGGGGGCGCTCGACATCGCGTCGCTGCCCGGCAAGCTCGCCGACTGCCAGGAGCGCGATCCGGCCAAGTCGGAGCTCTTCATCGTCGAGGGTGACTCGGCAGGCGGTTCGGCCAAGGCCGGACGGTCACGCAAGAACCAGGCGATCCTGCCGCTGCGCGGCAAGATCCTGAACGTCGAGCGCGCGCGCTTCGACCGCATGCTCTCGTCGGACATGATCGGCACGCTGATCACGGCGCTCGGCACCGGCATCGGCAAGGACGAGTTCAACATCGACAAGCTGCGCTACCACAAGATCATCATCATGAGCGATGCCGACGTGGACGGCGCGCACATCCGAACCCTGCTGCTGACGTTCTTCTTCCGGCAGATGCCGGAGATCATCGAGCGCGGGCACCTCTATATCGCCCAGCCGCCGCTCTACAAGGTGACGCGGGGCAAGTCGTCCCAGTACATCAAGAACGAGGCGGCGTTCGAGGAATTCCTGATCGACACCGGTCTGCAGGACGCGAGGCTGGAGCTGCCGAACGGCGAGGTTCGCGCCGCCGGCGACCTGCGCCAGATCATCGAGGAAGCCCGCACGCTGCGGACGCTCATCAACGGCTTGCACACGCGCTACAACCGTTCGGTGGTGGAGCAGGCAGCGATTGCCGGAGCGCTCAACGCCGACGTGCTCAAGGATCCGGAGAAGGCTCAGGCGGCCGCCGAATATGTCGCGCGCCGGCTGGACCTCATCTCCGAGGAGACAGAGCGCGGCTGGAAGGGCACCGTGAACCCCGACTTGGAGGGTGGCGGTGGCTACATGTTCGAGCGCACGGTGCGCGGCGTGCGCGACGTCGTCATGCTGGATGCGGCGCTGATCAATTCGGCCGATGCGCGGGCGATCGACCGCTTCACTCCGAAGCTGCAGGAAGTGTTCGAGAAGCCGCCGGTCCTGCGCCGCAGCGACAAGACGGAACAGGTCAACGGTCCGCTGTCGCTGCTGGATGCCGTGTTCGCGGCTGGCCGAAAGGGCCTCACCGTTCAGCGCTACAAGGGTCTGGGCGAGATGAACGCCGAGCAGCTGTGGGAGACGACGCTCGACCCGAACGCGCGCTCGCTGCTGCAGGTGAAGATCACCGACGCGACCGATGCCGACGCGCTGTTCGCCCGCCTGATGGGCGACGAGGTCGAGCCACGCCGCGAGTTCATCCAGGAAAACGCCCTGTCGGTGGCAAACCTGGACGTGTAACGGCTTTAGCCGGTACGGGATGCGCAGAGGGCCGCCTGAAGTATTCCGGCGGCCTTTTTGTTCATGAGCGACCGTTATGATTGCCCCAGATCAGAGCTGCCGCGCCGCTCAGCATGCCGCTGGTGAGGAGCATTCCTGCGAGGATATTGTTGCCTGACATGCCCGCCCAGACCGCAAGTCCAATCAGGATCAGGAGAACGGAAGCGCCGAGGATCATTCCGGCCCTCGCTTCCCAGATGGATGCGCGAATGATCGCTTCCTCCATCTTCCGATTGTGGTCCTGAGCCTTTTCGGCCATCTGGATGATGCGCTCTGCCGACCCGGGACGATCTCCTCGTATGCTCTGAGGTGCTTCGGATGAGCAATGGGGCCGCTAAACTGTTCCGACATCAGGAACATTACGCGAGAGATAACCTGTTCTCGCGACTGGCAATGAGGGGGCCGATTTGCTTTTCCAGTTGGGCGCGCAAGTTTGCGCCCGATGTGTCATCGGGATTTGATACGCCGTCCTGCGCGCGGGACTTTGATCCCGGTCTCTTGCTCAATTGTCCGCCCCTGCTCTTGAGTTGCCCTGGCAAGCGCGTGGCCTACATCCGACCACGCTTTCGCGACGCTGGCGGAGTAGGTCTTGGGACGGTCAATTCGTGGAGGCATGAAGAAAAGGAACGGCGCACTCAGACCCTGGCGAAAACCTCTCTTAAAGGAAGCCGAAATCAGCGATTTCTTCTCACGCCCAGCTTTCATGGTCCGATTCACCGCTATTCCCCCTAACCCCTATTGCGACCTCCTCAATCATCCCCCCGATCGCACCTCAACAATACATACATTGGCAATCGAGGGGACAACTTTGGCTATCTCCATGCAATTGCCGACAAACTACATGGATGAACCGGCTGTCAGCTGCTCTTCACCGCCTTCATCAACGGAACGCCGGCATCGGCGGCGAGCGACAGGTCGAGGAACGCGCCCTCGGCGATGAGGCGGCGCGCGGCCATGTGGTCGGCCGCGCGATTGACCGAGAAGACCGCGACCAGCTTGCCGTCGATGGTCTCGATCACCGAGAAGGCGTTCGCGTCGGGATCGCCGCGGAGCGTCTGCACCGCGTCCGGGCGTGAGAGACCCGCCATCTGGACCTTGAGGTCGTACTGGTCGGTCCAGAACCAGGGCGTGACGGGAGCCGGGGCCGGCTGCCCGAGGATGTGAGCGGCGATTGCCTTGGCCTGGTCGACCGCGTTCTGGACGGATTCGAGCCGCATGGGCTCGCTCGCCAGCAGGTTGGGCGCGGCAGCGACGTCACCGAGGGCGTAGACGTTCCCGATGGAAGTGCGGCCGAACTCATCCACCTCGATACCACCGGCGGCCAGTTTCAGGCCGAGGGGCGCGGCCAGGGTGAGCTCCGCCTCGCCGCCAATGCCAACAAGGGCCATGTCGGCCGGGATGCGCGTGCCGTCTGCGAGCCGGATAGCGCGGAGCCTGCCGCTTTCGCCCTCGAACTCGGCGAAATGGGCATTGAAATGGAAGCGGACGTTGTGCGCGGCGTGGTAGGCGCGGATGAAGTCGCCTACGGTGGCCGGGAGCGATCGCATCAGCAGCTTTTCGCGGGCTTCGATCACGGTCACGGTCTTGCCGAGCTTGGCGGCGGTCGAAGCGAACTCGAGGCCGATGAAGCCACCGCCGACGATGACGATGTCCTGCGCCTCAGCCATGGCTTCCTTGAGGGCGTGCACATCGGACAGCGTGCGCAGGGTGAAGATGCCCCGCAGGTCATGGCCCGGCGCCTTGAGCAGCCGGGGCCGCGACCCTGTCGCGATCACAAGTTTGCTGAAGGCCTGCTCTCCGGAGCGGGCGCGGACCCGGCCAGCGGCGAGATCGATCGCCTCGACCGGATCGGCCAGGCGCAGGTCGACGCGATGGTCCTCATAGAAGGCGGGGCCTTTCAGCAGGATCTGGTCGAGGTCCTTCTCTCCCGCGAGATAGGCCTTTGAGAGCGGCGGGCGGTGATAGGGGAGGACGTTTTCGGCCGAAAAGAGGATGATCTCCTCCTCAAAACCCAACTGGCGCAGCGATGCCGCGACCTGAACGCCTCCGTGCGAGGCTCCGATGATGACGACTGGTGCGCTCAAGATCGATGCTCCGGTAATTCCTGACTGATGGTGTGCCAATCTCCGCTGGCGTGGCCGCGAAGTTGGTCCATTTCATGTCCGGCCGCTGCCAAATCCTGCGCATAGCATATCGCGTGAGGCTTGCGCGCAAGAGTTCCCTGCGGACTTGTTGGGGCGCGAGGGAAAGGCATCGGCTTGTCTCCGATCCGGTCAACGTCCGCTGGCGAGCTGCAGCAGATTGGCCAGCAGGAAGGCGCGGGTGAGCGCACCGACGGAGCCATGGCGTGGTGTCTTCCAGCCAGCGACCGCTGCGACGTCATCGGCGATGTCCGAGACCAACTGCCCGTCTGCATCATAGGTGATGCCAACGCCGACCACGGCGGCGCCAGGCTTCACCATGTCCCTGGTGACGAGGTCGGGAACACCGGCGGCGGAGATGATCACGTCCGACTGGCGGGCAAGCTCGGCCAGGTCGGGCGTGCGGCGATGGGCGAGGGTTACTGTTGCATCTACCCCGCGCAGCGAGAGCAGCATGGCGAGGGGCCGGCCCACCAGCGTGCCACGGCCGATGACGAGCACGCGCTTGCCTGAAAGCCGGATATCCCAGGATTCGAGCAGGGCGAGAACGCCGGCGGGTGTGCAGGGCAGAACCGTCGGGGTTCCCGCAAGAAGGCGGCCGAGATTGTAGGGGTGCAATCCGTCGATGTCCTTGGTGGGCAGGATGGACGAAGCCGCCTCGCCCTCATCGAGACCCTCCGGAAGGGGGAACTGCACCAGAAAGCCGTGGACGGCAGGGTCGTCGTTCAGGCGCCGGATGACGCTCAGGAGCTCGGTGCGGGATGTATTCGCGGGAAGGTTGAGCTCGCGGGATTCGATGCCGACCTCGCGGCAGTCCGCATGCTTGCGTGCGACATAGGCGCGGCTCGCGGGATTGTCACCCACCAGCACGGTGGCGAGGGTGGGGACGATGCCCGCGTCTCTCAGCGCGCGCGCCTCGTTCGCCAGCTCGCCGCGGATGCGGCGAGCCAGATCGTCACCATCGAGAACGATGGCAGTCCTTCCGGTCATCAGTTCCTGAATCCGATGCTGGGGTCGATGAAGCGGTTCGTGACCACGTCCTCGGGCTTCACGTCCGGATTGGCCCGCTCGTCGAGCCAAGGTTTGACGATCTCGTACATCTTCAGGACGCGATCCATGTCGAAGGCACCTACCGCACCGGATGGGCTGTTGGCGACGATGCCTGCCTCCTTCATGGTGTTCGAGGCGTATTCCATCAGGTCCATCGGCGTTTTCCACCAGCTGGTGGCGTGCCCGGCCTCGTTGAACTCGTAGATCAGCTGGTTCACTTCGCGCGGATCATTGATGTAATCGACATAGGCCTGCTGGATGATCGGTACGAGCTTCTCGAGGCAGGGGGCGAGTTCCTCCAGCCGGTTGGTCGCCACCGCAAGCATACCGGTATAGTTGTCGTAACCGAGTTCGCCGACGGTCACCGCGTCGATCGGCTTGCTCCAGTTCATGCCGGTGGAGAACTTGTAGGGCTCGCTGGTGATGAAGCCCTGGTTCAGCCAGGTGCCGTTGCTGGTGACGAAGTTCTCGCCGTCGCCCCGGTAGCCCTCGATGAAGACCTCTTTCGGAACGCCGGATTCGACCAGCCAGAGGCCGAAGGTGCGCTGGATGGTCGAGACATAGATCATGCCCTTGCCGGAGGCGGCGAAGGCCTTGAGATCGTCGATGCTGTGGAAGCCTTCGGGATAGGTGCCACGATCCCACCACAGACCCTGCGGGGCCTTTTCCAGCGGGGTGACGACGCCGACCACGGGGAAGCGCTTCGAAAAGATGACGGCGCCGTCGAGCTCCTGGAAGCCGAGGTGCGGAACGACGCCGGCTTTGGAATTGCCGTTGTAGAGAGCGGAATAGGCGGTTTCGCCATCGCCCAGGCCGATGCCGCCGCCGCCCTCAAGAATGGTGAGGGTGATGCCGGTGCTGCCCAGCGGGCCCGAGTACTGGCCGCTCGACATTTCGCCGCCGGCGCCGATCATCTGGTAAAGCCCGCCGTGCTCGGCCTGGGCCAGCCAGTCCTTCTGGATGTAGAAGGGGCTCGGGCAGACGTCGGCAAGCGGCGTGGTGTAGTGCTCACGGGCGAACGCGCCGGGCTCGGGCTGCTGGGCGAGCGCCGGAGACGCTGCGACTGCCGCCAGCAATGCCAGTTTCAGGTGTTTCATGGTTCCCTCTCGAGGTTCGGATTGGAGTTGACAGGGTTTCTTGTCATTTCTGCCAGGACGGTTGCGCCGCATGGCGCTCAGCCCTGCTTTCCTCCCGATTCGTGCCACTCGGAGAACAGGTAGTTTCCGAGCCAGCTGAAGAAGAGATAGACCGACACCGACAGCACCGTCGAAGCGATGAGCGCCGCATACATCTGTTCATACTTGAAGTCGATCTTCGAGTTGATGATCATCTGACCGAGACCACCCTTGCCGGCAAGGAAGAAGAGCTCGGAGACGATGGCGCCGACGACGGCCATGCTCGCCGAAATGCGCAGTCCGGCGAAAAGGGCCGGGGCCGAGGACGGCAGGGCGCATTTCCAGAGGGTGGTCCACCAGCTCGCGTTCTGAAGCTTGAAGAGATCCAGCGCGCCGCGGTCAACGCTCTTCAGGCCGAGCAGGAAAGTCGTCGGAATGGCGAAGAAGGTCATCTTGGCGACGATCAGCACCTTCGGCAGGAAGCCGAAGCCGAGCGCCGTCTGGATGAGGGGAATGACCGCCAGCATGGGGATGGCCTGAAGGGCCACGATGTTGGGCAGCAGGCCGCGCTCCAGGATGAAGTAGCGGTACATGACGAGGCCGGTGAGCATGCCGAGCGGAATGGAAATGGCGAGGCCGGAAAGCGCGATGGAGATCGTCACCAGCGAGCGGCTGCCAAGCTCTGCCCAAACCTGCGGCAGCGAAAAGGCGTTGGCCCAGAGTTCGTAGCCGCTCGGCATCAGGAACTGACGATGGGGCTCCAGCTGGGCGCGCACCCAGGCGTAGAGCAGGATCAGAAGTCCAGCCACCACCAGGGGCGGCAGCACCCTGAGGATCGCCCGGGTGAGGGGCCCCTGCGGTTTCGGGAGAGGGACCGGCTGGTAAAGCTGCACGGACATGTTGGTCGTGTCGGTCATGGCGGTTAGCCCTCGATGGCCTGGCGCAGGGAGATGGAAATTTCTCCGCAGAGGGCGGAGAAGGCGGCGTCATAGCGAAGCTCGGGCGAGCGTGGAAAGCCGAACGGAACGTCGAAGGTCTTCAGAATGCGGCCGGGGCGGCGGGACATGACGACCACCTTCGACGACATGTAGACGGCCTCCGGGATCGAGTGGGTGATGAAGAGGCCGGTGAAGCCCTTGCGCACGTAGAGCGAGATGAGCTCGTCATTGAGACGCTCGCGAGTGATTTCGTCGAGCGCTCCGAAGGGTTCGTCGAACATGAAGACGCTCGGGTTCAAGGCGAGCGAGCGGGCGAGCGAGGCGCGCATCTTCATGCC
Source organism: Chelativorans composti (assembly GCF_039541695.1). Classification (NCBI taxonomy): domain Bacteria; kingdom Pseudomonadati; phylum Pseudomonadota; class Alphaproteobacteria; order Hyphomicrobiales; family Phyllobacteriaceae; genus Chelativorans; species Chelativorans composti. The sequence goes on along the minus strand of NZ_BAABGS010000018.1, from coordinate 40,852 downwards.
GCCGGACAGGCGCTTCGGGTAGTGGTTCTCGAAGCCCGAGAGGCCGACGAGGGCAATCTGCTCCATCGCGATGCGGCGGCGCTCCGCGGCGGGATAGCCGCGCAGCTCCATCAGCAACTCGACATTGCCGAGCACCTTACGCCAGGGCAGCAGCGTGGCATCCTGGAAGGTGTAGCCCAGATTGTTGCGGTCGACGGATACGGTGCCCGAGGTTTGGGGAACGAGGCCGGAGGCGATCTTGAGGAGCGTGGACTTGCCGCAACCCGAGGGGCCGACGACGGAGACGAATTCGCCCTGCCGGATATGGAGAGTCACGTTTTCGAGGGCGATCGTGCCGTCGGGGAACTGCATCCCGACATTGTCGAAGGCCAGGGCGACCGGCCGTTCGGCGGCACGGTTGTCGGTACCCTGACCAGAGGTTCCCTGGGCAGACAGCGCGGCTGGCTGGTTTTCCATCTGGGCCTGTTCCCCTTTCTTATCGATGGCTGGCGACGCCATTCCGGAACCTCCCAACCGAGAACGGCGACAGATCTATGGTAGCGGGTTTTCCCGCGACGAGTCTCGCAATCTGGCGGCCCGTGGGCGCGCCGGAGCAGATTCCCACGTGCTGGTGCCCGAAGGCGAAGAAGACGTTGCCGAAGCGCGGCGACCGGTCGATCACCGGCAGGCTGTCCGGCAGGCAGGGGCGGTGGCCCATCCATTTCGACGGCGAGGCCGTGTTCAGGTCCGGAAACATCTGTTTGGCGATCTCGGCCAGCCGGTCGGCGCGGGCATAGTTCGGTGCGGCCTTGAGGCCGGCGAGTTCGACGGTGCCGGCGATCCTGAGGCCGGGCTGCATCGGGTTCACGAACACGCTGCGCCTGTTCCACATCACCGTGCGGCGGACCTCGATCTGCGGGTCGGGGAAGGTGACGTGGTAGCCGCGCTGGGTCTCGAGCGGCACGGATGCGCCGAGCTTGCGCGCAAGCCTTCCGGACCAGGCACCGGCGGCGAGGACGAGCCGGTCGACGGGGAGGCGGCCGGCGCTGGTGATGAGGGCCGCCGGGCCTTCAGGACCGATCTCGACGTCATGAACCTCCGCCTCAAGGATCTCGCCGCCGTACATCCGGACGCGGTTCGCGATGGCGCGGACGAGCTGGTAGGGATCGACCGTGCGGCCGTTCTCAGGTGCGAAGATGCCGAGCTGGAAGTGGCGCGAGAGGGCCGGTTCGAGCTGGAAGATCTCGCTGCCGCCGATCTCCTGCATCTCGGCGCCGAGACGGCGGCGCAGATCGATGGTCCAGCGCGCGGCCTCAAGCTCCGCGCGGGACTCATAGACGTAAAGGCAGCCGTCCCGGCGGATGAGATTGCCGAACTCGCCATGGTCGAGGATGGCGGCATAGTCGTCGAAGACCGATACCATCAGGCTGCGCATGGCAGCGGCGACGCGCCCGGCCTCGGCACGGTTCGCGTGGCTGAGGAAGCGGATCAGCCAAGGCGTGACAATGGGCAGGTAGGACCAGCGGATGGTGAGCGGCCCCAACGGGTCCATCAGCCAGGACGGAACCTTGCGTAGCATGCCGGGGAGCGCAACGGGCATGACGGCGCTGGGGGATACGGAGCCGGCATTGCCGAAAGACGTGCCCCGGCCGGGTTCCTGATGGTCGATTACCGTCACGGCGAAGCCTTCCTGCTGCAGAAAGGCAGCCGCGCAGATGCCGACGATGCCAGCACCGATCACGGTCACGTGCCGCTTGTCACTCATACCTGCAACTCCGCTTTCCCCTCTTGCCGGAGCCTGCCGCGCCTCGAAGCACTAATAAGGCCTGTCAGAATTGCGACATCGCCTTGCGCACCTTCTTCAGGTAGTTATCCACCATCTCTGGCGTGACGTTATTGATGTTGTAGAGCGCGTGATAAGTCACCTTCACATTGGGGTGGCAGACGGCGCGCAGGAAGCGGGTGCCGTTCTTGCGGGGCGGGTCGCCCAGAACCCAGGCGCGCCAGCGGGGCGAGCCATAGGTCGTCACCGTTGCCAGGCGGCGGATATTGGTGAGGCCGGGGTACAGCATGCCATCCTTCATCTTGAAGGATACATCAGGCAGGAACACGCGGTCGAAGTAGCCCTTGAGGATGGCCGGCCAGCCGAAGTTCCAGACCGGGTGGCAGAGCACCACGCCCTCGGCGCGCTGGAGCCGCTCCACATATGGGCGGATGTATTTCTGGTTGATGGAGGTGTCGTGGTAATCACGCCGTTCCTCGGCGGAGAGGACGGGGTCGAAGCCTTCCGCGTAGAGATCGAGATCGTCGACCGTGTGGCCGGCCTTCGTGAGCTCATCGAGAACAATCTCGTGGAGCTGCGCCGCCAGGCTGTCCTTGAGCGGGTGGGCGTAGATGACGTGCACGTGCATGGAGGCTATTCCGCAAAGAGGTAGGTCTTGCCCGGAACCGGAACCCAGTCCGGATCGACCCAGGCGATCATCTTCCCCGGATTCATGAGACCCTTGGGATCGGTCTCCTTCTTGAATGCAAGCTGATCCGGGTTTGTGCGCTTCATGCCGCCTTCCTCCAGTGTGACACGATGCGGATTGAAAACGGGCAGTCCCAACCGTTCCTCGAAGATGCGGACGATCTCCTCCAGCCGCTCGTTCGTGGTGTGGCGGATTATGGGTAATCCGACCGGCGAGACAACTCCGTCGAAACGGGTGAACTCGAAGTGCAGCAGCACCTCGTCGCCGAAAGTGTTCTTCACCTCTTGGATTTTCTCGAACATCACCGGGCGCGGCATCATCATCTGCAGGTAGGTGATGGTCGGATCGACGCGCAGGGCGCGCAGGGTGGTATGGTTCCAGGCAAGCTCGAAGGCGGCCGGCAGGCGCGCGCCCTCGGGCAGCCGGTCATAGCGCAGGCGGATCTCCGCGCCGTCGAGGGCGGCGACGCGGGCCACGAGCGCATCCAGCGTCCCGCGGGAGACAGTGACCGCAAGCAGCGCCTCGTCTTCCTTCAGGTAGGGGCGGTGGCGCAGGAAGTAGCTCGCCGGAATGGGAGCCTCGAAGGTCGAGAGCATGCGCTTGAGAATTGCATCGTCGTCGCCGATCCCGATGGCGAGGCGGCAGCAGTTTTCAAAGGTGTCGACGCCAACGAGCACATCCACCCAGTCCATCGCAGGATCGGCGGGCATTTCCACCTCGATCAGCACGCCGTTCACGCCATAGGCGTGGGCGGCCTTGCTAATGTCCGGGCCAGTGAGGTCGATCACGCGCGGATTCTCCTCGAGCGTGACGAGACGCAGGCGGCGGATGTTGGCGGGATTGCGCAAGCCGCCCCAGCGGATGGCGCCGACGCCGCTCGAACCGCCGGCGATGAAACCGCCGATGGTGGCGGTGGCCACCGTGGAGGGGAAGAGACGGATTTCCTTGCCGTGCCGATGCAGTTCCCGGTCGATGTGCTCGATGACGGCACCGGCCTCGGCGACGAAATAGTCGTCGCCGATCTCGATCACGCGGTTCAGATGCTTCGTGTGCAGGATGACGCCGCCGAAGAGCGGCATGGCCTGGCCGTAATTGCCGGTGCCAGCGCCGCGGACAGTGACCGGGACGTTGTATTTCCAGCAGGCGGCGAGGACTTCTTTCACCTCGTCCACATTGCGCGGGGCGACCACGAAGTCGGCAACGACGTCCTTCAGCCGCTCCTTCAGGATCGGGCTGTACCAGTAGAAGTCCCGGCTTTTCTGCAGAACCGTCTTCGGGTTGTCGTCGAGGTCGAGGTGCGCAAGCGCCTGCTTGCAGGCGGCAAGGTCAGGTTTCATCGGGATTCACTTTCAAACGGTTGCCGCCAGTCCATGCCGCCCGAAGGCAGGACGGAGCCATTCCTGAAAACCACCCGTTCCGCGTGGGCATGGCTCAGCAGGCCGTACCAGTCGGTGGCGTCGAAGACGATGAAGTCCGCAGGGTTTCCGGCCGCGATCCTGCCATGGGAATCGAGGCGCAGCGCGGCGGCGGCGTTGAGAAAGAGTTCCGGCAGCCAGGCGCCTACAGCGGAGTCGAGATGGGCGATGCGGACGGAGGATCGGATCACCTCCAGCATGTCGAATTCGCCGAAGGGGAAGAAAGGGTCCTGCACATTGTCTGAGGCAAAGTGGACGGGAACGCCCGCGGCTCTCAATTCGTGCACCAGCGTGATGCCGCGCAGGCGCGGGGTGCGGCCCGGCGTTCGGTCCTGCAGGTACAGGTTGGAATGCGGAAGCGAGATCACATGGATGCCGGCGTCGGCAACCTTGGCGACGAGGGCTTCCACCTCCGCTTCGGGACGGGTGGCGATGGAGCAGCAGTGGCCGGCCACGACGCGGCCCCCGAAGCCGGTGCGCAGAACGCTCTCGGCGATCAGCTCCAGACCGATGGCGTTCGGGTCGAGGGATTCGTCGACGTGGAAGTCGATGTCGAGGCCGTGGCGGGTTGCGAAACCGAACAGGCGGTCGAGCCGGTCTGCGGTGGCGGAGCCGGTGGGCACAAAGGCGCCCAGGATGCCGCCCAGCTCCGCGATCTGGTGGCAGCGTTCCTCGAAGTCGGGGTCGTCGACGCGCTCCAATGCCATGAGGGCGACGGCCTGCAGGGTGAGGCGATCCCGCCACTCGTCGCGCAGGCGGGCAAAGACCTGCCAGGCAGGCGACGCGCAGGGCTGAGCCTGTGTGTCGAGATGAGTGCGCAGTGCGGCGGTACCGTTCGCATGGGCCATGCGCAGGCCCATTTCCATCCTGCGGGTCAGATCCTCAGGTGAGCGGTTTGGCGCATCGGCCATCGAAAGCTGAACCGCATCGAACAGGCCACCGGCGGGAACGCCCGTGCGCCGGACGGTGAAGGCCTTGTCCAGATGGACGTGGGAATCGATGAAGCAGGGCAGGATTATGCGGCCGCCAAGGTCGATGGCAGGAGCATTGGAGGACGGGGAAATCCGGCCGTCCGGCCCGATGGCCAAATCGACGAGCGCGAGGCCCGTGGCCGCGTCGTGTTCACGGAGCGCAAGGCCGTCCGCGAGCGCGGCCGGGACCCTGGCATTCCGCAGCACGACCGAACGGACAGGGCCCCAGTTCACGCTCAGGCCTCCGATCCGAAGGGGATGCGGTAGGCCGCGACTTCCTCAAGCAGGCGGGCGTAGCGCGTGGCGGCGTGTTCGACGATCGCCCGTCCCGCTTCCTCGGTGGCAAGGTGGGCCTGACCGGCCGCGCCTTCCGGGTGCAGGTCGTGCATCATCCAGCCGACCGAGAGGGGACCGGTGAGGCGGAGGACCAGGTTTCCTGCGGCGACCGCGCGGGTGGCGGGGACGAAGTCCTTTGCCTTCGTCATGTCCACGAGGTCCTTGCGGAAGTGCAGCATGGCCGCAGTCTCGACGAAGCCGGCATGGATGCCGTCGCGCGCCTCGTTCTCCGGCAGCAGGCCCTCGGGGAAGCCCATGCTCATCCAGCCGGCGCAGACGATCAGCATCTTCGCCTCGATGCGGAGGGTACGGGCGGCGATCTGAAGGACCGGAACGTTGCCGCCGTGGGCGTTCAACAGCACCAGGCGGCGGATGCCGGAGCGGGCGACGCTCTTGCCGATCTGGACGATGGTGGCAAGCAGCGTCCGGGCATCGAGCGTGAGAACGCCCGGAAAGTTCAGGTGCTCGTCGGACTTGGCATAGGCAATGGCGGGCAGGACGAGGACGGTCGCGTCCTTCACGCGGCGGGCGGCCTCGAGCGCCATACCCTCGGCCAGCGTGGTGTCCGTCGACAGGGGCAGGTGCGGCCCGTGCTGTTCGATCGCGCCCACGGGCAGGAGCGCAACCGTGGCGTCGCCGGCCAGCCCGGCCAGATCCGACGATTTCAACTCAGCCCACAGGTGGTACGTCATTCGCATACCGATTATCGAACAGCTGTTCGCAAAGCGTCGCAGCAATAACAAATTCCGTCAAGATGCTGCAGGTGCGAACAAGCGTCTCAGGTCCATGTTTCCAAAGTCCGAAGCCTTCAATTGACAGAACCATGGTTCGCGGCTTTATGATAATGGACCAGAAGGTCGATTATCGAACGAATGCGAACGCCGTGAGACAATTGTTGCGCCTGACTCCGGAACGCTTCCGCCCCTACGGTCATGTCGGGAGGGCCGGAGACGGGATCGTGAAGACGATCCGCAATGGCGGCGCGGTTCTCACAAAGTCGCCCGTTCCGTTCGAGCACGACGATCTGGCGCCCGACCATGCGCTGGAATTCTATCAGGTGCGGGCGGAGGGCGCCACACTGACGGCCGTGCAGGCCGAACGGCATCCCCATTCCTCGCAGATGTTCGTTCCCATCTCGGTGGAGAACTACCTCGTCTTGGTTTGGAAGGACCATCCGGAGACGGGCGTGGTGCCGGAGGCCTTCGTTGCCGGGCCGGAGGACGTGGTTATTTACAGGCCGGGCGTCTGGCACCACGGCATCATCGCGCTCGGACGGGACGGGTTGTTCGCCTCGACCATGTGGAAGACGCGGGGCGGGATGGATACGGAGTTTCTTCAGCTTCCCGAGCCCGAAACTTTCGACCTCGGCGGATACAGGATGATCGCATGAGCATCATCGGGATCGACCTCGGCTCGAGCTTTGCCGACCTCGCGCTTCTGAAGGACGGGGCAGTGAAGACGGCCAAGGTCGCCTGCGACGGGCTGGCGGCGGGCGAGGCGATCCTGACGGCTCTCGACCGGGCGGCGGTGGAGTGGGGGATCGATCCCGCCGGCGTGCGGGAAATCCGCATCGGCTCCACCGGGGCAGTGAACATGCTGCTCACGCGGCAAGGCGCGTCGGTGGGGCTCATCACCAATCGCGGGTTCGGCGACACGCTGACGCTCGCGCGGCAGAACCAGGCGGACCTCTACGACCCCGTGGCGCGGTCGCCTGCGCCCCGCTTCCTGGTGGCGCCGGGGTGCATCCGGGAGATCGGCGGGCGACTCGATGCGAAGGGCGAAGAGCTGGAGCCGATTGCCGTCGATGAGATCCGCGCGGTCGCGGCGGATCTTGTCGGGCAGGGCGTGGAGGCCATCGCCATCTGCCTGCTGTTCTCCCATGTGAATCCGGCGCACGAGCGGCGCTGCGCGGAGGTGATTTCAGGAGCTTTCCCCCACTTGCATGTGGTGCGGTCATCAGAGGTGGACGGGGTGGCGCGCGAGTACGAACGGACCGTTTCGGCCTGCCTGGAGGCGTGGCTGCGGCCGTGGCATCGGCGAACCCTGCAGGATATTCGGGAAGGGCTCGTCGCGCGGCAGTTCGGCGGTCGGCTGGCGTTCGCGGATTCGCGCGGGTATCTGCTCGAGCCCGAAGAAGCGGCCCTCAAGGCCATCAACCAGATCGCCAGCGGCCCTGCCGCAGCGGCACTGGCAGCGAGCCACATTTGCCGGCGGCATGACGCGCGGCTCGCGATCATGATGGATGTGGGCTCGGTGAGCACGGATATCGTGCTAATCGAGGATTTCGTGCCGGCCAGCAGCCTGGCGGGGACGTTCGCCGGTGTGCCGATGCGGCAGCCGATGACCGACGTAGGCAGCATTGCCCTCGGGGGTAAGAGCCGCATTACCGTAAGGGATACGGTAATTGCCTTGACGCAGGAGGGAGATGCGGGTGCCGCAAGCCTGAGCGATGCGCTGGCAATGCTCGGCCTGCTTCCGGAAGAGGCTTTCCCGGGTGCGGGCGAACGCGTGGCGCGTCTTGCGGAGATGCTTGGGGTTGATGCGGCGAAAGCCGCGCACCGTGTCCTGGAAGCGGCGGCGGATCAGGTGGCGGAAGCCATTCTCAAACATGCCGCAGGGCGGGCGGTCGATCCGGCCTCGGCAACGCTGATTGCCTCCGGCGGACTGGGCGGACTTCTGGCGACGGCCGTGGCTGAGCGCCTGGGCAGCTCGCGGGTCATCGCTGGGCCCGCCTCGGCGGTGGGCGGCGCGCTGGGGCTGACGCTCGCGCCGCACGTCCACGAGGAGGTGGTGCTGTTCAACCGGACGCTTGGAGCGATCACGCAGGCGGAGCTCGATGCGCTGGGAGCGGGTGAAGCGGGCGTCTTCACCATGGAGATCGCACCGGACCCGTTCATGCACCCCGTGCGGCTTCCGATCGGCGGGACTCTGACGGTCGAGGTGCTGCGGGAGACATATCGCGCCTATCACGCGAAGCGGTTCGGTGGGGAGCCGCGGACAGCGGGGCATCTGTTCGCGCTCATCCGGCAGATGTTCGAGGGTGGCGCCGATCTGCCAGTCCTGTCTGACGGTGGGGATGCGCCAAGGGTTGGCGCAGGTTGGGAATGCGAGGTCGCGCAGGGAGCCCTGCTGCTCACGCGGACCGGCAAGACGGAAGAACTGCGCCCGCGCACGCTGCAGATGCGGCTCGACGCGATCGCGCAGGCAATGCAGGAGACGCTGTTCCGCACGGCTGTCTCGCCGGTGGTCCGCGAGGGCAATGACGCGGCGGCGGCGCTGCTCACGCCCGATGGCGAGATCATCGCGCTTTCCAACGCCATTCCGCTGCTGCTCGGCGCGCTGGGAAGTTCGCTGAAGGCAATCCTCGAAGAATTTCCGGCTGAAAGCATGCGGGAAGGCGATCTGTTCTTCATGAACGATCCCTACCGGGGCGGCACGCATCTGCCGGACATTACCGTGGCGATGCCGGTGTTCGCGGATGGACGGCTCGTCTGTTTCGCCGCCACCATGCTGCACCATCAGGACGTGGGCGGCATGCGGGCCGGTTCCGTGCCGCCCGATGCGGTGGACATCTTTCAGGAGGGGCTGCGGCTGCCGCCCATGCGGCTCGGGACAGGCCGGCGCATGGCGCGGGAAGCGGAAGCGCTGATCCGCGCCAATTCGCGCACGCCGGAAACGGTGTTGGGAGATCTCGGCGCGCAGATCGCGGCCGCCGTGCAGGCGGAAGCGGCGCTGCACCGGCTGGTCGGCGAGATGGGCGCGGATGCGTTCCTGGGCGGTGTGGCGCAGTGCCTCGACCTTGGCGAACAGGCGGCGCGGCAGGCGATCCGGGCGATGCCGACTGGACCATTCTTCGCGCAGGAAATGCTGGACCCTACGCCGGGGCTGCCGGACGTGGTGGTGAAGCTCCGGCTGGAGTTCCGGGACGGGATGTTCCGCGCAGATTTCACCGGTTCGTCGCCTCAGGTGACCGCACCCATCAATTGCGTGCGATCCGGGCCGTTTGCGGCCGCTTTCTACAGCCTGCTCAGCGTGATGGGGAAGGCGGCATTCCGTAACGGCGGCGCGGTGCGCCGCCTCAAGCTCATCCTGCCGGAGGCAAGCGCGGTGAATGCCTCCATGCCGGCGGCGGTAAATGCGCGGACGGGGATGGTGCGCGCCATCACGTCGGCGCTCCTGCAGGCACTGGCGAAGGCGGCTCCCGAACGCATGCCGGCGGCCAATTCCGGCATGTCCTATGTGCTTGCTTTCTCGGGCAGGCGGGAGGACGGCTCGCCTTTCGTCTCCACGGAGATCATTGCAGGCGGCGCAGGCGGCGGGCCGAGGGCCGACGGGGAGCCTGGCATTTCCACGGATGTGGGAAATGCCATGAACATGCCGGCGGAGGCGCTGGAGCCGCTCATTCCGGTGCGGCTGTTGAGTGCGGAAATCCGGCGCGGGTCGGGCGGCGCGGGACGTTTCAGGGGCGGCGACGGCATCCGCCGTGTCTACGAGGCGCTGGCAGACGGGATCCAGGTGTCGCTGCGCGGCGAGCGGTTCCACACGGTGCCACCGGGGTTGCTCGGGGGCCAGTCGCCGCAACCTGCCTGCGCGACGGTGCGGCGCGTTGACGGGACGATCGAGGTTCTGCCAACCCGGTCGACGCCGCGGCTCAACCGGGGCGACCGGTTGATCGTCGAAAGCTGCGGGGGTGCCGGCTATGGCCGTGCGGAAGGGAAGAGATGATGGCTCGAACGAAGTTCCGGACCGCAGGAGGTATTCGTGCAGCGGCCTGCGCATGACCTTCTGGACAAGGATGACAAGGAGGTCTCGCTCACCTTCGCCAAGGGACTGTCGGTACTGCTTGCCTTCCATGGCAAGGAGCGCGAGCTCTCCATTTCCGAGATCGCGCAGCGCACGGGGCTCAACCGCGCGGTTACGCGCCGGCTGGTGCGGACGCTGGAGCAGCTCGGCTATGTGAGCCAGGACAGGGGGCGCTTCCAGCTCACGCCGCGGGTGCTGCGGCTCACGCACGGGTTCATGGAAGCTCGAAGCATTCCGCAGGTGGTGCAGCCCGTGCTGCGGGCAGCGGCGCAGGAGATCGGCGAGTCCGTGTCGCTCTCCATGCTGGACGGGGACGAGGCGATATATGTGGCGCAAGCCTTCGTGCCGGGGCGATTCTCGCTCAACGCGGCTACCATCGGCACGCGGGTTCCGCTCGTACCCACGGCCATCGGGCGGGCGATGCTCGCCTTCCTGGACAAGGCCAGGCGCGACGCGATCCTCGACCGGCTGGCGGCGGGAGAGGACAGGGGCGCGCTGCACGACCGGAGGAGCTTCCTAGACTTGCTCAACCTCATTCGCATCAGCGGGTTCTCGGTCACGTCATCTGAATATGTGGAGGGCGTGAGCTCGCTTGCGGTGCCGGTTCTTTCGGCGGGCGGTGAGGCGGCGGGAGCGGTCTCGATCATCTTCCCGCAGGGGCAATATTCCGAAGAGGAAATACAGGGCCGGCTCAAGGATCAGCTCACGAAATGCGCGCAGGACGTGTCCGGCGTGTTCTGACGGGGGATCGGACCGCTTGCGGGAGAACGACAGAGACAGGGCGATGGACACGACGATCTTCACGGGGTTCGAGCTGGCGGCGCGCATCAAGCAGGGCGTGAAGGCGCGTGTCGCGGCTCTTGGCCGGCGGCCGCGCTGTACCCTGCTTCTGGACGGCAGCAATGCCGGGGCGGCAGCCTATGCGCAGCGCCTCGTGGCCTCCGCCGATGATGTGGGGATAGAGATGGTCCCGGCCGAATATGCGGCCAACGCGGAGGCGGTGCGGACGCAGCTTCAGGCCGAGGGAGATGCGATGATGGCGCTCTATCCGATCCCCAGTTTCATCGGGCGGGACGAGGTGGCCCGCCTGATTGGGCCGGAACGGGACGTGGACGGGCTGCATCCGCTCAATGCCGGCGGGGTGCTGCTCGGGGAGCGAAACGCCAGGCCGCCTGCCACGGCCAGGGCCTGCGTACTCATTCTCGAAGAGCTGCTGGGATCGCTGAAAGGCCGCGAGATCGCCGTGGTCGGCGCTTCGGCGGTGGTCGGACGTCCGTTGGCGCTGATGCTGCTCGACCGGGAGGCGACGGTCACGGTCTGCCATGCGGCAACGGCCGACCTTGCCTCACACACACGAGAAGCGGAGGTGGTCATCTCCGCCACCGGCGTGGCGGGCCTGATCAGGGCCGGACACATTACCGAAGGGTCGATCCTGCTCGATGTCGGCATCGTGCGGACTGAGAAGGGACTGGTGGGCGACGTCGATCTCGAGAGCGTGTCGGGCAGGGCTTCGCTCGTCACGCATGTGCCTGATGGGGTCGGTCCGGTGACCACCGCCTGCCTGCTGGAAAACATCGTCTCGGCAGCGGAAGCGCGCGCCATTTCCTGATTGCCTGCCGAATGGGAGAGAGGACCTGCCGGCGCAGGCGCTTCCGGCGGGCGATGGCCGTTGCCTTCCGTTTGTCTGGAAAACCATCAGATTCGGTCTTCCAATTTATTCCTGATTACAATAATCAATTTTTCGACATTCGCCCACGATGGCCAGGATGCGGGAAGGGATCTGTCCTTTTCGGCGAAGAAGGGTCGACAGTTGATCTGGCGAGGCTGAATTGAGACGATATTGGCAGCACCCGGTCGGCACCGAACGCCAAGCGTGGGCGGGGCGGAGCATCCGCAGCCTGAAGACAAGACCGGAATCGACGTTACCTTTGGTAGCTCAGTAGACAGAGAATATTCATGACCCTGACAGCGGCGCGGCGCATGCGTGTTTCCAGAGTTGTTTCCCTCGCACTGGCGGCATGGATGGCCGTTGCGGGACCGGTGCTGGCGCAGACCGGAGAGACGATGACGCCGGCGCAAGAACAGGCGCCGCAGGCGGGCAGCCAGGCGGAACCGGTTCAGGCTCCCGCAGGCGGAGCGGAAGTGCCTGCCGCGGTTGCGCCGGAGGGTGAGGCACCGACCGTTCAGCCGCAGATGACCGAGCTGGTGGCGGCTGAGGCGGAGCGCGATCCGACGCTGCCGCACAATCTCTCACCCTGGGGCATGTTCATGGCGGCGGACTGGGTGGTGAAGGCGGTGATGATCGGCCTGGCCTTCGCTTCGCTCGTCACCTGGACCGTATGGATCGCCAAGTCGCTGGAGCTGGCGGGGGCGAAGGCGCGGGCGCGGCGCGCTCTGGACGCGATCGTTGCCGCCCATTCGCTTCAGGATGCGAGCAAGGCGCTCGAAGGGCGCAAGGGCCCCGCGGCGCTGATGGTGCAGGCGGCCGCCCATGAAGTGGCCGCCTCTGAGCCTACGCTGGACTTCGGCGGCGGGGACGGCCTCAAGGAACGCGTCTCCTCGCATCTCGCGCGCATCCAGGCGCAGGCGTCACGGCAGATGACGCGGGGTACGGGCGCGCTTGCCACCATCGGTTCGACCGCGCCCTTCGTCGGACTGTTCGGTACGGTCTGGGGTATCATGAACTCTTTCATCGGCATTTCGGAGGCGCAGACGACCAACCTTGCCGTCGTGGCGCCAGGCATTGCCGAGGCGCTGCTGGCGACTGCCATCGGCCTTGTCGCGGCCATTCCCGCGGTGGTCATCTACAACGTGTTCTCCCGCTCGATCGCGGGTTACAGGCTGCTGCTCGGGGATGCCGCGGCGGCGGTGGAGCGGCTTATCAGCCGGGACCTCGACTACCGGCTGACGGCGCCGCAGCGGCGGAAGCTGGCGGCTGCGGAGTGAGGCAATGGCCGGCAAGATCAACTCCGACCCGGAGAACGACGATCTCGTGGAAAACCACGAGATCAACGTGACGCCGTTCATCGACGTGATGCTGGTGCTGCTCATCATCTTCATGGTGGCGGCGCCACTGGCGACCGTCGATATCAACGTGGATCTGCCGAAGTCGGCCGCAGCACCGCAGGCGCGGCCGGAAGAGCCGCTCTACGTCACTGTCGACAAGGACCTGAATCTGGCGGTCGGCAATGACCGGGTGGCGGAGGCGGAACTTAGCCAGGCGCTGGACCGCGTAACCCAGGGCGACAAGGAAACGCGCATCTTCCTGCGGGCGGACAGGACGGTCGACTATGGCGACCTGATGGAGGTGATGAACCTCCTGCGCACGGCAGGCTACCTCAAGATCGCACTCGTCGGGCTCGAGGCGCCCACGACGCCCGCCCCCGAAACGGAGGGTACCGCTAACCCATGAGCGGCCGGCCGGACATCGCATGGTCCAAGCATATGGGCAGGGCCTCCATAGGCAGGCTGCTGCTCTGGTCGGGCGCGGCAATCGTGGCGCTTGGCGCGCACGCGGGCGCGGCCTGGTGGATCATGCGCGTGCCGCCGCCCCCGCCGCTCGAGGCGGGCGAGCCGATTGCGATCATGATCGACCTCGCGCCGATGCCGGTGGCGCCGGCGGCGGAAGAGGAGATGGTCGCCGATACGGTCGATTCTGCTGCCTCGGAAGCGGTGGACGAGGCCGAGGAACTCGAGCCGGTCGAGCCCGTGGAGACGGCGCAGGAGGCTGAGCCGGACCCGGTGGAGACGGTGAGCGAGCAAGAGCCCGTTGAACCCGAGTCAGAGGTGGCCGAGGTTGAGGAGCCGGCCGAACCCGAGCCGGTGGAGCCGGAAGAGGTGGCGGAGATTGAGCCGGAGGTGCCCCTGCCGCAGGTGGCGCCTCTACCGACGCCCAAGCCAGACCCCAGGCCCGCACCCAAGGTCGCTGAAAAGCCCAAGCCGAAACAGGAGCAGCCGCAAAAGCAGGCGAAGCAGCAGAAGCCCGCGCCCTCGCGCGAGGCGCGGCCGACGAAGCTTGCGACCCAGCAGGCAGCCGCACAGCCTGCTGCGCCTCAGTCCAATCGCGGCGCCGCGTCCAACATCTCGCCAGCGCGCTGGCAGTCCAAGCTGATGGCGCATCTGGAGCGCCGGAAGCGCTATCCGGCCGAAGCGAAGCGCGCGCGGCAGGAAGGCACGGCGCAGGTTCGCTTCACGATTGACGAAAACGGCAATGTGCAGTCCGTGTCGCTCGCGGGGTCTTCCGGCTTCCCGGCGCTGGACGAGGAAGTGATCGCCATGGTGCGCAGGGCCTCGCCGGTGCCGCCACCGCCGCCCGGTGTCAGCCGCACCATCGTCGTGCCGGTGCGCTTCAATCTGCGGTGAGTTTAGAAATCGGGTGCCCAGAATGCCGGTCCGCCTCCATCCCGAGCGTTTCGAGGGATAAGCGGGACGACGCCGGGCATCTCGTGGCCAAGATGGGGCGCGCGCCGCCCGGCGTCACGGTATCCGGCCGTGAAAACAGAAACCCACCCCTTCACCCCTCGACGAGCACAAGGTGAAGGGATGGGTGATCATTGTCCCGTCCCGGGTATGCCCCCTCATGCCTTGACACGCGCAGCATGAGGGGAGGAGAGCATCAGATGTTCTGCTTCGTGCGCCAGCTGTCGGCGTAGTTCTCGCGGGCGTCGCGCGAGTACGGAACCGGCGAGACCTTGACGCGAATCTCGATCTGCTTGTGGCGCTCGACCGTGGTCTTCTCGGTGCCGCCATTCGGCTCGCCCCAGACGAGGGTGAGAACCTCGCCCATCTGGATGTCCGGATCGACGGTGGCCAGCGAGAGCATCTGGCGCTCGTTGAAGCTGTAGCCGGAGAACATCGAGAAGCCGACCACCTTGCCGTCCTTCATGACGGCGTCGTAGTTGGCCGACGCATAGTTGGAGAGCGGCAGGTCGATGTACTTGTAGTTCTCGATGCCGGGCTCCAGCATGGAGCGGAAGACCTTCGCCACATCGTCCGCGTTCCAGGCCAGCGTGACCTTGCGGCGGTGCGGCTTGTCGTGGATCTTCTCCAGCGCTTCGCGGCCGATGAAGTCATGGTCGAACTTCACGAACGGACCGTAGCCGATGTCATAGGGCGTGACGTAGTAGTCCTCGATGTTGTCGGACACGAAGCTGCCGCCGATCGAGCCGGTCGCCTCGTAACTGTCGACGCCAAGCCACTCACGGTATTCCTTCATCTCCGGATCGGTGTAGACGGCCGGGAGCGGCGAGGGGATCCAGCCGGACTCCAGCGTGTTGGTGGCGTAGGCGCGGGAGCCCACGGGCACGATGCCGAATTCGGCGCCGGCCTCGAGGATCGCGTTGCGGATCTCCTCGCCCTCCTCGTAGGGGCCCCAGATCTCCAGGCCCGGCGCGCCGGACATGCCGTGGCGCAGGCAGCGGACCTTGCGGCCGGCAATGTTGATCTCGCCCATGAAGAAGAACTTGATGTCCGGAATCGGGCCGCCGTTCAGCTTCTCGAGGATGGCCCAGGCATTCGGGCCCTGGATCTGGTAGCGGTAGCGGCGGCGGACCACCGGCTTGCCCATCGGGCGGGACGGCGAGCGGTCGTCGCGGTCATAGCGCAGGTTCTTGTAGCCGCCGGTCTCGGCGTGGAACTGCAGCCAGTTGACCGTCGGGGCGCGGCCGACGAAGAGGTACTGCTCTTCCTCCAGGCGGAACAGGATGCCGTCGCCGATCACATGGCCGCTGTAGCTCACCGGCACGAACTGCTTGGCGCGGTTGACCGGGAAGTTGTTGACGCTGTTGATGCCCGTGCGCTCGATCAGCTTGATGGCGTCGGGGCCCTCCAGCATGATTTCGCACATGTGGTGCGACTGGTCGAACAGCACCGCCGTCTTGCGCCAGGCAGCCTGTTCGTCGCGCCAGTTGGTGAATTCCGAGGGCACCACGGGATAAACGTAGGCGCCGATCTTGGAGTTGCGGAGCATGTGAACCACATTGCCCGCTTCCCGCATCTTTTCTTCGAGATTTTTCGCAGCCATTTCTTCCTCCTAGATGTCACCGGTGCAGTTCGCGCCCGCTCGCGGTCGCGCAAGGTGCGCTCGGCCGGCGGAGCCCTTGTCCCCTCATCGCCCGTGCCGAACTGCCACTGAAAAAGCGCAGGCCTCCTCAAGCCCGCCGTTTCCTCCCTCCAGAACGCTTGACTGGCATCGGCGCATCGCCGGTGCCGCAAGTCACCGTTCTCCGCGCCCGCCAATCTGTTTCCAAGTATACAATCACACCTGAAATGGCGCCGTGTCAATGCGCAATTCACCGTCAGGGAGCGGGGAGTCGATTGCCGGATACGCGAGGGGAAATCAGGAAAAGCGACGATATATCAATTGGTTCATTTGTGAAATGCGTCGGGACTCTTGTCCGGGAGTGTATCACTTCGCCAAGGGGTGCAGCTCACAACAAAGTATACGCGGATGCGGGTCAGGTCACATCCCCGACAACTGCGGATCTTCGTCAGGTTTCGCGCGTTAGCGTGGCGGCAGAATGACGATGGAAACGCACCGGTTCCGCCGGAAAGGAACGCAGCGGCAGATCGCGGGTTTGGAATATCAGGTGAGGCGCACGACCGATGTCAGACCGGCCAATCATAACGGAGCAAACGGACGCATTCACCGCGCAGCCGGCGGCCAGGCAGCCGGCGCGGCGCATCGCATGGGACAGGACGTGGCCGTTCCATCCCATGCTGCTCGCGGCTTCGTCGGTTCTGACCCTCATGTCCAACAACATGGATTTTACCGGCTGGGATGATGTGACTTCGTCGCTGGTCGTGGCGCTGGTCCTGGCCGGTAGCGTGCATGCGATCATCGCGGTCATCCGCGGGCGTCTTGACGCCACCTCGGCCATCATCGCCAGCATCTGGGTTGCGGGCATCCTGTACTACTTCACGCTCTTCGGCGGTATAAACCGATGGCTCGAGGGTGGGTTTCCGATGGTCCGGTCGTTGCCGGTGGCGATCGCGCTGCTCGTGGCCGCCACCGCTTTCGCGCTCCGGCTCGACGAGCGCGCGCGGCAGCTGAACGGGGCGCTGAACCTGATCGCGGTGGTTTTCCTGCTCGTGCCGTTCTGCAAGATCGTGGAGCATCAGTGGATCCACCGGGGCGCGCTGGACAGCCACGATCCCGCGGCCGCGATGGCGGAGATTGATCCGTTCATCACAGGCGCGGCGAGCGGGGAGGCTCCGCCGGACATCTTCCACATCATCTTCGACCGCTATGCCTCGGAGGGGGTTCTGAGACGGTATTTCGGTGTCGACAACAGTGACGTCGGCCGGTTCCTGGAGGATCGGGGCTTCTATCTCGCACGCGGCAGCAATTCCAATTACCAGAAGACGGGGCATTCGATCGCCTCGACGCTTCATATGGGCTATCTCGACGCGCTGGCGCGGGATCCGCGGGTAAAGGGCCAGAACTGGCGGCCGATCCACAAGATGCTGGACGACCACCGCGTGGGACGGTTCCTCAAGTCGCGCGGTTATCGCATCATCCAGTTCGGATCGTGGTGGGTCGGCACCTTCCGGAGTTCGCTGGCGGACGAAAACAGGCCGCACGGTTTCAGCGAGTTCGCCATGCTCTACTGGCGCACGACGATGGCCAGGCCGGTGTTCCATGTGTTGCCTGACACTCCCTTCACCATGCGTCTCGACTGGGATAACGGCCAGTGCCAGCGCATCCGGCCGCAGATCGAGGAGATCAAGAACGCGGGCCGAGATGGCGATCGGCCGGTCTACGTCCTTGCGCACATCCTCATCCCCCACGGACCCGAGAATTTCACGGCGACGGGGGAGTGCCTGAGCCTGGCGGAGGCAGCGAAGCGCGGACAGGAGAAGGGTTATCTAGAGCAGATCGAATATGCGAACCGCATCATACGGGAACTGGTGATGGCTTTGCAGGAGCCAGGGCGCCGGCCCGCCGTCATCATCCTGCAGGCGGACGAGGGACCCTTCCCGAAGCGGGACGGAACAATCCCATGGCACGAAGCGCCGGCGGATGAGCTGCGCATCAAGACCGGGATCCTCAACGCCTATTATTTCCCGGGCAGGGACTACAGTGGCCTGTGGCAGGACATCACGCCGGTGAACACCTACAGGGTGGTGTTCAACACCTATTTCGGAACGCGCCTGCCGATGCTGGAGGATAAGATCTATGCCTTCCCGTTCGACAGCAACATTTACGAGTTCCACGACGTGACCAGCAGGGTACGCGGACCGGGGCCTGTGGCCGGCGCGCGTCGGCCCGCCCGCCGGTCAGGGTGAGATTGCCGGACTGAAAGCTATTTGGTGCCGTACATGCGGTCGCCGGCATCGCCGAGGCCCGGCACGATGTAGCCCTTCTCGTTGAGGCACTTGTCGATGGCCGCGGTGAAAACCGGCACGTCCGGATGCTCGCTGGTGAAGTGCTCGATGCCTTCAGGCGCTGCCAGCAGGCAGACAAAGCGCAGGTTGGTCGCGCCGCGCTCCTTCAGCTTGGTGACTGCGGCGACGGCAGAATTGGCCGTGGCCAGCATCGGGTCGACGACGATCACCAGGCGGTTCTCAAGATCGCTGGGGGCCTTGAAGAAATATTCGACGGCCTGAAGGGTCTCGTGGTCCCGATAAAGGCCGATATGCGCCACGCGGGCCGCCGGGACGAGTTCCAGCATGCCTTCGAGTAGGCCGTTGCCGGCACGCAGCACCGAGGCGAAAACCAGCTTCTTGCCCTCCAGGATGGGCGCTTCCATGGTCTCCAGCGGGGTCTCGATGGTGCGCGTGGTCATCTCAAGCTCGCGCGTGACCTCGTAGCAGAGGAGGAGCGAGATTTCGCGCAGGAGCCGCCGGAAACTTGCCGTCGATGTGTTCTTGTCCCGCATGATGGTCAGCTTGTGCTGCACAAGCGGATGGTCGACGACAGTCACGCCCTGCATTGGAAATCTCCGTCTCGAATGGATCTGTTCTAGAAACTTTTAGCGATACAGCGAGCGGACTCATACCCGTCAACCGCGTTTCGGCAACAAAAATGTCGCCAAGAGCCATGCAGATCGGGGATAACTGCCATACTGCGGGACAATGCTACGCAGTCAAAGGTCCATTTCCGGGCCCTGATCCGGGGAGACCGGACAAAGCACCGCCCGTTGCCACCCTCTGTTTCCGGGCTGCGCGTGGGCGCTTCCAGAAATTCCGGCGGACGCTTGACCAGGATCATGGATTGGCAGAGGCTCGCGACAAAACTTAGCCGGAGCACTTGATCTACGCCAATGCCAAGAATACTTTAGAACTGTTCTAAACTGTAGAGAGCTGCCCATGCTCAGTCGATTTACCGCGCAGAAGCGCCCGTTTTCATCCCTGTCCGAACAGGAAATCCTTGCGCTCGCCATTTCGTCCGAGGAAGACGACGCGCGCATCTACCGTGCTTACGCGGACGCGTTGCGCGAGGAATATCCGCATTCGGCCGCCGTCTTCGAGGAGATGGCAGCCGAGGAGGATGGCCATCGCGCCGCGCTGATCGAGCTTCACCGGCAGCGGTTCGGAGAGCGGATCCCGCTGATCCGGCGCGAGCACGTGCGCGGCTATTACAGCCGCAAGCCTGACTGGTTGGTGCGACCCCTCGGCATCGAGCATGTGCGTGCGCAAGCCAAGCTGATGGAGGAAGAGTCCGCCCGCTTCTACATGGAGGCGATCAAGCGCACCGAGGACGCGGCGACGCGAAAGCTGCTGGGCGATCTCGCTTCGGCGGAGCAGGGGCACGAGAAGCTTGCCGACCAGCTCGAGAAGAAGCATCTCACTCCGGAAGCCGTCGAGGAAGAAAAGCAGACGGAGCGCAGGAAGTTCATCCTCACCTACGTGCAGCCGGGGCTTGCCGGCCTGATGGACGGCTCGGTGTCCACGCTCGCGCCGATCTTCGCTGCGGCTTTCGCGACGGGCGACACGTGGCAGACCTTCCTCGTCGGCCTCGCCGCATCGGTGGGTGCGGGCATTTCGATGGGCTTCACCGAGGTCGCCTCGGATGACGGCGTCATCTCCGGCCGCGGCTCGCCCATCAAGCGGGGACTGGCCACCGGCATCATGACCACGCTCGGCGGCCTCGGTCACGCGCTTCCCTACCTCATTCCGCACTTCTGGACGGCAACGATCACAGCCTTCGTCGTGGTGTTCATCGAACTGTGGGCGATCGCCTTCATCCAGAACCGCTACATGGAAACGCCGTGGAGCAGGGCCGTCTTCCAGGTGGTGCTCGGCGGTGCGCTGGTGTTCGCCACGGGCATGCTGATCGGCAGCGCGTAGTCTCACGCGCTGTTGTTCCCTCTCGTGGTGCGGCTGCCGAAGCATGAGGGGGGAGGGCATCGGTGTCCCGTGGGCCCGATGTCTTGCACGGGCTCTGGTTTGTACCGCTCACCCGCCGACGGGCTCTGCCCGTCACCGCACTCCGGTGGCTCACTTCGCCAAGGCTCAGCATGAGGGAGCGGCCGACGAGTGGCGAGACTACTTCGCCGGCAGAAGGCCACTTTCCTCCCAGGGAACCAGCGGGGCAGGCACGTCGCAGGTCTTTTCCGGCGACTTGCAGATGTCGGCGATAACGCAGCGGGTGCACTCCGGCTTGCGCGCCTTGCAGACGTAGCGGCCATGCAGGATCAGCCAGTGGTGCGCGTGGAGAAGGTATTTCTCGGGCACCACCTTGAGGAGCGCCTCCTCCACCTCGTCCACGTTCTTGCCGGGAGCCAGCCGGATCCGGTTGGCGACGCGGAATATGTGCGTGTCGACCGCCATGGTCGGCTGGCGGAAGTACATGTTCAGCACCACGTTCGCCGTCTTGCGGCCGACGCCGGGAAGCTTCATCAGTTCGTCGCGGTCGGCGGGAACCTCGCCGCCATAGTCGCGGATCAGGGCTTCGGAGAGCAGGATGACGTTCTTCGCCTTGTTGCGCCAGAGGCCGATCGTGCGGATGTATTCGCCGAGCTTCTCCTCGCCTAGCGCCAGCATCTTCTCCGGCGTGTCGGCCACCTTGAACAGCTCGCGCGTGGCCTTGTTCACGCCGGCGTCGGTGGCCTGCGCGGACAGCACGACCGCGACCAGGAGCGTGAACACGTTGACGTGTTCGAGCTCGCCCTTCGGTTCGGGCCGCTGAACCGCAAAGCGGCGGAAAATCTCGTCGAGCTCATCCTCCGTGTAGGCGGTGAGGCGGGATTTGGGCCGTGCGCGTCGAGCGGTCGCCCTTGACGGCTGGGGGGCGCCCGGCGCACTGTCATTTACGGGTAAGGTTTGAGGCTTCGGCTTTTCCATAAGCGCTCTATAGTCCGAACGATGCTGCAAGAGAATGCCGCCGATACGCCTTTCTTCAAGGCGCTTCTGATTCCGTACCGTTCGCTCGGGCGGACGGGCTTCCTTGTTCTCATGGCCTTCATGCTGGGGGCCTGGGCATTCGTGGCCATCACCTTCTACAGCATGGGCGCGTGGCCGATCATTGGCTTCTTCGGACTGGACGTGCTGGCGCTTTACGTCGCCTTCCGCGTCAACTACCGGGCGGCGCGGGTGCGGGAGGAAATCGCTCTTTCCCGAACAAGTCTCGTGATCCGCAAGGTGCCGCTCTCGGGCCGTGTGGAAGAGCATCGCTTCAATCCGTTCTGGACGCGCTTCAACATCCGTCGCGGCCCGGAGGACATCATCGCGGAGATGATGGTCGAGACGCGCGGCATGCGCGTGGCGATCGGTTCGTTCCTCAATCCGGATGACCGGGAAAGCTTCGCCAGCGCCTTCGGGCAGGCTCTGGCCGCGGCGAAGCGGTAGCCTTTCGGGTCGAAACGTTTTCGCAAGAATCGGGTGGCGGTGTCGGTGCTGCCGACGCATATTTCACGGCAAGGAGGAATGCCATGCGAGCCGAACTTGCCGTGCTTGACCGTGACATCACGCCGGCGGGCGGAGACTATGAGCTTGTCCGCCGCGTGATCGAGAAAATCAGCCTGGATTACCGCCAGGAGCCAACCCTGGAGCAGNGGGCGGGGCTGTCACCGAAGGCCTTTCTTCAGGCTGTGACGCTCAATCACGCGCGGCGCCTGCTGGACGAGGGGATGCCGCTGCTGGAAGCTTCGCTCGAGCTGGGGCTATCGGGGCCCGGCAGACTGCACGACCTGTTCGTCACGCACGAGGCGCTGTCGCCGGGCGAATACAAGCTGCGCGGCGCGGGGCTCACGTTCCGCTATGGCTATCACCTGTCGCCGTTCGGAGTGGCACTCCTGATGATCACCGACCGAGGTCTGGCAGGCGTGGCCTTCGCGGACGCCGGGGAAGAGCAGCAGGCGTTCGAGGACATGCGCTCGCGCTGGCCGAACGCCACCTATGTGGAGGATCCGCAGGCCACGGCCCCCTACGCGGAGCGCATCTTCAACCCGTCGCGATGGCGGGATGCGGAGCCGCTGCGCATCGTCATGATCGGTACCGATTTCCAGGTGAAGGTCTGGCGGGCATTGCTCAGGATCCCGATGGGAAGGGCGCGGACCTATTCGGACATTGCCGCCGAGATCGGTTCGCCAAGAGCCTCCCGCGCCGTGGGCGCGGCGATCGGAGCCAATCCCATCTCGTTCGTGGTGCCCTGCCACCGGGCCATCGGCAAGTCCGGCGCACTGACCGGCTATCATTGGGGGCTCACGCGCAAGCGGGCCATGCTCGGGTGGGAAGCTGCCCAGCTGCGTAGGGCGTTGGCAGGCTGAGGGGGGCCGAGAAGGGCGCACCCCTCAATGGCGCCAGAACCCGCGCGGATTGCAGCTGCCCGAAAGGCAGGTTCCTGACTGCCCGATCCTTGTTCCGACCGCGAATACACAGGACAGTCCCCGGAGCCGGAGGGTGTCCGTCCCACATTCTTGAACTTTTTTTCCCGATCCACCATATCTGGGTTGCAAGGTCGCCTGATGGGGCCTTGCCACGACGTCGCTCATTGAGGACAGAGAGAAATGACGCGCATGACGCCCTTTTCAAACCCGTTGTTCCTCGGGTTTGAAAGCATGGAAAAGACCCTCGAACGGATCGCCAAGTCGGGGGACAGCTATCCTCCGTACAATATCGAGCGCATTCGACGGGGGAACGGCAAAGGTGAGCTTCTCAGGATCACGCTCGCGGTAGCCGGATTTTCGGAACACGACCTCGAGGTGACGACCGAGGAGAACCAGCTCATCATTCGCGGCCGTCAGTCGGACGATGCCGAACGCGAGTATCTCCATCGCGGCATTGCTTCGCGCCAGTTCCAGCGCGTGTTCATGCTGGCCGATGGAATGCGGGTGCTCGGGGCGGAACTGCGCAACGGTCTGCTCTCGATCGACCTGGACAGGCCGGAACCCGAGAGGCTTGTACAAAAGATAAACATTTCAGTGCGAGACTGATGACGTCTTGTAACGCCTGATCTGCAAAGGAACCGAATGGCTCTTGTGCGGGTTGGTCCTTGAGGACGGCCCGCCCCTAAGGAGGCTGATATGGTGGAAAACGGACGCAGGATTACAGTTACTCCGCAGCAGCTGGCAGCGCTGGGAGAAGGTGCCATTGCCTATGTTCGTGAAATGGCGGTGGAAGAGCTGCGCGGAAAGTTCCCCGGCATGCCTGAACTGGCGCCCGGCACGAAGCTCTGGGCCCTCTTTGCTGCAAACGGTCAGCCCATCCTGCTTGCCGATGGGCCGGAGGCCGCACTCGCCGGTGCATTCCAGAATGACCTGAAGCCGGTGAGCCTGCACTGAGCACCAGCAAGACCCTGTGTAGGCGCGGAAACGCGAACAGATTCTGATCATTCACGGCCGAACCGGAATGACGGCTCATGGAGCCTGATGGCTTCCGAATTGTTATTGCTCTCCAAGCTCATCCTTCGACGAGCTCGGTATGGGGGCCGTGAGCCGGAAGAGTGACGAAGGCGGCCGGTCAGACCGCCTTGCACTTCTCCTCGGCTTCCAGAAGGAAGGAATAGATGGCCGCGGCGTCGCGTGTGCCCCTGATCTTCGCGGTCACATCGCGCTCGCGCATCACGCGGGCGACGAGCGACAGCGCCTTCAGATGGTCTGCGCCGGCTCCCTCGGGAGCCAACAGCAGAAAGACCAGATCCACCGGCTGGTCATCCAGGGATTCAAAGTCGACGGGCGTTTCCAGGCGGGCGAAGACGCCGGTGATCCGGTCGATACCCGCGAGCTTGCCGTGCGGGATGGCCACACCATAGCCTGCGCCCGTGGAACCAAGCCGTTCCCGCTGGAGGACAGTGTCGAAGACCTGACGCTCTGGAAGGCCGGTGATTGCAGCAGCCCGTTCTGCCATGAGCTGGAGAACCTGCTTCTTTGAGTTCGCCTTCAAGGCCGGCATGATCGCCGAAACCTCCAACAGATCTCTCAGGTGCATGCTGTCCCTATCCTCTGCTCAGCGGAATGCCTTGCGGTCCGTCGACTCTGCTTACTGGGCAGTGCTCGAAGGATCAATCCACCCGATGTTTCCGTCAGCACGTCTATAGACGATGTTGATTTCGTTGTTGCTGGCATTTCGGAATACAACCACCGGGTTGTCGCGCATGTCCAGCTCCAATACGGCATCCGCCACGCTCATGGACTTGAGCGGAACGCGAAGCTCCGCCACCACGGCGGGCGCATAGCCCTCCTCGACCTCATGCTCTTCGTCCTCCGGACCAGTCATGATGCGATAGGACATTTCGGCGCCATCCGCCAGACCGTCCCCGGAAGTTGGATAGCTGCGCGATTTCAGCCTGCGATTGTAGCGGCGCAGTCGCTTTTCCAGGCGCTCGGACGCAATTTCGAACGCAAGCTGCGGCTCCTGAGCCTGGCCGGTCGCCTGAAGCTCGGCGCCACTGTCGAGACGGATCATGCAATCGGCCGTGAAACCGGCACGCTCCTTGATCATGTTCACATGGCCCGAATAGCCACCGTCGAAATATTTCGTGACAGCTTCCTCGATCTTGCCTTCGATGCGTGTCCGGAAGGCCTCGCCTACGTCCATATGCTTACCAGAAATGCGCAGACTCATTTTTACTGAAACCTTTTGGCCGGTTAGCGATGCTAGAGAGTTTATACTTGTGATCGGCGCTTACAAGCTTGAGCGGCAATCAAATGTGAAACTATCCGGACGCCGATCGTATCCCCTTAATCCTTGTCAAATCTCCACGCAGGCCTTCTCCACCGTGGAAGCGGGCGCTTCTAGTGGGTTCCGGCAACCCTGTCAATCCAAGGGGGCGTACCGGCCGTCGAAACGACGGAAGGATATCACCGCTGGGCGGCCAGCGCCTTCTTTTCCCGCCGGCGCTGGACGGAAGAGGGGAGGGACATGGCTTCCCGGTATTTCGCCACGGTGCGGCGGGCGATGTCGATGCCTTCCTTCTTCAGGATATCGACCAGGGCATCGTCGGAGAGCACGTTGTCGGCCGTCTCCTGGTCGATGAGCTGCCGGATGCGGTTTCGCACCGCTTCCGCGGAATGAGCATCGCCCCCGTCGGCGGAGGCGATCGCGGCGGTGAAGAAATAGCGCATTTCGAACATGCCGCGCGGGGTCAGCATGTACTTGTTGGCGGTGATGCGGCTGACGGTGGATTCGTGCATGCCGATGATGTCGGCAATCGTTTTCAGCTTGAGGGGGCGAAGGTGGCTGACGCCGTGGGTCAGGAAGGCCTCCTGCTGGCGGACGATCTCGGAGGCGACCTTGAGGATCGACCTGGCCCGCTGGTCGAGGGCACGGACGAGCCAGTTGGCGTTCTGCAGGCATTCCGAGATGAACGCCTGGTCCTGCTTGCCCGACCTGGCCGAGACCTGCGCGCAATAGGCCTGGTCGACCAGGACGCGGGGCAAAGCCTCCTCGTTGAGCTCCACCCGCCAGGAACCGTCGGGCGCGGGGCGGACGATCACGTCCGGCACGACCGGCGCGGAGCTGCCGGAGGCAAAGGCGGTGCCCGGCTTGGGATCGAGGGCTCGGATCTCGGCGATCATGTCGGCGAGGTCGCTCTCGTCCACGCCGCAGATCTTGCGCAGCGCGGCAAAATCCCTGCGGGCAAGGAGGTCCAGGTTGTCAAGCAGGGCCTCCATGGCAGGGTCGAGACGTCCCTTCGCCCGAAGCTGGATGGCAAGGCATTCGCAGAGATTGCGCGTGAAGAGGCCGGGCGGTTCGATGTTCTGCTGGAGCGTCATCAGGATGCGCTCGAGTTTCGCGCGGGTCGTGCCCGTTCGCACCGGCAGCTCGTCGAAGTCGGCGAGATAGCCGGAGTCCTCCAGCGAGTCGGCGAGGTGGAGGGCCAGAAAGCGGTCGGCCGGATCGCGGAAGATCAACGGGATCTGCTCCTGGACCACGTCGCGCAGGGTGCGCGGGGCGGCTGCGAAGGACTCGGCGTTCCAGTCGTCGTCGGACAGGGTGGAGCCATGGCCACCCGCGGACTTCCACTGGGCGGAGAGGTCCGGGCTGATCGTGTCGTGACGGCCGGGATCGTCCGGGTAGAGGTTCTCCAGAGAGGCGTCCAGTCGCTCCGAGATGATCTCGGCCTCGGACTGCTGCTGGGGTTGCGGCTGCTGGTCCTCGGAGGAGCGGGATTCGTCGCGGACGAGGAGGGGGTTTCTTTCGATTTCTTCGGAAACGTACTGTTCCAGCTCAACGGCGTTGAATTGCAGCAGCTTGATTGACTGCAGCAGCTGAGGAGTCATCACGAGGGACTGGGTCTGCTGTAACCCGAGTACCGGCTTTAGCGACATCGCTCGTCCTCACCCCCTGACCGCAGCGCGACGGCTGCGCGGGGATAAGAATGGCCTGAGACTTGCTTGTCAAGAATTCTACGGTTGTCGGAGCGCGTTTTTTGACGCGGGTGGGACGTCGCACACACGGGATTGACGAAGGTTTGGAGATCCGCGCTCAGTGCGGGCCAAGACGCGGGACTGATCAGCCCGAAACCTGAGCAGGACCGGTCTGCCATCCAGCAGACCGGTTTCCCGTTCCGCCCGTGTCAGAGCGCAAAACCCTCGCCGAGGTAGAGGCGGCGGACATCGGGATTGCCGACGATGTCCTCGGGCTTGCCGTGGGTCAGCACCTGCCCGGCGTGAATGATGTAGGCGCGGTCGATGAGGCCCAGGGTTTCGCGGACATTGTGGTCCGTGATCAGCACGCCGATGCCCCGCGAGGTGAGGTGCTTCACCAGTTGCTGGATGTCGGTCACCGCGATGGGGTCGATGCCGGCGAAGGGTTCATCCAGCAGCATGAAGTTGGGTTTGCTGGCGAGCGCGCGGGCAATCTCCAGACGGCGGCGCTCGCCGCCCGACAGGGCGATGGAGGGCGCCTTGCGGAGATGACTGATGTGGAACTCTTCGAGCAGGGAGTCGAGCATCTTCTCGCGCTCCTTGCGGCTCTTCTCGACCACCTCAAGAATGGCGCGGATATTGTTCTCGACCGACAGGCCGCGGAAAATCGAGGATTCCTGCGGAAGGTAGCCAATGCCAAGGCGGGCGCGGCGGTACATGGGCATGGCGGTCACATCGAAGCCGTCGATGTGAATGGTGCCCTGATCCACGGGAACAAGTCCCGTCACCATGTAGAAGCAGGTCGTCTTGCCGGCGCCGTTGGGGCCGAGCAAGCCCACGGCTTCGCCTGCGCGCACGCCAAGCGACACGCCATTGACGACCTGGCGGCCCTTGTAGGCCTTGGTCAGGCCGCGCGCGATCAGCGTCCCCTTGTAACGCTCCAGTTCGTCCAGGTTGGGGCCGGTTGAGTTGCGGGGCGTGCGTTTCCGGGGCGTATCATCGAGCATTGCGGTCCGGGGGAGTGATGAGCATCTTGACGCGACCGGCCGACGAGTTGCCGTTCTTGCAGCTCTCCAGCGTCGCTTCGCCGTTGCGGCCGCGAATGACCAGCTTGCAGCCAACGATCACGTTCTCGCCTTCGGTGAGGACAACTTCCTTTCCGGTCAGTTCGAGAATTTCGCTGCGCATGTCGTAGAAGCCGCGATCGCCGGTCGCCACCTGCTTGTCCGACTTCACATAGACCCCGCCCTCGACTTCGATGCGCTCGATGTTGTTGCCCGAGGCCGTGCCGGGCGTGGTGCCACGGGCGAAATAGACGGTCATCTTGCCCGAACGCAGCAGATTCGGGCCCTGAACGACCGAGACATTGCCGGTCAGAACGTTGACGCGGCCCTCTTCCAGGACCTCGAGGCGATCGCCCTGGATCTCGAGCGGCTCGTCATTGCTGAAATTCAGGCCTTCGCGCATGTTTTGCTGCGCCACGGCCAGACCCGGCAGGGCCGACAACAGGGCCAGGGTACAGGTTAGGCGGACCAGGTCAGTCCACGGCTTCTTGCGCATCGGTCGCCCCTCTCTTGATCTCTGACGGCTGAACCTGGATGTGGACCCCTCCATCAAATACCAGCTTCTTGCCGCCTTCGGCAGTCTCAAATCTTTCCGCTTCGATGCGGACACCATTCATCTGGATCGTCACGGGCTGGTCAGACTGAACCGTCCGGTTGGCCAGATCGACTTCCGCAGATTGCAGCTTCGCGTGTATGCCCGATGTGGTCTCTATGTCGATAGACTTGTCGAGCAAAAGACGGCTGGACTGACGGTCCAGACTGCCGCCGCCGGCGACGATCTGTGCGCTGTCCTTGTCGCCGAACGGGATCGTCGCGGCAATTTCCTCAAGCGAGAAGGTGCCGAGCGGCTCGCCCACCGGCTGCCGCGCCTTCTTCGCCGTGATCGAGTAGCGCTGGTTGTTCCTCGTGAACCCGTCCAGCGTCGGGTTGGACATGACAAGCTCGCCGTTCTCGACGGTCGTGTCGATGATGTCCACCTTGGCCGCGCCGAAACGGGGAAGATAAGAGTAGCCGAAGAATGCGATCACAATCAGCGTGGCCGCTACAGGCAGGACGATCTTCAGCGTCTTCACCTTGCGAGAGTGCCGCGCCGCAAGCGCAAACGCTTCCACACCGCGTTCATTGCGGCGGAATGTGCTGCCTCCCGGCGATTCTGTCAGCACGTCTCCCATCAATGCCCCTTTGTGTCTGCCTGTACATATGTCCTGGAACCGAAACCGCCAGTCTCGCGGGGCACGGGTCGCCGCGCTGATTTCCAATTTCGGCCAGAATAGCTTCTAATCAAGCACCGTGAATATACGTATTCTGATATATCTTGGTGAATCCGGGATGAACGGGCACCAAATTTCGCCCCCGATCAACAAGCCCGCATCTTCCGGTAGCTGATATGAGATCTTTCGTCTAAAAAACAAGCCCTTATGATTTTCAGAGAGGTGGTTTATGCCGTCCAGAGTTGACGAAATCATGGATCGCCGTAGCCTGCGGCGCAAGTTGACCTTCTGGCGGGTCATGACGCTCCTCGTCATCGCTGCGGCAATTGCCGGCGTGGCGCAATACGCCGTCACGGATACGCGGGGTGACCATATCGCGCGCGTCCGGGTCGAGGGCACCATCACGGAAGACGAGAAGCTGCTCGAGATGCTGGACCAGATCCGGAAGGATGATCGCGTGAAGGGCGTGATCCTGACGGTCGATTCTCCGGGCGGCACCACGGTCGGGGGCGAGGCGATCTTCAACTCCGTCCGCAAGCTGACCGAATCGAAGCCGGTCGTCGCCCAGGTCGGGACGCTGGCCGCGTCTGCCGGCTACATGATCGCCAGTGCGGCAGACCACATTGTCGCCCGGCACACGTCGATCGTCGGGTCCATCGGCGTCATCGTGCAGGTGCCGAACGTCGCCGGCCTCATGGAGAAGATCGGCGTCGGCGTAACCGAGATCAAGTCGTCGCCGCTCAAGGCGGAGCCGTCGCCCTTCTCCCCGGCGACCGAAGAGGCGAGGCAAATGGTTCAGAACATGGTGCGCGACAGCTACGAGTGGTTCATGGACCTGGTGGCCTCGCGGCGACCGCTGACGAAGGAAGAGGTTCGCCGGCTCTCGGACGGTTCCATCTTCACCGGGCGGCAGGCGCTGGAACGCAAGCTCGTCGACGCCCTGGGCGGCGTGGAGGAGGCCAAAGCGCATCTGGTGGAGAAGGGCGTCGCGGAAGAGCTCGAAATCGTCGAGTGGGAGCCGAAGCAGTCGGATGGCCCGTGGCTGCTTTCCGAAACCGCGGCCTTTTGGATGGGCGGCATGCGAGGCTTTGACATCAATGCCGCGCTGAAGGAAATCGGCGCCGAGCGGTTGTTCCTTGACGGTCTCCTGTCCCTCTGGCAACCTGAAAACGGGTTGGCTGGAGATTGAAAACTCTAGCAAAATCCGTGTAATAGGTCTCACGATACCTGAAACCGGCGGAACCTTATCATGATCAAATCCGAACTCGTGCAGATCATCGCGAACCGCAATCCGCATCTCTTCCTGCGTGACGTGGAAAACATCGTCAACGCGATCTTCGACGAGATTGCAGATGCGCTCGCGCAGGGGAACCGCGTCGAGCTGAGGGGTTTCGGGGCCTTCTCCGTTAAGAATCGTCCGGCCCGCGTCGGGCGCAACCCGCGCACCGGCGAGGCCGTTCACGTGGAAGAAAAGTGGGTCCCCTTCTTCAAGACAGGCAAGGAGCTGCGGGAACGGCTGAACGCCGGGAAGTGACGATCCCGTTCCCCGGATAATCCCATGTTCAATCGAATCGTCCTCACCGTCATCCTGGTGCCTCTGGCCGTGATCCTGATCGCGCTGGCGGTGGCGAACCGGGGACCGGTCGTATTCACGCTCGATCCGTTCAATCCGGGCAACCCGGCGCTCAGCGTCGAGCTGCCTCTGTTCGTGTACCTGCTGCTGGCGCTGATGCTCGGCGTGGTGGTGGGCAGTACCGTCACCTGGTTCCGGCAGGGGCGCTACCGCCGGCTCGCGCGGCAGTCGCAGGTGGCGGAGCGTGAGCGGACGAAGGCGACGAACGAGGGCGAGCGGCCGCAGGGTACCGCACTCGCGCGGTACTAGGGCCAAGTCCGCCGGGCCAATGCGCCTGCGCGCGAGTCCCGGCGACAAATCACGGGCCGAGACTTGTGAGCGCGCTTGCGCGGCCGCAGGTTGCCGCTTCCGATTGCGCCGGTTTCTCCTCTATGGCACAAGCTGCCAAAATCACCGCGCCACGGACTGTTCCGCGTTGAGGTCTTGACCCGTGGCGCCGCAAAGGGCAGCGGCCATACAGCAAGCTTGGAGCCTCCGTTGAAGACGTTTCGCGAGAAAAAGCATCAGCCGGCACCGAGCCGCGAGGATCAGGGTGCGCAGGCAAGACCGGCGCCGCGGCGCTCGGCGCGGCCGCAAGGCGCGCTGCCGGCCGAGCGGCTGCCGGTGATTCTGGAGGTGCTGCCCAACAAGGACTATGCGCTGCTCGACTCGGGCGACGGGCAGAAGCTCGAGCAATATGGCCCGTACCGGATCGTGCGGCCGGAGGGACAGGCGATCTGGCGGCCGGCGCTGCCCGAGTCGGAGTGGGCGAAGGCGGATGCGATCTTCACCGGCGATACGGACGAAGAGGGCATGGGGCGCTGGCGGTTTCCCAAGACACCGCTCGGGGAAACCTGGCCCATGCGGCACGAGGACATCGACTATCTCGGCCGGTTTACCTCGTTCCGGCATGTCGGCGTTTTCCCCGAGCAGGCGACGCACTGGGCCTTCATGCGGTCGTTGATCGAGAACGCGAAGCGCCCCGTGAAGGTGCTCAACCTGTTCGGCTACACGGGGCTCGCCTCGCTGGTGGCGGCCAAGGCCGGGGCGCATGTGACCCACGTTGACGCTTCCAAGAAGGCCATCGGCTGGGCGCGGGAGAACCAGGAACTGGCGCGGCTCACCGACAAGCCAATCCGCTGGATCTGCGAGGACGCGATGAAGTTTGTCGAGCGCGAGGTCCGGCGCGGCAATGGCTACGAGATCATCCTGCTCGATCCGCCGGCCTACGGGCGCGGGCCCAAGGGCGAGGTATGGCAGCTGTTTGAGCATCTCCCGGCGATGGTCGAGGCCTGCCGGCAGATCCTGTCGGACAAGCCGCTGGCGGTGGTGCTTACAGCCTACTCCATTCGCGCCTCCTTCTTCGCCATCCATACGCTGATGCGGGACAGTTTCGCCGGCATGGGCGGATGCGTGGAATCCGGCGAACTGGTCATCCGCGAGCAGGCCGCGGGCCGCGCCCTGTCAACATCACTCTTTTCGCGGTGGGTAGCTGAATGAACGAGACACGAGCCAAGGCAACCGCGCCCGGCAGGGTGAAGGAAATCACCAGCCTCTCCAACCCGCTGGTGAAGGACATCAAGGCGCTCGCGCTAAAGAAGTACCGCGAGCGCGACAATGCCTACATGGCCGAGGGGCTGAAACTGGTGATCGACGGGCTGGATGCCGGGTGGACGATCCGCTTCTTCATCTTCGCCAAGGCGGGCAACGGCAATCCGGCCGTGGAGAAGGCTGCCGCCCGGACCGTGGCCGCTGGCGGAACGGTGCTCGAAGTGAGCGAGAAGGTACTTTCAGCCATCACCCGGCGCGAAAACCCGCAGATGGTAGTGGGCGTGTTCGAGCAGCGCTACCGTCCACTCAAGGATATCCGGCCAGCGCCGGGCGACGTCTATGTGGCGCTGGACCGGGTTCGCGATCCCGGCAACCTCGGCACGATCATCCGCACGGCGGATGCCGTTGGCGCCAAGGGCGTGATCCTTGTGGGCGACTGCACGGATCCGTTCGCGATCGAGGCGGTACGGGCGACGATGGGTTCGCTCTTCGCAGTACCGCTGACGGAGACCGATGAGGAGGAATTCCTCGCCTGGCGGAAAGGTTTTAAAGGACTGGTCGTCGGCACCCATCTCAAGGGGTCGGTGGACTATCGCACCGTTGACTACTCGAAGGGGCCGGTGCTGCTCATGATGGGCAACGAGCAGAAGGGCCTGCCCGACAGCCTGGCGGAAGCCTGCGACAAGCTCGTGCGCATCCCCCAGGCCGGCAAGGCCGATTCCCTCAACCTGGCGGTCGCGACCGGCGTGATGCTCTACGAGATCCGCCGCAGCGCCTTCCCGCTGACAGGGGAGAATGGCCGATGAGACGCAGCACTGCCTGGTTCATCTTCACGGTGGTCGCGGCGGTCGTGTTCGACCAGGCCATCAAGCTGTGGGTCGAGACCAACATGCCGCTCCACAGCCGCATCGACCTCATACCGTTCCTGTCGCTGCTGCATACGCAGAACACCGGGATCGCGTTCTCCTTCCTGTCGGACCTCGGCAGTCCGTGGCTAGGAGTGATCGCCATCGCGATCATCGTCTTCGTGGCGGTGCTCGCATTCCGGACCGATCCGCACCAGATCTATGCGCGGACAGGCTTCGCGCTCATCATCGGCGGCGCGATCGGCAACCTGATCGACCGGCTGATCGGCGGCTACGTGGTGGATTATGTGTATTTCCACACGCCGGTCTGGTCCTTCGCCATCTTCAACCTGGCCGACGCCTTCATCACGGTCGGCGCGGGGCTGGTGATTTTCCAGGAGTTCCTCGTCTGGCGGCAGGGGCGATCCGCGAACCGCGCCTCGGAGTGACCGGAGGATTCGTTCGCCGCTGCAGGAAAGCCCTCCCGGATCCGATGGGCTGGCTGCCTCCGGTTTTCGCGCGAAAAGCGGCGGGCTCCCGGAGGCGGAACGGATCGCGAAAGCCAGTCAACGGTCAATTCGACATGGCTGCAGCGATTTGCGTTTGAGGGCGTTTGTCCCTAAAAATGTGTCCATGAGGGAAGGGTGGGGCATGCAACCGGGCGGGAGAAATCCTGCCATCAAGGGACATCAGGAGGATGTCCGGTCGGCGCTCGGTGCGCTGGGAGACGTGGTCATTCAGTATGATCACGACGGCCGGATCCTCTGGTGCAATCCGCAGCTCTGCTTTCTGCTGGAATGCGCGGCCTCCGATCTCAAGGGCAAGCTTCTTCCGGAACTGGGTATCGATATTCCGGTCGGTCCGGGGAGTCCTGCGGAAGATGGACCACCGGAAAGCGTGGTTCACACGGGACAGGGCGTTCGCTGGTTCTCGTGGCGCGAAGTGGAGCTGGAGGACGAGTACGGTGGGAGAAGCCGCTTCGCGCTTGCCCGCGACATCACGCACATCAAGCAGCGGGAGGCTGCACTCATCGAGGCGCGCGAACAGGCGGAGCAATCGAGCCTTGCCAAGTCGCGACTCCTGGCAACCGCGAGCCATGAACTCCGCACGCCCATGAACGGCGTGATCGGCATGGCGGGCCTGCTCGCCTTTACTCCGCTGACGCCCGAACAGCAGACCTACGTCCAGGCCATTCGCACATCAGCCGAATCCCTGCTGAAGCTCGTGAACGAACTCCTCGACCTGTCGCGAATCGAAGCCGGGCGGCTCGTGCTCGAACCGCAGCGCGTCTCCGTTCGCGAGCTCATCGAGAGCGTGGTGGAGCTGCTCGCCGCCAATGCCTTCGAGAAGGACATTGCGGTGGCCTCGCATATCGCTCCCGACGTGCCCGAAAGTTTCACGGTCGATCCGTGGCGGCTGCGGCAGGTGCTGTTCAATCTCGTCGGCAACGCGATCAAGTTCACCGAGAAGGGCGGTGTTCTGGTGACCGCAGAATGCAGCAGGCCGGACGAGATCATGTTCACCGTCGAGGACACCGGCCCCGGCATGAACGGCGAGACGGTGGCCCGGCTTTTCCGGGAATTCGAGCAGTCGGGCGACCGGACGCGGCACCCTCAACAGGGCGTGGGGCTTGGGCTGGCCATCACCCGCCGTCTCGTGGTGGCGATGGGCGGATACATTGCCGTTGAGACGGCTCCGGGCCAGGGTGCTGCTTTCAGGGTCTTCCTGCCGCTCGTTGCGCCCGAGCCAAGCACCGAAAGTGCAGACGTGTTCGCCGGGCTCAAGGTGGCGGTCCTGACACCCCGCGAGATGGAAGCCAGGGCGCTGGCGCAAGCGGTTGAATCGAGGGGCGGGACGGTGCGGCTGCTGAGCGGGGAGGCGGAGGCGCTGGCCATGATCGATGAAGGTCATGGCGACGTCGATGTCCTGATTGCGGATGCGTGCCTGGAAACGGGCGGGGAACCGATGCTGGCCCGCTTGCGCAACCGCGGACTTCGGACCCGGCGCGCGCTGACCATGATCGCTCCCGTCGATCGGCCCCGTCTGCCGTATCTGCGGGAAGCCGGTTACAACGCCTTCATAGCCCGTCCCCCGCGCGGGTCGACGGTCGTTCGCCTTATCAGCGGCGACCTGCCCAGCCGGCCGATGCAGCCTTCGAGCGAGCGGCAGGCGATTCTGAAGAAGGCGGAGATTGGGCACAAACTGAGGGTGCTGCTCGCCGAGGACAACCGGATCAACGCACTTCTGACGGAGAAGACGCTCAGCAGCGCCGGCTGCGCTGTCACATGGGTGCGGACCGGCGCCGAGGCGATGGAGGCATTCAGCGAGGCTCCGCGGAGCTATGACCTTGTCGTGATCGACCTCAATCTGCCTGACGCCTGCGGACTCTCGGTCATCGAGCACATTCGCTCTGTCGAACGCAGCAAGTCCATCGATCCCGTCGTGATCGTCGTCCTGTCAGCCGACGGACAGCCGGCTACCCGGCGCGGTGCGCTGGAAATGGGAGCCAACGAATTTCTCCAGAAACCCGTCGAGCCCTCGGCGCTCATGGATCTGCTTGCGAAACTTGGTGAATCCTGAGCTTATTGTGGTATGAGGGAGCTCAGGTTCATTGCCTGTCATGTTTCTGTCCTCGCGCGCCTCTGTATCAGGCGGGCATCATGACCGGGAGACCAAGACGTGAGCAGTATTCAGATGGATGGCAATCCGGGGAGCCGTGAGGCGGCATTGCTGGAGCGCGCATATCTGACCGGTGACGCTCCGGCCCAGGGTACTGTCCTCGGCCGTCTTGGAACAATGCAGGTGCGGCTCGCGGAAAGCGGCGATGACGTCACCGCAGCCCAGATCGTGCGTTATCAGGTCTTCGTGCAGGAACTCGGCGCCAGAAGTGCCTGCGCCCAGGCGGAGGGGCGTGACGCCGACGAATTCGACGCCATCTGCGACCACTTGCTTGTGATCGACACTGCTCCCGACGAGGAGGGCAGGCCGCACCGCATCATCGGAACCTACCGGCTGCTGCCGCAGGAACGGGCCGTTCGCGGATTCTACTCGGACGGTGAGTTCGAGCTGTCCGAGCTGGTGGCGCGGCATCCGGAACGCCGGTTTCTGGAGCTTGGCCGGTCCTGCGTGCTGCCGGATTACCGATCCAAGCGCACCATCGAACTCTTGTGGCACGGGATTTGGGCCTACTGCCGACGCAACCGAATCGACGTGATGGTGGGCTGCGCATCTTTCCATGGCGTGGAACCGTCAGAGCATGCACAGGCGCTGTCACTCCTGGCGCATGACTTTCCCGCGGAGGGCGAATGGCACATCCGAGCGAGGCCCGACCGTTATTCCAGCATGAAGCTGATGCCGCGGGAGAAGGTCGATCCCAAGGTTGCCCTGGCCGGGATGCCGCCACTGGTGAAGGGCTACCTGCGCCTGGGCGCCCGTTTCGGCGACGGATGCGTCATCGACCGCGATTTCGACACCACCGATGTGATGGTCGTGCTCCCGGTGGAGAACATTCCGGCGCGGTATATTGACTACTACACGCCCAGCGGGGCGATGACCGGCATCGACGGGCGTTCGGCCTGACCCAATCGGAATTCATCATAATTGTCTTAATGCCGCCGCAGTTGGAACTTTTGCTGTCTAAACATGTTGAGTGCGGCGAGGTTCTCTGCAGGAGTCAGAAGATGGTTTATCGCGTGCTGCTTGGGGCGGCAGCTATCATGGGGGTGGCGACCGTCGGTGCGCTCGCCCAGAATGCCTATACGACTGCCAATGTAAACATGCGGGCTGGCCCGGGTACCGACTATCCGGTGGTGGTCACGCTGCCAAACGGCGCGGTTGTCGACGTCCACGGCTGCCTCAGCGGATGGAGCTGGTGCGATACCTCCTGGCGCGGTAACCGCGGTTGGGTGAGCGGGCGCTACCTGCAGATGATCTACCAGAACCGGCGCGTCTACCTGCCCGAGCTGGCGCCGCGCATCGGCATTCCGGTCATCACCTTCCAATTCGGCAATTACTGGGACCGCTGGTACCGCGATCGTTCGTGGTATCGCGATCGCGACCGGTGGGGCCCGCCACGGCCCCCGCGTCCGGGCGCAGTTCCTCCTCCGCCGCCTCCGCGGCCTGGCGTCATGCCTCCTCCGCCACCGCGGCCGGGCGATGCTCGACCCGTGCCGCCGCGTCCTGGGGCCGGCAACCCGCCGCCTCCGCCGCGTCCGGGTGCGACCGCACCAGGTGCACGGCCGCCTGCGGCAGCCGCTCCCGATCGCAATAGACCTGGTCCCAACGCGAACGCTCCCCGTCCGCGTCCGCAGCAGAGCGAGGATCGTCCGAGAAGCCCGTTCCCGCGGCGTGACAATACGTGTCCCAGCGGCAGGGTCGGTCCCAACGGTCAGTGCATCTGACAAGCAGCGCTTGATCGCAGCAAGACTCCCCCGGCCACGCGCCGGGGGCTTTTTGTTGGGCGACGGTTCGGCGCGATGTGTCTGGTCCTGAGCAAGTGTGTGCTGGCCCTTGCCCGCTGTCCAAACATTTGGTCCTTGCGGTTCCGGGAGGGGAAATGCGGTCCCGCATTGTCTGGAACCGCTCCAAACAAAACGGCGGCCGAAGCCGCCGTTGTGTCCTGATTGCCTGACGCGATCCTACTTGAGGGCGAAGAGCTCGTCGAACTTGCGCAGGTTCTCCTCGCGCTCCGCAGCCGCCTTGGCGTCGTCGTAGACGAAGGCCTTGATCTGGTCGAAGGGCAGCTGGCCCTCCGGTGGAGCGACGTCCGGACGGACCGAGCGGCGGTTGGTGATGCCGACGGAGATCTCGTGGGCTTCCTTGGAGTTCAGGAAGTCGAGAAGCTTCTTCGCGTTCTCCTGATTCGGAGCGCCCTTGATCATGGCATTGGCGGAGAAGCGCAGCGCCACGCCCTCCGACGGATAGATGGCTTTCACAGGATAGCCTTCCCTGGCGAGGCTCACGACATTGTTGTCGTTGATTACGCACATGTCATACTCGCCCTTGGCGACACCCTGCCAGACCAGCTGCGAAGAGTTGAGGAAGGTGGCGTTCTCGACGACCTTGGCCGCCACGTCCCAGCCGTAGAGCTGCAGGAGCTGGCCGAACTGGCCGTAGGCCGAGCCGGACAGCGACGGGTTGGCGAGCACGATACGGCCCTTGTACTTGGGATCGGCGAGGTCGGCCCAGCTCTTCGGCGCTTCCTCCTCGGACATGCGATCTGTGTTGATCATGAAGGTCTGCAGCAGCAGGTCGAGGCCGTAGTAGAGGCTGTTCTCGCCCACGAACTCGCGCGGGTAGGCCGCGTCGTCAGCCGTGAGATAGGGCTCGAAGAGATCCGGCTTGTCCTTGTAAGCTTCGACGCTGGCGCCCATCAGCACGTCGCCGTTGGGGCTGGCGCTCTCGGCCTCGATGCGGGTGAAGAGTTCGCCCACACCGGCATTGATGACGTCCACGGTGATGTCCGGGTGGTGCTTGTTGAAGGCCGCGACCAGCGCGTCAGCGAGCTTCGCGCCGCCCGGGTTGTAGAGCACGACGCGGCCGCTGTCGGCGCGCGCGGGCAGGCTTGTGCCGGTGGCCGCCATGGCGAGCAGGCCGGCGGCGCCCTTGCCGAATTGTCTGCGAGTGAGCTTCATCGTTTCCTCCAATGTTGGATGATTCAGCGGAACATGTCCGCCATGTTCTTGCCGACCAGCTTGCTGGCGCCGAAGACCAGAGACAGGACGAGCACGATGGTGACCGAGCCGATGGCGGCAGCCGCCGCCGTCTCGTCGGCAACGAGACGCTCGAAGATGGCGATGGAGATCGTCTTCCATTGCGCGGAGTAGAGGAAGACGGTCACGCTCATTTCGCTCACGAGGTCAGCAAAAGCGATGATCGCGCCGGCCAGTACGCCGGGGGCCACGAGCGGCACCGTCACCTTGCGCATGGTGTAGCCCCAGGTGGCGCCGCAGACGGTGGAGGCTTCCTCGATGCGCGTGTCGACCTGGCTGAGGGAGGCGGACACGGTGCGGAAGACATAGGCCACCCGCCGGACGAAATAGGCGAAGATCAGGATCGCCGCCGTGCCCGTGAGCACGATCGGGCCGGAGTTGAAGGTGATGAGGAAGGACACGCCGGTGATGATGCCTGGCAGGATAAAGGGCAGCATCACGGTCAGGTCCAACGCCCACTTTCCCTTGAACTTGTGACGGACCGACGAATAGGAGACCAGCGTGCCGAAGACCACGGCCATGAGGGTCGCGGCACCCGCCAGGAACACGCTGTTGGTGATGACCTGACGCAGCACCGGCCAGATCGTGATGTAGTTGCCGAGGCCGTATTCAGTGGGGAAGACGGTGCCCGCCCAACGCTCCGCGAAGGAGATCCAGATCACCATGATCTGCGGCAGCAGGGCGACGAACAGCAGGCCCCACACGTAGACGTTGGCGAAGATGCGGGCGCCGCGTCCCGCGGACTTCGGCATGCGGCGGGTGACGCCGGTGACGGTGACGAAGCGGCGACGCCGGTTGAGCCAGGTGAGGATCAGCAGCGCCACGAGCGTGATGCCGACGTTGACGAGGGCAATGGCCGCTGCAGCGTTCAGGTTGAAGAAGCCGTGCACCTGGAAGTACATGAGGGTCGGCAGCACATACATCTGGCCGCCGAGAATGGCCGGTACGCCGAAGTTGCCGAGCGCCTTGATGGCAGGAAGGCCGAGACAAGGAGCTGCAGGATCGGAATCAGGATGAAAAGGACCAGGACGGCGACGGTGAGACCGCCCGCTACCCAGGGGAGCCAGTCGATGCGCCTTGTCCGCGGGCGCTCCGGCGTTGCTGTCACGGCCGCCGTCATCGCGCACCTGCCGGATGGAAGAGGATGGCTTCGGCCGGATCGAAGGTGAGGCGGGCGGATTCCCCCTCGCCAAGGCCCGGCACGGAGCGGACGGAGTCGATGATCAGGTCGCGCCGGCTGAGGCCGCACTCGACGATATAGCGCACGAAACTGCCCAGGAACTGGACACGCACGATGCGACCCTCGATGCCGGGATGGTCCGTGGTCTGAAGGCGCAGGTGCTCCGGCCGCACGTTGACGATGCCATGGCCGGGGGCGATGCCTGCCGCCTCGTCGCTCTCGAGCTCGCAGGTGCGGGTGAGCGTGATCTCGCCCATACCCGGGACGCCGACGCGCGCGCCGTCCTTGCCCACGGAGAGGAGCGAGACGTCGAGGAAGTTCGCCTTGCCGATGAAGTCCGCGACGAAGAGCGAATTGGGGTTTGCGTAGATGTGCTCCGGCGCGCCGAACTGGCGCAGGCGGCCGCGGTCGAAGACGCCGATGCGGTCGGAGACCGACATGGCCTCCTCCTGATCATGGGTGACGTAGAGCGTCATGATGCCGAGCGTCTTCTGGATGCGGCGAATCTCCTCGCGCATCTGCACGCGCAGCTTGGCGTCGAGATTGGCGAGCGGCTCGTCGAGCAGGAGCATGCGCGGGCGGTAGACGAGGGCGCGGGCAATCGCCACGCGCTGCTGCTGGCCGCCGGAGAGGTCGGACGGGTAGCGGCCGGCCAGATGGTTCAGCTCCAGCATTTCCAGCGTCTCGCCGACGCGCTTGCGGATCTCGGCCTCGGGGGTCTTGCGGATGCGCAGGCCGTAGGCCGTGTTCTCGAACACGGTCATGTGCGGGAAGAGGGCGTAGGACTGGAACACCATGCCGATGTCGCGCTCGAAGGCGGAATAGGCGGTGAAGTCCTGGCCGTCGAAGTGATCCACCCCCATTGAACGGGTCCACCTTGAAGTATGGTTTTGACCATGAAGGAGGACCACAATGGCCAACAAGCGACACAAGCCCGACGAGATCGTCACGA